>DATGXA010000001.1:0-2725 GCA_035299125.1 Opitutaceae bacterium
ATCCATGGACTAAAGCGGAGTTGCTGGCACTACCGGATAAGCTCGATCAATCGAGATTCCACAAAATGGTTCGGAGCAAATATCCCTAATCGTTTTAAAGAAAGAAATGAGCCTAACCCCGAGAGTTGTGTTGTCGCGAAGCCGACAACACGACTCCTGTTGAACAAGCCCCCGGGGGACTGAAACGGTCCGCGCGGACTTATGCGGATTGTATTTTTTGGCGATCGCGGGCCGAGCCGATAACGGGGCGGCTTCTTTTGGGGCGACGAGGCTCTTTCGTCCGGGTTTCGGGCGGTTTGAGCCGCGCGGAGGTCGATGATCGGGCGGCGGAGGACGTGTTTTTGGCCGTTTTAATGGCAAAGGGGCAGGCTCCGCCCGTCGGCGTGGGGCCGATTATATAAGGGGCGAGGTTTTGATGCGGTCCCGGTTTCATGGAGGGGCGCGGGGGAGCAGGCCGATGCAGATCAGGGCAAAATGGCCGCAGTGCGGACAGCACCGCGACCGGTCGGGCGCGACGGGCGGCCGGGCGCGCACGACGATGACCTTGGCGAGGAGGTTTTCGATCTTCAGGCGCCGGCGCCAGGCGGCGGGGTGCAGCCAGCCAAAATACCGCACCCGATGTTGGCCGGGGACCGGCACATGGAGCAGGTAGCGGCGCATAAACTCGACGGCGGAGAGGGTGCATTCCTTGCGCCGGCCGCTCGCGCTGTCGGTGTAGGAGAAGCGCACCGAGCGCTCGTCGGCGGCTAGGATGCGCCGGTCGGAGATGGCGGTGCGCTTCACGTAGCGCGCGAGATAGCGCACGACTTCGGCGCCCGAGCCGGCGGCTTGCACGTTGACGTTCCACGGCGTCCGCCAGCTGGCCTCGGGCACGGCCGCGTGCAGGGCGGGCAAGGCGGCGCGCAGCGCCGCCTCCATGCCGGAGCGGAAGGCGGAGGCGACGGCTTTGACCGGCAAAAACCAGGCGGGCGAGCGGCACTTTTGCCAGCGTTTGCCGTCGGGGCGCAGGCCGCCGCCGGGCACGATCAGATGAACGTGCGGGTGGTGCTGGAGCCGGCGGCCCCAGGTGTGCAGCACCGCGAGCGCGGCGATGTCGGCGCCGAGGACCGCCGGCCGCCGCGCCACCGTTTGCAAGGCGGCGAAGGCTTGGGCGAAGAGCAGGTCGTGGAGCAGGTCGGGCCGCGCGGCGAAGGCCGCGCGCAGGGTTTCGGGCACGGTGAAGGTCCAAAAGTAATAGGGAACGGGGAGGAGTTTTTCCTCCTGGGCGCGGGTCCACTCGGCCGCGCCTTGTCCGCCGCAGCGCGGGCAGGCGCGGTGGTGGCAGCTGTGATAGGCGTAGTCGTGCCCGCGGCAGTCGGCGCAGGCATACACGCGCCCGCCCAACTCGGGCGTGCGGCAGTGCGCGATCGCGAGCAGGGCGCGGCGGTGCGCCGGCGGCAGGGGGCCGTGCCGGCCCCCGAGCCACGCGGGCGCCCGCCGCGCCAGCCAGTCGGCCAGCACGGACATCGGACCGGGTAAGCGTTATCCGGATACGTTACGCGCCGGGCTCCGGCGGGCGCAGCCGTTCGAGCGCGGCCCGCGCGCCGGCCTCGTTGACCGCGGTGAGGTGCGCGTAGATCAGCGTGGTCTCCAGGGAGGCGTGGCCGAGGTAGGCGGAGATCAGGCGGATGCAGACGCCTTCCTCGAGCAGGTGGGTGGCGTAGCTGTGGCGCAGGGTATGCACGCAGACGCCTTCGGGCAGGCGCGCGGCCGCGCGGGCGTGACGCAGGCAGGCCTGGACCGAGCCCACGCCCATCGGCTCGGCCGCGGCGGCGAGGCGCTCGAGCGATTCGGGCTTGTCCCGCCAGCCCCGGCCCACGCCGGGGAAGAGCAGGGTCGGATGCCGGTGGGTCTTCCAGTAGGAGCGCAGTTCCTGGAGCGCCCAGGCGGGCAGCGGCACGAGGCGGTCCTTGCCGCCTTTGGCGTCGCGCACGCGCACCCGCGCGCCCGCGGCCTCGATGTCGCCCACGCGCAGATTGACCGCCTCCGACACCCGCAGGCCGCAGGCGTAGATCGTGCGAAACAGCGTGCGAAAACGTTGCTCGCGCACGGCCGCGAAGAGCGCGGCGAGTTGCAAACGCGTGAGCACCTCCGGCAGGGTCTGGCGGTCCGGCGAGCGGATCAGCCCGAAGAGCTTCCAGGCATTGCCCAAGTGCAGATTATAGAAGGCCGACAAGGCCGCCACCGCGGTGCGCATCGACGAGGGCGAATAGCCGTGCCCGGTCTTGAGTTTGAGGATGTGCGCGCGCACCTGCTCCTCGTTAAGCGTCGCCGGATCCACGCCGGCCCGTTCGCCGACCCGGCGCAGGTAGCGCAGATACTCCGCCCGTGTTGAGTGCGCCAGCGAGCGCAGTTTAAGCAGTTCGGCGAACCGCTGCAGCGATACATGATCGGTCGGCCGCACAATCTGGCCGCCGCGTTTTCCCTTGGTCGATTTATGAGTGCTCATAAGCACCCGCAGGCTTGCCTCTTGCGCGCCCCCTACCCAGCCTCCCGCTCCGTGCCGGCGACCTCCCCAATTTTATATAAGCCTCCCTGCGTGCGCCGCGCAGCGGCTTGGTTCAACGAAGCGGTGGTGCCAAGACGATTGCTTGTCACAGATCATGCTTGCGCATGCTCTGCGCCAGCCACCCGTCTGGCTCATCTTTGGCGTTAGGCAGAATCAAAAATGAAAACACACGAATTC
>DATGXA010000002.1:0-8989 GCA_035299125.1 Opitutaceae bacterium
GGAGCGGGTGCGCCTCGGCGAGCCCTTCGTCGAAGACCGGCACGGCGGGGCGGTCGGCGGTGGCGTCGCGCGCGGAGGGCACCTCGAAAGGGATTTCGCAGGAGAAGGTGCTGCCGACGCCGGGTTTGCTGGTGGCCCAGATGTCGCCGTTCATGAGGTTGCAGAGCGATTTGCAGATGGCGAGGCCGAGGCCGGTGCCGCCGTAGACGCGGGTGGTGGAGGCGTCGGCCTGGGAGAAGGGCTTGAAGAGGTTCTCGACGACGGCGGGGTTCATGCCGATGCCGGTATCGGAGACATCGATGCGGAGGGGGACGGGGCCCTTCTCCACGGCGCGGCCCGCCTCGGCGTGGCGCACGGCGAGGGTGACGTTGCCGTGGTCGGTGAACTTGATGGCGTTGCCGACGAGGTTGAGGAGGACCTGGCGGAGGCGCGTCTGGTCGCCGACGACCTGCTCGGGCACGAGGTCGTCGAGCTCGAGGTGGAGCTCGATGCGCTTGCCTTGGGCGAGGGGGCGGAGGAGGCGGACGATCTCGTGCAGCAGGTAGTGGAGGTCGAACGGTTCCTGCTCGAGGACGAGTTTGCCGGCCTCGATCTTCGAGTAGTCGAGGATGTCGGAGAGGATGACGAGGAGGTTCTGCCCGCACTCGCGCAGGGTGCGGAGATCGGCGCGCTGCTCGTCGTCGAGGTTGGAGGCCTCGAGGAGTTCGGTGAGCCCGAGGATGCCGTTCATCGGCGTGCGGATCTCGTGGCTCATGTTGGCGAGGAAGCGGGACTTGATGAGCGCGGATTCCTGCGCGGCGGTGAGGGCGACCTCGAGCTGGGAGGTGCGCACGGCGACCATGTGCTCGAGCTCGGCGTTCTGGCGCATGATGCGCAGTTGGAGGGCGGCGTTTTCGAGGGCGTAAGCGCCCTGGCCGAGGATGATCGTGAGCAGGCGCATCCCGATGTCGTTTTCGTGCATACGGCCGTCCTGGACGAGGCCGGCGAACATGCCGAGGCAGCGGGAGCGGGTGGCGATGGAGTGGAGGACGAGCGTGCCCGAAACTTTGTTACCCGAGCGGGTGAAGAGCGGGCGGTTCTGCCGGAGCGCCCAAGCGAAGGTGCCCTCGTCGATGGCGTGGTCGATGGCGCGCTGGATCTCGCCGCGGTTGTCGGAGGGGTCGCAGTCCTCGAGGAGGAACTCGGCGGTGTCGGGGTCGGCGAGGAAGAACGCCGCGGTGTGCAGCGGGAGCAGCTGCCGGAGGTGGATGCGCAGGCTCTTGAGGATCTGCGAGGATTCGCCGCTGTTGAGGCTGAGGGAGCTGCCGAGCGAGGAGAGGATCTCGAGCAGCTCGATCTGCTCGAAGGGGCGGAGCGTACGGATGTCGCTCGTGGGCAGCGCCAATGGGGACAACGGGTCCATGATGCGGCCGAGCCTCGTCAGGTGAGGATGGTCTTTTTGACCTCGTCGAGCTGCCGGTGGATCTCCTTCTGCAGGGGGCCGAGCATCTCGACCCCGAGGCCGGCGAGATCCCAGTTCGGGCCGTGCAACGGCGGTACGTAACGTTCGCCGCTGCTGCCGCAGCGCATCGCATTCACGATGACATCGGCGGTGTGCAGGATGGCGGTCTCGATCGGGTAGAGGCTCGAGCCGGCGTAGCTGTGGTGCATCTTGATCGGCTCGCAGAGACGGCTCGGGAGCTTCCACGTACGGAGGAGATCGTAGCCGACGGTGCAGTGGTCGAAGCCGAGCACGGCGGTCTCGACTTGGTGCATCAGCCGCCGGTCGCGCCCGGATTGGGCGAGGGTGGCGGCGGCTTCGTCGGGCAGGTGCTGGAAGATCACGAGTCGGCCGATGTCGTGCAGCAGGCCGAGGAGGAAAAAGCGCTCGGTGTTCGGCTCGCGGCGACGGGCGGCGATGAGGCGCGCGGTCACTCCGCAGGCGATGCTGTGCGTCCAGAACATCTCCATGTTCACCAGCTCGCGCGGCACGCGGTTGAAGATCGAGGCCACGCAGGTGCCCTGCACGAGCGCGACCATTTGCTCGGCGCCGATCATGGTGACGGCGTGGCTGATCGTCTCGATGCGCGAGGGGAAACCGTAGAAGGAGCTGTTCGCGAGCTGGAGGATGCGGGCGGAGAGGGCCTGGTCGGCCATCAACACCTCGCCGATGTCGCTCATCGAGCTGTCGGGATTCTGCACGACTTCCTGCAGGCGGTGGAACGTCTGCGGGAGCGAGTAGACCGTGCGGACCCGGGCGATGAGCTGGGAGACGGTGGTGCTCATGCGGCGGGGGGCGGCGGGGGAGCCGCGGGGACGAGGTGACGAAGTTCGGCGACGACGGCCAGGCGCATGAGCTCGGCAATCGCGGGGTGCACGGGATCGGTGTGGCGGAAACGTTCGTTCACGCTGGCCTGCGCGCGGTCGAGCAGCTCGGGACTGGCGCGCGAGAGGAACGTGTCTTCGGAATCGGGCGGTTTGGGACCCTCGATCTCCACCTGTTGGATGCCCCATGAACGGAGCACGCGCAGGTGTTTCTCGGAGATCTCGGTGCCGGCGCGCAGCAGCACCTGGCCGGATGCCTCGACGACATCCTTTCCGACTTTCATGCCCGGGGTGAGCGAATCGATATCCAGCAGAGCCATGGTGGTGGTTTGCACGCGCGCCCGCCGGGCGTGCGGCGCGGTTAACATCGGGCCGGGGACCGAGAAGTTTAGGCGCGCAACAAACTCGTTTTGCCGCCCTCGGCCAGCGACGGGCGACGACTGGACGCAAAAAAGGCGGAGCGCTCGGGGCGCTCCGCCGAAGCGGGCGAACGTGTGCGCCGGCGCGGGCCGACGGCCCGCTCAGCTGCGGGTGTACGTGGCCGCGTACCAGGCGGCGCCGCGCTGGCGCGTGACCTTCGACTGCGGGTTGGCGGCGAGATGCTCGAGGAGCTTGAACGTGAGCTCGGGGTCGGCGCCGAGCCGGGCGGCGAGCGCCTCGGCGGTGAACGCCGTGCCGGGGTCGGCCGCGAGCGCGCCGGTGATCTTCTTCTTGAGCGCGATCACCGCGGTGGCGGCCTTCTTGCCGGCTTCGACGCCGGGCTGGTGGTAGGCGTTGATGTTCACGAGCGTCGCGTAGAAGCCGACAGCGCGTTCGTAGAGGGCGATGAGCGTGCCGACGGTGCGCGGCGAGACATCGGGCACGGTGATCGTGAGCGATTCGCGGCCCTTCTCGGTGAGCGCGTCGCGCGTGCCGAGATAGAAGCCCTGGAGGTAGTCGCCGGAGGTGATGCCCTCGGCCTCGACTTCCATCGAGTCGCCGGCGCGGTCCCGGAGGACTTCGATGAACGTCACGAAGAAGTTGTTCACGCCTTCGCGCAGCTGTTGCACGTAGGCGTGCTGGTCGGTCGAGCCCTTGTTGCCGTAGACGGCGATGCCCTGGTTGACGACGCGGCGGGCGAGATCGAGCTCCTTGCCGATCGACTCCATCACGAGCTGCTGGAGGTAGCGCGAGAAGAGGAGCAGGCGGTCCTTGTACGGGAGGATGACCATGTCCTTCTCACCGGCGCCCTTGGTGGCGAGGAACCATGCGGTCGCGAGGAGCGCGGCGGGGTTTTCGCGGAGCACGTCGCGGCGGGTGAGCTGGTCCATCGTGGCGGCACCGGCGAGCAGCTCGCCGATGTCGACCCCTTGGAGCGCGGCGGGCAACAGGCCCACCGGCCCGAGCTCGCTGGTGCGGCCGCCGACCCAGTCCCACATCGGGAAACGGGCGAGCCAGCCTTCGCCTTCGGCGATCTTGTCGAGCTTCGAGCCCTCGCCGGTGACGGCGACGAAATGCTTCGGGTAGTTCAGGCCGGCGGCCTTGAACGCGGCGGCGGCCTCGAGCATGCCGTTGCGCGTTTCGACGGTGCCGCCGGATTTCGAGATGACGAGCGCGATGGTCTCGTGGAGCTTGCCCGCGAGCGCGGCGAGCACGGTATCCATGCCGTCCGGATCGGTGTTGTCGAAGAACCAGAGCGCCATCTTGTCGGTCTGCGGGTGACCGAGCGCCTCGCGCACAAACTGCGGGCCGAGGGCGGAGCCGCCGATGCCGATCACGAGCACGTGCTTGAACGGCCCGCGCGGGCCGGCGAGCTCGCCACGGTGCACACGGCCCGCGAAATCCTGGATGCGCGTGAGCGCGTCGGAGATGGCGGTCTTGATCTCGGGCGTGGGCGCGAGCGCCGGGGAGCGCAGCCAATAGTGGCCGACCATGCGCTGCTCGTCGGGATTGGCGATGGAGCCCTGCTCGAGCATGGCCATGTCGTCGAAGGCCTGCTGCCACTTCGGTTCGAGGATGCCGAGGGCGTCGGCATCGAAGTTCATGCGGCTCAGGTCGAGCGTGAAGCCGAGACGTTCGTCGTGGAAGGAGAGCGCGGTGAAACGGGACCAGGACATGGCGGGAAGAATGAGGGAGCGATGACGAATGACAAATGGCCGTCGGTCAACGGCCGGAATGCGGAAGGCGCGAAACTGCCGCTTGGCGACGAGGCTGGCGAGCGAAACCACGAGGTGAACGCGAGCCGCGCGCTGCGGGGTGAACCTGCGGTGTGGCGCCTTCCGCGAGCGCGGCGACGAGCGAAACGACGAAACGCGTGAGGGCGGTGGTGGATGGGTGAGTTCGTTGTCCGGTCCGAGCGTTTCCGGTAGTGACGGCGCTCCTGACCGTGCCTGGCCGCGAGCGTTTCACCTGCTCCGCTTCTCCTTCTCGATGGTGCGTGTCGCGGGCCGGGGAGATGGACGTTTCGGGGAAACGTCCATCTCCGCGGAGACTTCGCCGGCTGGCGCTCAATGCGAGTGCGGCGTGGGCGAGGGCCGGGGCGCCCATTCGGCGGGATTCTCGGCGGGCGCGCGAGCTGCCGGGTCGAGGAGTTGCACCTCGCCCGTCTCCAAATCATAGATCGCGCCGACGAGCCGCGTTTCGCCGAGTTCGACGGCGTGGGCCAGCTCCGGGCTCAGGCGGGTGAGATCGGCGATGGCCTGCTCGACATTGGCGCGCACGGCGGCCTCGACCAGCGGAGCGCCGTGCAGGCCGGGATTGGCGGCGCGCGCGCGGGCCGCGGCCGGGGCGACAGGTCCGACCAATTGCGCGAGATTCGGACCGACATGCGCCTCTTCGACGACGGCCGTCACCGCGCCGCAGCGCGTGTGCCCGAGCACGAGCACCAGCCGGGCGCCGAGGTGGCCGACGCCGTATTCTACCGTCGCCACCTCATCGGTGCGGGCGACATTTCCGGCGACCCGTACGACGAACAGGCAGCCGATACCTTGGTCGAAGAGCAACTCCGGCGGCACGCGCGAATCGGAACAGGTGAGGACGACGGCGAAGGGTTTCTGTCCCTCGACAGCGGTGACATGGCGCCGCAACGCATCCTGCTGGAAGTGCACCGCCTGCCCCGCGACGAATCGGCGGTTTCCGTCGAGCAGGAGCCGGAGGGCATCCTCGGCGGGCACGGCGCGGCCCGGTGACGGATTGGCGCGGAGGGCGAACGCCGTGGCGGCGAGGAGCAGCAGGGCGGGAACGCGGAGGATGGCGGGCGTGGACATGTCACCACTCTTCGGTTCGGCGCGGGTTTTCTTGACCGGCCGGCGCAGGCGGCGGGCGGCAGATGCCGACTTGAGCGAAATCGGCCGGCGTGCTGGAATGCGCGCACCATGGACAAGCGCACTATGTTGGTCTTCACCGTGGCGGCGGCGGTCGGGCTGGCGGCCAGCGGTCGGGCGGAACGCGAAGAGACGGCGGGCGACGAGGCGCGAAGAATCCGCGAGCGCGTGGTCGCCCAAGCCGAGGGCGAGGCTCCCGAACTCGACGAGCACGCCTGGGCGCGCGAAGAGGAAAACTGGCGACGCGAGGAGGACAATTGGCGCCTTCGCGAAGAGGCGTGGCGCCGGCGGCAACGCGAGCACGAACAGTGGTCGGCGTTGCAACATCCGGACGCGCAGACCAACCGGCGCCGTATGGAGCTGGACCGCGCGGAGGAGATGCGGCGTTGGAACGAGGAGGAGCTGGAATGGAATCGCGCGAAGGCGGACTGGGAGTGGAAGCGGCAGCAGTGGTTGCTGCGTGAGGATGAGCACCGGCGTCGGGTCGAGGCGCGCCGCCGGGGCGACGACGAATTTCAGATACGCCAGGAGGAACGTCGCTGGCGCGACGAGGAGCGCCGCACGAATCTCGACCAAGTGGAGCGCCAGCGCCGTGCGGTGGAGGACGACCGCCGTCGCATCGAACAGGAGCGCCGCCGGATCCAACGCGAGCGCGAGCGCATCCGCGACGAGGCCGATCGCGAGCAGGCCGAGCGCGACCGCGCGAATCGCGAGCAGGCGAAGCAACGCCGCGAGCGCCCGTGGGAGGACCGCGAGGGAGAGGCGGACGCGGAGAAGTGACGTCGCGTTTCCCCGGCCCGTCGGTGGGGTGGTGAATCAAGCCGGGGAACGTCGCCCCACCGCGCCAGCTCGCTCCAGCAGTCCGGCGTTGCGGCGGGGCACGGTTCCTGCGGTCATCGGGCACCATCGCCCATGGCCGACGAATCCAAATCGCCCCGCGGCTTCGAGCCGTTCATCCCAGCATCCACGATCCTGCCGGAGTTCACAGCGCGTGCCCTGATCACGGGTACGCTGCTCGGAATCCTCTTCGGCGCGTCGTCGCTCTACCTCGTGCTCAAGGTCGGATTGACCGTGAGCGCGTCGATCCCCGTCGCGGTGATCTCGCTCGCGCTGTTTCGCGGCTGGTCGAAGCTCGGCGGCCGCGACGCCACGATCCTCGAGAACAACATCGCGCAGACGGCGGGCTCGGCGGGCGAGTCGATCGCGTTCGGCCTCGGCGCGACGATGCCGGCGATTCTCATCCTCGGCTTCGATCTGGAGATCACGCGTGTGATGCTGGTCGGCGTGCTCGGCGGCCTGCTCGGCATCCTCATGATGATCCCGCTGCGGCGGGCGTTGATCGTGAAGGAGCACGGCGTGCTCAAGTATCCCGAGGGCACGGCGTGCGCGGCGGTGTTGATCGCAGGCGCATCGGAGGAGAGCCGCGCGGCGGCATCGGACTCGGCCAAGGCCGAGATGCGCGCGGCGGCCGCGGCCGGCGTCGGAAAACTTCCCGGCGCGAAGGTGATCTTCACGGGTTTCGGCGTGGGCTTGCTCTACAAGACACTGAATGTGGCGCTGCGCGGCTGGAAGGATGTCGCGAACAAGGTCTTTGGAGCGCCGTTCAACGGCGGCTCGGTGGGCGTGGAGGTTTCGCCGGAGCTGCTCGGCGTGGGCTACATCATCGGCACGCGCATCGCCTCGATCATGTGCGCGGGCGGCGTGCTCGCGTACCTCGTGCTGATTCCGCTGATCAAGTTTTTCGGCGACCGGATCGCGGGACCGCTCGCGCCCGGCACGATTCCGATTTCCGAGATGAGCCCCGACCAGATCCGTGGCGCGTACGTGCTCTACATCGGCGCGGGCGCCGTGGCGGCGGGAGGCATCATCAGCGTGGTGCGCTCGATCCCGACGATCTGGCATGGGTTGCGCGCAGGGCTCGCGGATTTTCGCGGCTCGCGCGGCGAACCGACGAGCGGCGCAGCGGTCGCGCGCACGGATCGCGACCTATCGATGAAGTTCGTCGCGATCGGCACGGTGGCGTTGATCGCGGCGATCACGCTGGCGCGGCCGCTCGAGATGAACGTGCTCGGCGCGCTGTTGATCGTGGTGTTCGGCTTCATCTTCGTGACGGTTTCGTCGCGGCTCACGGGCGAGATCGGATCTTCCTCGAACCCGATCTCCGGCATGACGGTGGCGACGTTGCTGCTGACCTGCCTCGTGTTCCTGCTCATCGGTCGCACGGGCGGCGCGGCGTACGTCGGCGCGTTGTCGGTCGGCGCGATCGTCTGCATCGCGTCTTCGAACGGCGGTACGACGTCGCAGGACCTCAAGACCGGCTTCCTTGTCGGCGGCACGCCGAAGCTCATGCAGTACGCGATCCTTGTAGGCGCGCTGGTCTCGGCGCTCGCGCTCGGGCCCATTCTGCTCGTGCTGAACCGCGACGGCACGGTGTACGTGCCGGCGGCGCAGGTCGCGCCGGAGTTACAGGTTTCCGCGGAGCAGCTCGTCGGCGCGCACGAGGAGAAACTCGCCGGACCGCAGGCCGCGGCCGATGGCGCGACGTACCGCTCGTGGCACAAGACCGACGATGCCGGCGGCCCCGCGGGCAAGTACTTGGTCGACGCTGAGGGGCGGGCCGTGTGGCTCGTCGATCCCGGTATCAACGGTGCATTCACCAAGCGCCCCGACGGCACCGAGGCGCGCAAATACGCCGCGCCGAAGGCGACGCTGATGAGCTACATCATCAAAGGTATTCTCGACCGGAAACTGCCGTGGGCGCTGGTGCTGCTCGGCGTGTTCATCGCGATCACGCTCGAGCTCTCGGGCATCCCCTCGCTGGCGTTTGCCGTGGGCGTGTACCTGCCGCTGTCGTCGTCGACGCCGATCTTCATCGGCGGTATGGTGCGGTGGCTCGTCGACCGGAAGAAACGCCACGAACTGCGGCACATGGACCTCGACGAGGCGCAACTCGCGGCGGAGAGCGACAAGAGCCCAGGTGTGTTGTTGGCTTCCGGTTACATCGCCGGCGGCGCGATCGCGGGCATCCTGATCGCGTTGCTCACCGGGGTGCTCAGCGGGCTCGACGCTCGGATCGCCGGGTGGGCGGAGGCGGTGAATCCGTTCTACGCCGGCGAGTGGGCGGACGCGCTTTCGCTCGTGCCGTTCGTGCTGCTCACCGGCTTCCTGCTGTTCGTCGCGCGCGAGAAGCTGCTGAAGACGAAGGCTTGAACGCAGACGGGGTCTCACCGCGGCGAGGTGGCCTCCTTGTTGGGTGACCTTACGCGGTGAGCTCGATCCGGTTGCCGTCCGGGTCGAGCACCACGCTCTCGAAGTAGCCGTCGCCGGTGCGGCGCGGCTCGCCGATCACCCGCACGCCGGCGGCGCGAAGGCGCTCGGTCGCG
>DATGXA010000003.1:0-18524 GCA_035299125.1 Opitutaceae bacterium
GGGGAAGAACTCGGCGACCCGCCGGCGTTTCTTGTCCACGAAGGCGCGGAAGGCCCAAAGCAACGAGTGTACCCAGAAGAATAGGAAGGTGCCGACCATGAGGGCGGTCATGCCGGCCGCGGTCCAAAACAGGACGGGGAACTTCGCGCGGTCGGAGGGTTCCGCGTGCGGCGCAAACTTCGCGAAGCTCGCGCTCGCCTGCTGGTGGCATTGGGCGCAGGTGCCGACGATGTTCGCCGGGTGCACGCTCGAGCCGGGATCGGAGGTCGGAAGAACCTTGTGGGCCTTGTGGCAATCGGCGCAGCCGGCGACGCGCTCGGGGTAACCGAGGCGCACGTTCTTCCCGTGATAACTCTCGAAGAATGTCTGCGGTGCGATCGCGGTGACGTGGTTGCGCGCCATCCGATCGGTGTCGGCGTGGCACTTGAGGCAGGCCGCGGTGTGGAAGACGCGGCCTTGCGCGACGTTGTCGACCTTGGCGATCGCGTGCAGGCCATGGCAGTCGGTGCAGGCGGCCGAGTCGTGGCCGCCGGCGGCGAGCGCCTTGAAATGGGCGGAGTCGAAATAGTCGGCCTGGTGCTCGTGGCACTGGCTGCACAGGCGGGCCGCGGCCGTCTTGTCGTCCTTGTGTGACGTTATCTCATGGATATCCGAGTGGCACTTCGAGCAGGCGACCGGGAGGCGGTCGGTGTTGTGGACGCTGAGCGCGTGCTGCTCGACGATCGCGCCGTGGCAGGAGCGGCAGTCGGTCGCCTTGAACGGCACGACGCAGGTGGTCCGGCCGGGCGTGGCGGGCTCGACGGGCTTGGTGTCATCTTTGATATGGCACGCCACGCAGGAGAGGGAGCGATGAACAGACCCAGCGTACGCGGAGGCGGAGATGTTCGTCGCGTGGCAGGAGAGGCAATCGCCGGCGGCGGCCGCAGCGGTGGCAAGCTCCTGCGCCGCGGCGAGCGCGGACACGGTCTGGAGTGCGAGCAGGATCGCGAGAGTGCGGCGAAGCGAGGAGTTCGGCGTCATGGGGATCAACTGCAGAGCCCTCCGGAGCGTTTCTTGGTGGCCAGTTTGATCTTGGGCGTGAAGGCGTCCTTCGGGAACAGCTCCAGCACGGAGGCGGGAGGACGCGAGAGGTCGAACGGTTTACCGTGGAGCGTCCGGCCCGCGAAGCGCGCGTGCCACTGGCTGAGGCCGCCCTCGAGGATGTAGAGATTGGAGACGCCCTGGACCTTGAGGCGCTGCCAGGCGGCGACGGCCACGGCCTCGTCGTCGGCCACGAGCACCACCACGCCCTGCGCGGGCAGTTGGGCGAGCGGGGCGGCGACGCGGGAGTCGAGCAG
The DNA here is from genome assembly GCA_035299125.1 of Opitutaceae bacterium. Lineage (GTDB taxonomy): Bacteria > Verrucomicrobiota > Verrucomicrobiia > Opitutales > Opitutaceae > CAJCBL01. The sequence goes on from DATGXA010000003.1 coordinate 1,338, forward strand.
TTCGTCGAGCGTGCGGCGTTCGGAGCCGGCGAGGTGAAAGACGGTGAACTCGGTTTCGGCACGCAGATCGAGCGTGAGCAGCTTGATGCCGGTGTCGTTGGCGGTCTTCAGGTATTCCAGCGGATCGATGAAGACAGCGCGCGAGGCGAGCAGGGCGGCGTATCGGCCCTGCAGGAGTTCCCAGCGCCGGAGCGGATCGGGCTGGCCGATGATCCACACCGCGGCGGCGACCGCGAACAGCGCGCCGGCGCCGGCGAGGTACACGGGTCTGGCGATCTTCCACGAGAAGGTGCCGGAGCGGAAAAACTCCTCCGTCTTCTCGGCGGCGTAGAACATGCCCAACGCCATCAGGGTAACGGCGAAGACCGTCGCGCCGATGCTCCAGCCGAGCCAATCGGAGACCAGCAACCGGTCGGTGAACGACGAGTTCCAGAACTCCGAGAAGCTCGACACCGTTTCGCCGAAGAGTCCGGCGCCGAGCCCGGTGCCGACGAGGAACAGGAGTCCGTCGAGCTTGAGACTGGCCGCGGAAACGACCGAGGTGCCGGGGCAGTAGCCCCCGACGATGAAGCCGATGCCCATGATGAGCCCGCCGACGATGCCCGGCCAGAGGAAGGTTTGGTTTACCGCGATCTGCGAGAAATCGAGGAGCCCCAGCGCCGAGGAGAGAAAGAGCAGGAGACAGGCGACGACGATGCCGGTGAACATCGTCTTCAGGACCGTCATGTCCTTGAGATAGAATTGCGCGGCGAGACGGCGGGAATCGCCGAAGCCGGCCAGTTCCAGCGTCGCCCCGAAGGCGGCGCCGATGAGGAAGAAGACGGCGTTGCCGCCGGCTCTCCCGAGTTCCGCGTTGATGTCGAGTGGCAGCATGGTGTGTCGCTCCGAGTGGTGGTTCAGTCGGTCCAGAGGCGGCGGACGAAGTAGGCGAGCGCGTACCCGCCGATGAAGACGCAGAACATGAAGGCCCAGCTGCCCAGCGAGAGCACCGCGCCGCCCGAGAGAGCTTGGCCCGAGGTGCAGCCGCGGGCGAACCGTGCGCCATAGCCCATGATGGCGCCGCCGAGGAGCGCGAACGCCAGACGTTGCCAGGAGGAGATCCGCGGGCCCTTGAACACCTCGATTTTCATGCGGCCGTTGAGCCGGGCGGAGAGCATGCCGCCCAGAAACGTGCCGAGGAACAGGTACACGCTCGAGTGGTCGAGCGCGTGGCGATCGCCGCCGCCGACCGTGGCGAAGTAGCCGACCCGGTCGACATGCGACTGGCTGAGCAGCGCGGTCGCCGAAACTTGGATCCGGCTGATCGCGCCGGAGGCCCCGAGCCCACCCTGGGTGAGGGCGAAGGAGGCGAAGAGCACCACGCCGAGGATCGCCCCGGCGAGGTAGGGGTTGAGGACGGGTTTGGGTTGGCGGTTCATGGCGCTCATTTTCCGGGGCCTCCGACGGGATCGTGTTCGTAGCCGAGCTGTTTCCACGGAAGGCGGCCGCCCGGCGAATGGCAGTCGCGGCAGCCCAGGGCTCCCTCGGCGGGCGCGACCATGTGGGTGATCGGCCAGTACATGCGGGTCTCGGTGAACCCGTAGGTGCCGCTGTACGGCAGTCCGTTGAGCTCCGCGCCCTTGCGGACCGCGAAGTCCCAGTCGAACTTCGTCCAATAGCCGCCTTCGCCGCTGGTCACCGGCGGCAGGAGGATGTTGTTGACCGGATCGTACGGCTGCTTGGCGCGGTGGATCTTGAAGGGCCAGATCTTGGCGAGCTTGTCGCGGCGGGCACCGAGCGGGCGGTTGATGGCGTGTTCCCGGTCGGCGTCGAGTTTGTCGCCGACGACGTAGCGGTCCATCTTGCCGTCGTACCAGGCGTACTCGGGTGTGACGTTCTCCTCGTAGCGGAACGCGCCCTTGATCTTCATGTATTCGTGCGGGCTTTCCTTCCGGGCGGAGTCGCCGGCCTGGGACCAGTCCCAGTCCATCTTCGTGGGGACCTGCCGAGCATAGGCGGGGATGTGGCAGGTCTGGCAGGCCACCCGCGAGGTGTGGTCGTTGAGCCGGTGATCGGAGTGCGGCGCCTCAGTGTGGCAGTCTGCGCAGCCGAGGCGGACCGCCTTCGTGGCGGTGGAGTAGGTGGTGTTCGCCTTGCCGGAGACGAGATGCTCGTGGGTCTTGTGGCAGTCGACGCACTGGAAGTTCAGTCGGCCCATGTGCAGGTCGAGCTCGGCGTTCGGGTTCAGCAGGGAGTCGTCGAGATCGCCGTGTTTCACCCCCATGCCGCCGCCGCCGTTGAAATGGCAGATGCCGCAGTTTTCGCGGCTCGGGCGGCGCACGCTGGCCGCGACGATGCGGAGATCGACCTTCGGGTTCGGGAGGCCGCGCTTGGTCTTCGAGTAGGTGCCCGAGCCGTCATGACAGACGAGACAGTCGACGTTTTCCTGCCGGGTGAAATCGAAGTCCTTGTCGCCCCAGCCGTAACCGGCATGGCAGGTCGTGCACGAGGCCCAGTTGCCGACGACGCTGATGCAGAAGTTGTTTATCTGGTTTCGCTTTCCGAGTGGTACGGTCTTTCCGTTGCGCGTGACATCGCCGCTGACCCAGGTCCAATGCGCAGTCTGCATGACCTGGCTGGCGCTCTCCGGATGACACTTGAGGCATCCTTGAGTGACCTCCTGAGGCGAGGCGATCGGGCTCTTGAAGAAGGCGCTGTGGTCGAGATGCGGGAGCACATGCCCTTGGCGTGGGTTGACGGGCGACGGCGCGGTGCCGGATGTCACAGGCGGTTCGTGACGGCAGGCGGTCAACGCGCCTATCAGAAGCAGGGCGGCGCCGTCGAGGCGCAGGCTCCGGAGGCGGAGGCGTGGGCGGTTTTGCATGGATGCCGACAGGTTCTTCTGCGGGGCGTGAGCGGGTTGTCTTCGGTGGAGGCGGAACGGCCGACGGGGAAGGCGCGGCAGCGCGGCCGCGCGGGACTAGAAGCGGAAGGCGTAGAGCAGCTGGAGGTTGTACTGCGAATGGCGCACGGTGATGCCGCCTCCGTTGGTGACTTCGTGCGGGAGTCCGTAGGCGAAGGAGGCGTCGATGGAGGAGCGGTCGCTGAGCTTCCACCCGAAGCCGGCGGTCAGGTGGACCTCGACCGTGGCGGGAAAAAGACAGTTGAGGAAATTGTCCGGGATCGGGTCTTTCCCGTGGTTGTAGCCCGCCCGCAGGGTGAGGCGCTTCGAGACGTCGTAGGCCACTCCCAACTGGACCACGGTCTGGTCACGCCAGTCCTGGTACAGGAGGGCGGCGAGGTCCTGCCCGGCGAGCGAGCCGTTGGCGGAAGTGTCATCGGCGGTGAAACGCAGGCTGAAGTTTTCCATCACATCCGCCCAGAACACCCGACGCACGTCGCAGACGACCATCCATCCGTCCGCCGGATGCCACGCCACACCGGCGGCAAACATCGCCGGCCACTCGAAATCGCGCACGGTGATGTCGCCGGCGAGCGTCTGCGCGATCGCGCCCATTTCCGGGACGTCGAGTTGGAAAGCGATGTTCGCGCCGCCCGCCTTCAGGTCGGAGAGCCGGGTTTGCGAGTGATAGGTGACGCCGAACGACAGGTCGGGCGACGGCGTGTACACGAGGCCGGCTTTGGCGGCGTAACCGTAGCCGCGGGCCGCGCCGGTGAAATCGGAGCCGTTCGAGAAATCGAAGTAGGCGTAGTCGACCGCGGTGCCCGCGGGCAGGGTCGCCAGCATCTGGCCGAAGCTCTGGACGATCGTGCCGCTTGCCTGGCCGGTTTGATGTGTGCCGACCAGGTCCATGAACTGGGCGCCGGACATCGCCATCTTGAGATCCATTCCGGCCCAGACGAAGTCGATGGTGGCGGCGACGCTGAGCTGGTCGTTGATCCGGTACGAGAGCGGCACGATGGCGCGACCTACGGAAACCTCGGTGCGGTTGAGCAGCCCGAAGCCGAGACCGCGCCAGGAATCGGGATCGTATTCACAGCCCATGCCGCCCTGGCCGAACACGGCGAATCCCGAGGTGAGGGCGCCGCGGCGATGAGCGTAACCGAAGGCGGGCATGAAGAACGCTTCGGCGCGGGAATGGGCGGCGGTGGCGTCCGGCGCGGTGGCGGTGACGCGCGGGCCGAGCATCCCGAGCGCGAGATCGAGGCGGTTGCCTTCCGGCAGCAGGGAGAGGGTGGCGGGGTTGTTGATCACCGCGGCGGTGCCGTTTTCGTAGGCCATCGAGGCGCCGCCGAGCGCGGTGGCGACCGGTCCGTAGCCTTCCATGTTCATGCCGTTGGTGGCGGCGACGTGTGTCGGTAGAAACGCCAACGCAGGGAGGAGCAGCGAGGCGGGGGCAAGAAAGCGGGTCAGGTGCATGGGGTGGTGGTGGGGTCCCGAGATGGGGTTGGATCTCGGTTGCTTCCGGACGCGATGGGACTGCTTAATAGCTCAACGACGAATTGTTACGAGGACTAATATGCGCATAAAAGCATATTGTGTCCCTCATCCGGTCAATTTCCCTCGATCATCCCCCATGAGTAAGAAGCTGCGCCCCCTCAGTGATGAAGCGTTCGTAATGATCGCCCGGCGGTTCGCCGTGTTGTCGGAGCCGCGGCGGCTGCGCCTGCTCCACAGCCTGCACGAAGGGGAGAAGAACGTGACCACTCTCGTAGAGCTGACAGACGGGACGCAGACCAACGTCTCGCGCCATCTCCAGACGCTCACGGACGAGGGGCTGCTCGTGCGGCGCAAGGAGGGGCTGCAGGTGTTCTACAGCATCGCCGATCCTTCGATCTTCGATTTGTGCGAGCTCGTCTGCGCCAGTCTGGAGAAGACCCACAGCGAGCGCGCGGAGCTGTTTTCGGCGCGGCGGTAGTTCGCGCCCCCGTCGACGATCGCGTGCTCGGCCCAGTATGGCGCGGGCGGCCTACGAGTTCGCCATCATGCCGTAGCGCCGATGGTACTCTTCGCTGAGCGGGTGACGGGGGCCGAGGAGCTTGAACAACGCGAGGCAGGCGCGTTTTGCGGCGGAATCGGAGTAGCGCACGCTTTCCTCCATCGAGGCGATGAGTAGGCGCAACGCCTCGGCGAAACGGCCGGCGCGGAGCTCGGCCAACCCGCCAAGCAGCGGAAGCCGCGCGGGGGATTCGGAAAGCGATGCCGGTGGGATCGCAAACACATGGGCGAAGAGCCGGACCAGTTCCACGTCGTCGCTCGCGCGGTCGCGTACGAGCGCCAATGCCGCCCGGGGATCGCGGAAAACGGTCGTCAGCCCGAGCAGGCCTGCGACGGTATCTTCACCCGGAGTCTGCGCATGGGCTGGCGCGAGCGTGCGTTCGGCGTCCGCGAAACGCCCGGCGCGGAGCTGCTCACGGGCGAGATCGCAGGCGGCGCGCGCGGGCGATGGCAGAAACTGCTCGAGCCAGGCTCGCACCTGGCGCTCCGGTAGCGCGCCGCTGAATTCGGCGACGACACGCCCGTCATGAAACAGCTTCACGTCGGGAATGCCGCGGATGTTGTACTGCTCGGCCAGAGCCTGCCGCTCGTCGGTGTTGACCTTCACGAGCTCCCAGCGGCCGGCCGCTTCGGCAGCGAGCTTCTCGAGCACCGGCTTGAGCAGCCGGCACGGGCCGCACCACGGCGCCCAGAAATCGACGAGCACGGGCACCGTGCGGCTCCGGGCGAGCACATCGATTGAGAAGTCGGAGACGTCGCGGCTCATGGCTCCGTCATTCGCCGTAGTGACGGATCGTCTGTCCGGCGGCGATCCAGTCGCGCAGGCCACCGGCGTTGGCGGTGCGGTAGCCTTCGGCGGCGAGCAGGCGCGCGGCTTGGCCGGAGCGGTTGCCCGAGCGGCAATAGAGGATCAGCTCGCGGTTCTTGTGGACGGCGAGAAACGGTTTCCACGTGGCGCGTGCGCCGCGCAGATCGCTGAGCGCGAGCGGCGTGGCTCCGGCGACGATGCCGGTCTCGCGCCATTCGTCGGTCTCGCGCACGTCGATGAGAACGGCCTCGCCGGAGGCGACACGGAGGGCGGCCTCCGCCGGCGCAAGGCGCGGGTTTTCGGCGTGGCAGGCGGCGAACGTGAACATCGCGGAAGCAGCGCAGAGCAGGAGCGAAACGCGGTTCATGGGAGGATCAGGGTGTGGGCGGTTTGGCGGGGGTGCGCGGATCGATCGTGGCGCGCAGGCCGCCGGTGAGCGACTGCACGGCGAAACCGCGCTGGGCCAGCACGCGTGCCGCGAAGTACGAGGTTTTCCCGAGCGCGCAAACGGTCACGACCGGGCGTCGCGGATCGAGTTCGGCGGCGCGCTGCCGAAGCGTGGCGAGCGGGATATTGCTCACGCCGGAGCGCGGCACGGGATGCTTCTGCGCGAGCGCCGGTGGGCGGACATCGACGATCTGCACGGCGGGATCGTCGGGCAACGTGTCGATCGGCGAGACGAGGCCGTCGCGGGTGTTGCCCGCTGCGAAACCGGCGAGGTTGACGATGTCCTTTGCGGAGCCGAAAGGCGGCGCGTAGGAGAGCTCGAGTTGCGCGAGGTCGTCGATCGTGAGGCCGCCGGCGATGGCGGTGGCGAGCACGTCGAGGCGTTTGTCGACGCCGGCGAGGCCCGTGGCCTGCGCGCCGAGCACGCGGCCGTCGGCGGGATCCCAGAGCAGTTTGAGGAGGAGCGGCTGGGCGCCGGGGAAGTAGCCAGCGTGGTGGTTGTCGTTCACCGTCACTGTGCGGTAAGCACGGCCGGCGGCGCAGAGGCGTTTCTCGCTCCAGCCGGTGAGGCCGGCGGCGACGCCGAAGGCGCGGACGATGGCGGTGCCGAGCGCGCCGGGGAGCGGCTGCGCTTCGGCGGGGCGGAAAATGTGGTCCGCGATCGCGCGGCCCTGGCGATTGGCGGGGCCGCCGAGCGGCACCGCGGTGGGCTCGCCGGTGACGAAGTCGCGGACCTCGACGGCGTCGCCGGCGGCATAGATGTCGGGGTCGTTGGTGCGCAGAAACGCGTCGGTGCGCAGGTGGCCGCGTGGGCCGAGCTCGAGGCCGGCGGTTTTCGCCAACGCGGTCTCGGGACGCACGCCGATGGCGAGCACGACGAGATCGGCGGCGAGTGTGCGGCCGGACTTCAGCTGGCAGGCGAGCGCTTCGCCGGCCGGCGCGAAGGCGGCGATGGGGTCGCCGAGGACGAGTTGCACGCCGTGGCGGCGGAATTCGTCCTCCAGGAGGAGGGTCATGGGCTTGTCGAGCGGCGGCAGGAGCTGATCGAGCGCCTCGACGAGCGTGACCTCCTTGCCGAGGCGGACGAGTTGCTCGGCCATCTCGAGACCGATGAAACCGGCGCCGACGACCGCGACGCGGCGCGCGGCGGTCGCGGCGGTCTTGAGCCGGTCCATGTCCTGAAGCGACCTCAACGTGTGGATGCGCGGATCGTCGATGCCGGGGAGCGGCGGGCGCAGCGGCGAGGCGCCGGGGGCGAGCACGAGTTTGTCGTACGGGAGCCATTGCTCGGCGCCGGTGGCGAGGGTGCGGAGTTGCACGCGCTTGGCGGCTCGGTCGATGGCGATCGCCTCGGTGCCGGTGCGCACGTCGAGGTTGAGCAGGGCCTTCAGCGTCTGCGGCGTCTGCACGGCCAGAGCGGCGCGATCGGCGATCTCGCCGCCGATGAAGTACGGCAAGCCGCAGTTGGCGAAGGAGACGTCGGGGCCGCGCTCGATCACGGTGATCTGCGCGGTTTCGGAGAGGCGGCGGGCGCGGGCGGCGACGGAGGCGCCGGCGGCGACACCGCCAATGACGACGAGACGGAACGGTTGGGACATGGTGGAAAACCGGAGACCAGAGAGCGAAAAAGGGACGGAGGCGAAACGGCTGGGTAAGGCGATGCGCGGAGCGGCTCCGCCGTCCAGTTACGGGCGGCGGGTCACTGCTTGGGTAGGTGGGTGTCGAGCCAGTCGCGCAGGCCGGACTCGGATTTCGCGCCGACGAACTCGGCGATGACTTTGCCGCGGTGGAAGAGCTTCACGTTGGGGATGCTCTGGATGCCGTACTCGCGGGCCAGCGGCTCGTTGTTGTCGACGTTCACTGTCACGAGAGTCCAACGACCACTGGCGTCGGCGGCGGCTTTTTCGATCACGGGCGAGAGCATGCGGCAGGGGCCGCACCACGGGGCCCAGAAATCGACGAGCACGGGCGTGGACTCGCTGCGCGCGAGCACATCGGCGGGGAAGTCGCGGACTTCGTGGGTGGTGGTCGGGGCGGCCGCGGCGGGAGCGTTTTCCTTGGCGCAGCCGACGACGGCGGCGAGGGCGAGCAGCGAAGCGAGGAGGCGGAGGTTCATGGTGACGGAGGAACAGGAGCAGGCGCTGTGGGCGACTGCGGTTGCGGGTTGGGCAGAAGTGGCCGAAAAGCCGGCGCGTCGACGGGCCGTTAGGGCTTGCGGGTCGGCAGGCCGGCGCCGGCCCAGCGGTGGTAACTGCCGACGTTGGCGACGGTGAATCCCTCGCGTCGGAGGACCATGGCGGCTTGGCCGGAGCGGATCCCGGACACGCAGTAGAGGAGGATCTCCTTGTCCTTGTTCGCGGCGAGGAATGGCGCCCAGCGGTTGCGCGGGCCCTGGAGGTCGCTCAACGGAAGCAGGTACGCGGGCTTGGCCACGCCGGCGCGCCACTCGCCGGGCTCGCGCACATCGACGAGCACGGCCTGGCCGGCGGCGAGCTTGGCTTGCGCTTCGGCGACGGAGAGGCGTTTCCCGCCGAAGAGCAGCGGGCGCAGCATCACGAACGCCACGAGCGCGGCGACGGCGAGGAGGAGGAGATGGTAGACAGTCATGTGGGAACGATTGGGAAAGACGTGCGATGGGGCAGCGGCGCTGCGCGGAAGTGTGTTTATTCGTTCGGTAACGAGCCCGAACGCGTCACCGGGCGGCCGCCGGAGCGGACGTGCGTGGCACGGGTCAGCGGTTGCGGTTGGCCATGAAGTAGAGCACGGGCACGGCCATGCGGCTGACGAGCAGCGAGGCGATTTCGCCGAACATCAGGCTGATCGCGAGGCCCTGGAAGATCGGGTCGGCGAGGATCACGCTCGCGCCCACGACGACCGCCAGCGCGGTGAGCAGCATCGGGCGGAAACGCACGGCGCCGGCCTCGACCACCGCGTCGCGCAATGAAAGCCCGTGCGAGCGGCGCAGCTCGATGAAGTCGACGAGGATGATGGAATTGCGGACGACTATGCCCGCGCCGGCCATGAAGCCGATCATCGAGGTGGCGGTGAAGAACGCGCCCATCGCCCAGTGCGCGGGCAGGATGCCGATGAGCGAGAACGGGATCGCGGCCATCACGACGAGCGGCGTGATGTAGCTTTTGAACCAGCCGACCATGAGCATGTAGATGAGGATGAGCACGGCGGCGAACGCCAGGCCGAGGTCGCGGAACACCTCGAGGGTGATATGCCACTCGCCGTCCCACTTCATCGACGGCTGGCGCGGGTCGAAGGGCATGCTCATGTTCAGAATCTGGAGCCGCTGGGAAACGCCGCCGAACTCGCGCGCGTCGATCTTCGCCAGCTCGCGGTTCATCGCGAACATCGCGTAGGCCGGACTCTCGACGACACCGGAGACATCGGCGGTGACGTAGGTCACGGGCACGAGGTTCTTGCGGTAGAGGTTGCGCTCGCCGTGCGTGCGCTCGAGGCGGACGAGCTCGGAGAGCGGGACGAGCGGCGCGGCGGGATTCGTGGCGCTGCGGACGCGCAACGAGAGCAACTCCTCGGGCCGGCCCTTGGCCGCGCGCGGCAGCTCGATGGCGACGGAGATGTCTTCGCGTTCGTCGGGGAGGTGGAGGAGATCGGCGACGAGGCCCGGCGCGGCGATGCGCAGCGCCTGCGCGATATCGGTCTCGGCGATGCCGGCGAGCGCGGCCTTCTCCTTGTCGACGATGTAGCGGACCTTCGGCTGCTGCGCCTCGACGTACCAGTCGATGTCCACGACGCCGGGGGATTTCTCCATGATGGAGCGCACGCGGCGCGCGAGGCCGAGGCGGGCCTCCTCGGTCGGTCCGTAGATTTCGGCGACGAGGGTCTGGAGCACGGGCGGGCCGGGCGGCACCTCGGCGATGGCGGCGGACGCGCCGTGTTTCGCGGCGATGGCGGCGATCTTCGGGCGGAGGCGTTTCGCGATGTCGTGGCTCTGGAAGGAGCGTTCGCCCTTGCCGACGAGGTTGACCTGGATGTCGGCGACATTCGGCCCGCGGCGCATGAAGTAGTGGCGGACGAGGCCGTTGAAATTGAACGGCGAGGCGGTGCCGGCGTAGATCTGGTAGTCGCGCACCTCGGGCTCGTCGCGGAGCGCGGCGGCCATCTCCTGCGCGATGGCGGCGGTGCGCTCGAGCGTGGTGCCCTCCTCGGTGTTGAGGATGATCTGGAACTCCGACTTGTTGTCGAAGGGCAGCATCTTGACCTTCACCGCGCCGAGGCCGACGAGTCCCATCGCCACGAGCAACGCCGCGACGATCGCGACGAGGAACGTCCAGCGCCAGCGCGCGTGGTCGAGCAGCGGATCCATCACGCGGTGGTAGAGGCGGGTCGACCAGTCGTTGGGCGCGTGGTCGTGGTCGGCGGGAGCCGGCCGCGCCGAGGCCGGCTGGCCGGGGTCGCTGCTCCCGGCAACAGCTTTGGGCAGGTGGCGCTTGAGCACGCGGATCGCGGCCCAAGGCGTGACGCTGAAGGCGATGAGCAGCGAGAACACCATCGCGGCGGTGGAGCCGATCGGGATCGGGCGCATGTACGGGCCCATGAGACCGCCGACGAACGCCATCGGCAGGATCGCGGCGATCACGGCCCAGGTGGCGAGCACGGTGGGGTTGCCCACTTCGTCGACCGCTTCGAGCGCGACCTGCGAAAGCGGCTTCTTGTCGGCACCGGGCAGGCGCACGTGGCGGACGATGTTTTCCACGACCACGATCGCGTCGTCGACGAGGATGCCGATCGAGAAGATCAGCGCGAAGAGCGTGATGCGGTTGAGGGTGTACCCGTAGAGGTAGAAAACGAGGAGTGTGAGCGCGAGGGTCGACGGGATCGCGAGCAACACGACGAGCGACTCGCGCCAGCCGAGGAAGAAGAGGATGAGCAGCGCCACGCCGAAGACGGCGATGCCCATGTGCAGGAGGAGCTCGTTGGACTTTTCGGCGGCGGTGTGGCCGTAGTCGCGTGTCACCGCGATCTGGACATCGGCGGGCAGGAGTCGGCCCTTCAGCGCGTCGACCTTGGTGAGAACGTCGTTGACGACGTCGATGGCGTTCGAGCCGGGGCGCTTGGCGATGCTGAGCGTCACCGCCGCTTCGAGCGACGAGGAGGAGTTTAAGTGGGAAGTTGAAGGCGAAGAGACGGAGTGGGCGTGGAGCGCTGGACCGGCGTCGCTGCCGAAGAGCACGTAGTTGGCGGGCTCCTCGGCGGTGTCGAGGACCGTGGCGACATCGCGGAGATAGACCGGGCGGTTCTGGAAAACGCCGACGACGACGGCGCCGACATCGGCGGCGTCGCGCAGGAAGGCGCCGGTTTCGAGGAGGACTTCGGTGTCGACGCTCGAGAGGGAACCGAGCTGCGCTTGGCGGTTGGCCTGCTGGAGCGCGGGCGCGAGCTGGGTGACGGAGAGGTTGCGCGAGGCGAGCGCGAGCGGGTCGAGCTGGACGCGCACGGCGCGGCGCACACCGCCGATGAGCGTGGTCTCGGCGACCTGCGGGATGGCTTTGATCTCGTCGTCGAGTTGCGCGGCGAGGCGGCGGAGCGTGAGATGGTCCTGCGTGGCGCTGTGGAGGGTGAGCGCGAGCACGGGCACGTCGTCGATCGAACGCGGCTTGATCAGGGGCATGCTGCCGCCGAGCGGGATGCGGTCGAAGTTGGCCTGCATCTTCTGGTTCAGGCGGACGAGCGCCTCCTCGAGGTTGGTGCCGACGACGAAGCGCACGACCGTCATTGCGCTGCCGGGACTCGAAGTGGAGTAGAGGTACTCCACGCCGGGAATCTCCCAGAGGAGTTTCTCCATCGGCCGCGTCATGCGGTTCTCGACCTCGGCGGCGGTGGAGCCGGGCATCGAGACGAGCACGTCGACCATCGGCACCTTGATCTGCGGCTCCTCCTCGCGGGGGAGCATGAGCACGGCGAACGCGCCCAGGAGGATCGAGGCGGCGATGACGATCGGCGTGAGCCGCGAATCGATGAACAACGCGGCGAGCCGGCCGGTGATGCCGTACCGCGGGGCGGTTGACGGGGGCGGTGAACCCGGTGCCTGGGGAGCGGGCGTACTCACGGTTTCACCTCCACGGGCTGGCCGTCGCGGAGCGTGGCGGGGGGGGCGGCGACGAGGCTCTCGCCGGCGGCGAGCCCGGAGAGAATCTCGACGTCAGCCCCGTGGCGCGCGCCGGTTTTCACGAGGCGGAGCGAGGCGCGGCCCTCGGCGACGACGAAGACGCGCTCAATCTGGCCGAAGTTGGAAACGGCGGTTGCGGGTACGATGAGCGTGCGGCCTTCGCCGGCCGGCCAACCGACGCGGGCGAACTGGCCGGAGCGCACGGCGGCGCCGGCGGGCAGATCGATCTTCGCGAGGAACGTGCGCGCGACCGGGTCGAGCGCCGGCGAGACCTCGGCGATGCGGCCGGTGAGTTCGAGCGCGTTGACGCGCACCGGCACCTCGGTGCCGACGGGGACGGTGGCGAGGCTGTCGGGCACCTCGACCTCGGCGCGTTGCAGGGCGGGATTCTCGATCTCGAGCAGCGGAATGCCGGGTGAGGCGAGGTCGCCCTCGTTGACGAGACGGCGGGCGATCACGCCATCGAACGGCGCCGTGATTGTCGTATAGGTGAGCATCGTGTGCGCCTCCGCGACGGTGGCTTCGGCGATATGCACCCGGTCCTGCATGGTGCGGACGGTTTCGCTCGCGCTGGCGCCCTTGGCTTCGAGGCCGGTCTCGCGTTCGAGATCGCGGCGCGCCTGAGCGAGGGAGGCCTCGGCCTGGGCGAGGCGGGCGTTGATCTCGTTGGCCGTGATCGTGGCGAGCACGTCGCCACGTTTCACCGACTGGCCGAGGACGATCGGCAGGCTGGTGATCGTGCCCGTGACCTTCGGCGCCAGGGCGGCCCGTTCGACGGCGCGCACGGTGCCAGGAAGTTCGGTACGGCGCAGGTCGGTCAGGACGCGCGCATCAACGATCCGGACGACGGCGGCGGGCAGGGTGGATGTGGGCGCCGCGGCTTCGCGGTGGCAACCGGTCGAGACGAGCCCGGCGATCAATCCGAGGGCGAGGGGAAGACGATGCGTCATGGGAGGCGGAGTGAAAGTTTCAGGATCGGATGGATGACAGGGCGATCAAGGCGCCGAGCACTCCGCCGTAGATCGCTCCGCGCCACCAAGTGGAGGTGAGCGGGCAGGTCCCGGAGGAGCATTGGCCGAAGTAGCCCATCAGACCGCCAAGGATGGCGCCGATGAATACGGGGGCAAGGAGGCGGAGGAGTTTCATGACGGGACGAACGGCGGGGAGAGGTGAAGGGGAGCGTGGCGGGTGAAGCGCGGCGGAAGGAACGATGGCGGATCTTCGGAGCGAAGAGATCACTGCTGCACGCAGCTGGCCATTGATACGGAGGTGACGGGCGGGGAGGCAGGAACCCGTCCTCAGTGTTTGCCGCAGCCGCAGGAGTGGTCGGGTTCGGCGGAGACATCCCCGTCGCAGCTGCATTTGCCATCCCGGCAGCAGCCGGCACCGGAGTCGGGGAAGAGCTTCCGGAGCACCCACAGCGGTGGGCAAAAGCCGGTGAAGGCGGACTGGATGAGGTTGAGGCCGATGAAGGCGGTGAAGAGCAGCCACCACGGGCTCACGAAGTGGACGAGCGCGGCGCTGATCAGGATCATGAAGCCGGCGAAGATGCGGAGACGGAGTTCGTTGTTCATTGGAGAAGAGAAGAGTTGCGTTTCACTGAATAGCCAAATAGTTATATGGAAGATTGAAGTCGTCAAGCCCCAGTTTTCCGTTCTTGGTGCTCGGCATGGCCAAGGAATTGCCAGCCGAGACGATCGAACTCATCGCGCAACGTTTCCGCGCGATGGGGGAGCCGATGCGCCTGCGCATCCTGATGGCGCTGCGGGACCGCGAGCGCAGCGTGAGCGAGCTGGTGGAGCTGCAGGAGACGAGTCAGGCGAACATCTCCAAGCATCTCCAGGTTCTCACCACGTGCGGCCTGCTCAAGCGGCGGAAGCAGGGGCTCAACGTGCTCTACACGATCGCCGACCCGGGGATCTTCTCGATGTGCGACACCGTGTGCGGCAGCCTCAAGAAGCAGCTCGACGCGCAGGCGAAGCTGCTGGGGTGAGGTGGGCGAGACGCGGGACGGTGAATGATGGCCGGTGTGCCGCGGTCGGTGGCTCGTTTCGGAGCGTGGAACCACTGATGCACACTGATGAACACTGATGCGGAACACGCCATGCCGGGCCTGCGGCGACGACGGGCCGCGGCAAGCGGGTGTCACGGAAACGGCGACGGATACGCCGTGGTCCGGCCGGCTTCGGCGAAGCCGGCTACTGATTCAGATGCGGCGGGGGCGGCGCAGCGGTTCAATCCACCGGCGTGCCGTTGGGCTTGGTGTCCTTGAACTCGCCGGGGGAACCGTCGATGGGGCCGAAACGGGCGACGTTCTGGTCGACGATGCGGTGCAGCACGATGTCGACGTAGAGCGTGGTGTTTGGATCGACAAAGTCGTCGAGCGCCTTGGCGTTCGAGCGGAACTCGGCGGGCTTGTAGTAGGCGAAACCGGCGTCGGGGCGCGCGGCGATGCGGAAGCCGAACTGGTCGTCGGGCACGTTCATCATCACGTCGAAATCGAGGTAGAACGTGATGCGCTCGGGGCTGTGCTTGTTGAGCTGTTTGTCGACGAAGAAGCCCTTGCGGAGTTTGTCGGGATCGTAACCGGCGCCGGCGAGGAGGAGCACGTCGTAGTCGGTCACGCGGGCGCCTTGGTCGTCGGAGATCTGGAAAACGATCTGGAAGAAACGGCGCCGTTTGCCGCCGCCGGTCTGCTGCTGCTCGGTGGCTTTGGCCCAGGCGTCGCCGAGGGCGGCGTAGGCGGATTTCGTGGAGACGGAGAGGGCGTCGAGGATGGCGCCGACGACGGGCTTGGTGTCGGCGTTGGCGGCGGTGGGGCTGCGGAGGATACCGAACTTCGTGCCGGAGTGCGACGCGTCGGGCAGCACGCGGAAGGCGCCCGGGGTGGAGCGGCGCAGCTTGCCGTCGAACTCGAGCAGCGTGGCTTCGTCGCCGTTGGACATGGCGACGGGCTTCGCGCCTTGGCGGAGTGTGAGCCAGCCGTAGGCGAGGTTGGCCGCGGCGACACGGACGACGCCGTCGGAGCCGTCCTCGCCGGTGTAGCTGTTGATGTGGTCGTAGAGCTTCGGGTCGATCTTCTCGCCGGTGAGGACGAACGGCATGAACGCGCTGCCGCCGGCGAAGGGCGCGACATCGAGCCAGGCCTGGTTGAGGCGGCGCGCGCCGGTGCTGCCGAGTTCGAGCCATTCGAGGATCTGCTCGCCGGGTTCGATGCCCTCGAACCAGGCCTTCATCCGGCCGAGGCGGGACGAGCCGAGGATGGCGAGCGCGGAGCCGTGGTTGGCCGGCGCGAGCATGACGAGGTGTTGCAATGGGCAGGCCGAGAGATCGGCCGCGTGGTAACGTTGCAGCCATTCGCGCACGACCGGCCCGCCGGTGGAATGGGTGATGCAGGAGAAGGTGTTCAGGCCGTCGGGCGTTTCGCCAATGGCGTCGCGGAGTGCGCGGTCGAAGGCGCGCACGACATCGTCCATGCGGACGCCGTCGCGGAAGCTGATGTAGCGGCCGAGGTGGACATCGACCGGATCGATCACGAGCCCGCGGGCGGAGGCGCGGGCGACGAGGAGGCGCGGGAGTTCGCCGTAGGTGTCGGTGTGGTGGACGCTCCAGCCGTGGACGAAGGCGAGTTTCATGGTGTTTCGGGGTTGCTGCTGCGGAGCGGCGCGGCGGCGCGCGCCGATGGGAACGGGGTGCTACGGTACCCATGGAGCGGATTTCGCAAGCGCCAGCGGTTGCCAAGTTACTGGCAATGTGTGCGGAGCCGGTGGCGTGGCGTGGGGGGGCGAGACCGGATCAAAGCGAAACGCCGGCTCCGTGGAGGAGCCGGCGTTTCGGGTCGCGCGCGAGGCGCGGAAAGGGGTGGTGGTAGGTGATGGATTCGAACCATCGAAGGGCAGAGCCCAATTGATTTACAGTCAATCCCCGTTGGCCACTTGGGTAACCTACCGTGAAGGAGCGGGGACGTTGGGAAACGGTCGTGGCTTTGCCAAGCGCTTTCTTGGCGGAGTTTTCGGGGCGCGCGAAAGCGTCCGCGGCCTCGGGCGGGTGCACTCCGCGGCTACAGCAGGCCGGCTTCGCGGAAACTGTAGAAACCGCGGCTGGCGGGATCGCGGGTGGGATGGCCGAGGATGACGTGGTCCATGAGCGCGATCTCGACGGCGCGCGCGGCGGCGGCGAGTTGGCGCGTGATCTGGAGATCGGCGCTGCTGGGAGAGGGATCGCCGCTGGGGTGGTTGTGCACGGCGATGATTGCGCAGGCACCGGCCTTGATCGCCTGGCGGAACACTTCACGCGGGTGCACGAGGGCGCTGGTGGCGGTGCCGGAGGTGACCTCGTCGCGGCGCAGGAGGCGGTTGCGGCGGTTGAGGCTGATGACCCAGAACTTCTCGACGGTGAGACCGAGGACCTCGGCGCGGAAGAGATCGAAAATCTCCTGTGGGTGCTCGAGCTGCGGCGGCACGATGTCGCGTTGGGCGAGCATGCGGCGGGAGATCTCGAGCACACTGACGAGCTGCTGGGCCTTCACGCGGCCGATGCCTTTCACGCGGCGGAAATCGGCGGCGGACCAGGTGAGGAGGCCGGCGAGGTTGCCGCCGGCGGCGGCGAGGAGGTCGTCGGCGACACATTTGACGTTACGGCCAGCGCTTCCGCTGCGGAGGATCATCGCGAGTTGCTCGGCATCGGTGAGGGCCTCCGGGCCGGAGCGTTCCTGGCGCTCCTGCGGGCGTTCGCCGACGGCGAGGTCTTTGATGCGGGGGACGGGGTAGAGGGCGGGTTCGGCCATGGGCGCGGTGCGGACGGGGGGCCGGCGGGACGCTGCGGCGGGCGGGTATTGGTAGAAGGAGGAGCCTA
>DATGXA010000004.1:0-11311 GCA_035299125.1 Opitutaceae bacterium
CTCCACGCATGGCTCACCACCGCCGGGCTTGATCCCGCCGCGCTGCTCGCGCCGCCGCGGCCGGACGGCTCCGGCGCCCGGAGCTACTGCCCGCGCTGCCGCAGTCAGTTCGTCCGCACCAGTGGCGCGTGCCCGCGCGGCATCCCGCTCACGCCGTTGCCGCCGCCGCGTTGATCGAACGAAACGACCGGTTGCCACTCGACGCTCCGCCGAGACCGCGTATCCTCAACGCCGTTCCCGGAACGCGGCTTGCCCCCACCAGGTGCGCGCCAGGGAGTTTTTCGCGACCCCGAACAACTGCCCCGCCATGAGCCAGCCGCCCGCCTTCGACGTCTTCCTCTCACACAGCAACAAGGACAAACCCGACGTGCGCGCTCTCCGCGACCGCCTGCTTGCGCACCAGCTCACCGTCTGGTTCGACGAGGACGAGCTCCGCCCCGGCATCCCGTGGCAACAACTCCTCGAGGACGGTATCCTCCAATCGCGCAGCGTCGCCGTCGTCGTCGGCCCTTCGGGCGCCGGCCCCTGGGAAACCGAGGAGATGCGCGCCGCCTTGCAGCTGGCCGTCGACGATCGGCAAACGCTGCGCCCCGTGATCCCCGTGCTCCTGCGCGGCGCGCACAAACCCGCGCTGCCGCTCTTCCTCCGCAGCCGCACTTGGGTCGATCTCGGCGAAGGCGACGACGATGAGAAGGCGCTCGACCGGCTCCTCTGGGGCATCACGGGCCGGAAGCGGAACACCCGCCCGGCCCCGCCGCTCCACACAGCCCCCGCCGCCACACCGGAACCCGCGCCCACGAAGCGACATTCCGCTCCCCCGCCGATCCCGATGCCGACGAGCCATGCGCTCGCGAGCATCCTCCCTGGCTCCTGGCAGGTCCGGATCCAGACGCCCTTCGCGCTCGGCACGCTGCAACTCGTCCTCACCGCCGAAGGCACGTTCCGCGGCGAACTGCTCACCCCGATGGGCCAGAGCCTCGTCGACGGCCAATGGCAGGCCAATGCCTCCGCCAGCCAGATACTGCTCCAAGGCCGGCAAGCCGCCGGCTTCCAGGTGATGCCCTACTACGCGCTCGTGCAGGTCACGTTCTTCGACGCGCAACAAATCGTCGGCATGACCGCCGCCGGCGAGCAGGTCACCTGGCACAAGCAGACTCCGGCGGCCTGACGCTGCGGCCGCGGCGAGCGCCACCCATCCACGCAGAACTCACGCTCGTTCGTGCGCCTCTCACAGCCGCGCCAATGCCGCGCGGCCGCTCAGGCCGGGCGAGATCCCGAGCGCCTGCGCGGCGGTGTTCGCTTCGCGCACCTCGCCGGCCAGCAGGTCGTCGAGGCTGCCGATCGAACTTCCGGTCGTCGGTCGCACGCGCGCAGCTGCGAGGCCAAATTTCTCCAGCGCCGCCGGGTCGATCGCACCACACGCCAACAAACCTCGCTCGGTCTGCACATAGACGCGCTGCACCGGACCGAGAGGCAACGCGACGAGTTCGACAACACGACCGTCGACGACGGTCTGCTCGTGCCGGATCGCGGCGAGCGTCTCGAGATGGCGGAGCACCGGCGGCTCGGCGAGCAACGGCGCGGCGCGCTCGAGCGTGGCGGCGAGATACGGTGTGGCGAGGTGCGCGGCTTTCGCAGCGGCATCGCGGTAGCGTTCGTAGACGACGAGCGAGTCGGGCTGCGCGTCGTCGCGCAGGAGATCGTAGACCATCGCGCCGGGCTCGGCGGCGGTGAGCCGCAGCTGTTCGCGGAGGAGCGTTCCGAGTGCCGCGCCTTGGCCGGGCTTGGCGCGGAGAGTGGCTATGATGTTCTTCATGCGGTTGAGTTCGCCCGCATGTTAGCTCAGCGCGGCAGCCGCGGATTGTAGAAATGCGACACGAACGCCTCGGGCGTGAGCACCTCGCGCGGCGTGCGCCCCGTGAGCGCGCCCAGCTCGTGGATGAAATGCGCCTGGTCGTAGAAACCACGGGCAAGCGCGGCGTCGAGGTAGTCGGTCTCACCCGTGAGCAGCAGGTACCGCATCGTGTGGTGGAGGCGCGCGACCCGGCGGAAACGTTTCAGCGACAACCCGGCCGCCTCCGCCACCAAGCGCTCAAGTTGGCGCGTGCTGTAGCCAAAATCCTCCGCCAGCTCCCCCACCGACGCCTCCGGCTCGCGATAGTAGAGCGCCTCGAGCACGCGGTCCGCGCGCGCCGGCCCCGCGCCGCTGCGCCGGAGTCGCTCGAGCAGAAACCCGCCGATCCGCGCCGCGCGCGCCGCGAAATCCGGCAGCCGCCGGAGCTCCGCCGCAAGATTGTCCACCACCGGGCCGAAATGCTCCGCCGCCGCGGGAAACCGGTCGATCAGCTCCGGCGCGTGCAATCGGCCGAAATGCCGGACCGCGCCGGAGCGAAATCGCACCGCCACGAAGCCGACCGGCCCCGGCGCCACGAGCCGGCAGGAGAAGCCCCGCAGCCCCGAAAGGTGCGCCGCCGCGGGGAAATGCCGCGAGCCGTCGCTGCCGAGCGCGACGAATGGCGTGCGGTGGTGCAACACCAGCTCGGCACCCGTGCCGGGCAGCAGCAGCGGCAATGGTACCGCAGTGTCGCTCTCCCACGACCAAAGGCGCTCGATGAACTCGCGCAGCTCCGGCGGCGGCAGCGCGAACTCGCGGCGGATGATGGGACTTGGCTCCACGCGATGGTTCGGTGGCGGCTTTTCGGCCCCGCTGGGCGGTCCGACCGCAGACGTTCCATCCGTCCGCATTCTCAATACGGCCCGCGGATATGCGCTGCGACCTGCTCGTCGTAAAATTGCCGCAGCCGTGCATGCAGCGCGGGCGGCAACGGCGTGAGTTCGCTCGCGCGCAGGTTGCCGCGCGCCTGCTCCGGATTGCGCGCGCCAGGGATGATCGTCGTCACCGCCTCGTGATCGAGGCACCAGCGCAGCGCGAAATCCGCCATCGCCATGCCCGCCGGCACGTAGCTGCGCAGCTCGTCGGCGAGTTCCACACCCTTGGCGAACGGCAGGCCCGCGAACGTCTCGCCCACGTTGAACGCCTGTCCGTCGCGGTTGAAGTTGCGGTGGTCGTCGACCGGAAACTGCGTCGCCGCCGTGTACTTGCCCGCGAGCAACCCGCTCGCGAGCGGCAGTCGCACGATGAACGCCACGCCCTTCGCCTGCACCGCCGGCAGGAGCTCCGCGACCGCCTTCTGTCGAAACAGGTTGAAGATGAACTGGAGCGAGGCGAGGCCGGGCACCTCGAGGCAGTGCCGCGCCTCCGCGACCGTCTCCACGCTCGCGCCAAACGCCTTGATCTTCCCCTCGCGTTGCAGCTCGCGGAGGGTCTCGAAAACGTCGCCCCGCCGCAGCTCCTCGAACGGCACGCAATGCAGTTGGGTGAGATCGAGCGCGTCGACGCCGAGCCGATGGAGCGAATCCTCCGTGTGGCGACGCATGGCCTCGCGTGTGAAGTTCGCCGGCCAGCCCGGATCGCCGCGCCGCCCGAGCTTCGTGGCGACAAACGCCTTCGCCTTCGTCTCGCGGAGGAACTCGCCCACGAGCCGCTCGCTGCGGCCGTCGCCGTACACGTCGGCCGTGTCGAAGAACGTCACGCCGCGCTCGTACGCGCTGTAGAGCGTCGCGAGCGCGTCCGCGTCGGACACCGCGCCCCAGTTGGCGCCGAGCTGCCAGCAGCCAAGCCCGACCTCGCTCACGCGGCGCCCCGTGGGCCCGAAGATGCGGTGTTTCATGCGCGCGCACTGTGGCGTTTTTCCGCGCGCGCACAACCCGCGAGCCGCTACCGCGAACTCCGCCGCTTTGCCGCACCGCCCGTTGGCGCCGCTGGCGCGGCCGGAAAAATGTCGCCCGCCGCGGGTGCGGTCCGTTGGCTGGCCGCGTGCCGGAAACCCAACAACAGCGCTCGCGCGCCATCCTCGGGCTGCTCGCCGCCGCCCTGCTCTGGAGCTCGGGCGGCGTGCTGCTCAAATCGATCCACATCCACCCGCTCGCGGTCGCCGGCGGGCGCGGGCTGATCGCGGCGTTGTTCCTCATGGCCTGCCTGCGCCGCTGGCGGCTGCGGTTCTCGCCGGTGATGATCGGCGCGGCGATCGCGTACGCGGGCACCACCGCGCTCTTCGCCACGGCGAACCAGCTCACCACCGCCGCCAACGCCATCCTACTCCAGTACACCGCGCCGATCTACGTCGCCTGGCTCGGCCGCTGGTTGCTCGGCGAACGCGTCACGCGGCTCGACTGGATCACCATTGCGGTCGTGTTCGGCGGCATGGCGTTGTTCTTCGCCGACCAGCTCAGCTCCGACGGCCTGCTCGGCAGCATCCTCGCGGTCATCAGCGGCGTGTCGTTCGCCTTCATGACCGTGCTCCTGCGCAAGCAGAAGGACGCCGAGCCGGCCGACTCGATCGTGTTCGGCAACCTGCTCGGCGCGGTCGTCGGTCTGCCGTTCTTCGCCGCCGGTCCGCTGCCAAGCCCGACCGGCTGGGCCGCGCTCGTCGCGCTCGGCACGCTCCAGCTCGGCCTCTCGTATTTCCTCTACGCGCGCGCGATCCGGCACGTGACCGCCCTCGGCTCGATCCTGATCCTCATGCTCGAGCCGCTGCTCAACCCGATCTGGGCCGCGCTCGTGCTCGGCGAGTTTCCCGGTCGCTGGGCGCTCGTCGGCGGGGCGATCGTGCTCGGCGCCGTGACAACCCGCGCGCTGCTGCTCGCCCGTCGCCAAACCGTGGAGAACGATCTCGCATGAGCACGTCCGCCCCTTCCGCACCCGCGCCCGTCGCCGCGCCCGAAGTCGTCGTGATCCTCCACGGCGTCGCGATCAGCAGCCGGCTGACGGCGCGGCTGGCGGGTTTCCTCGCCGCCGCCGGCTACGAGGTCCACAACCTCGACTACCCCTCGAAGACCGTGCCGCTGGCGGAGCTCGGCCCGCGCTGGCTCGCCGCGAAGCTGGCGGAACTGGCTGTCGACCGCGCGCCGCGCCTGCACTTCGTCACGCACTCGATGGGCGGCTTGATCGTGCGCGGCTATCTCGCGGCGCACCGGCCGGCGAACCTCGGCCGCGTGGTGAACATCGTGCCGCCGCACCACGGCAGCGCCGTCTCCGACAAACTGCGCCGCCTGCCGATCATCTGGCGGATCATCGGGCGCAACCTCGGCGCGCTCGGCACCGGCCCCGACGCCTACTGGCGCACGCTGCCGCCGAGCGCCGATTTCGAGTTCGGCGTGATCGCCGGCAGCTTCGCGCTGAACCCGATCGGCTGGTGGTTCCTCGAGCGCCCGCACGACGGCACCGTCGCCGAGCGCAGCACCCGCCTCGACGGCATGGCCGACCACATCACGCTGCCGTCGAACCACACGCTGATCCTCTTCCGCCGCCGCACCGCCGAGCAGGCGCTCGCGTTCCTCCGCACCGGCCGCTTCGCGCGAGCGACGTGAACTGGCGCAGGGCGTCGCATCAGCGGCTGCTCAACTCGCGGCGCCATTGCGGCGCGTCGGCAACTGCACGAGCACGTTGGCCGCGGTGAGCAGCAGACCACCGACGATCAGGTGCCAGGTGAGCCGCTCGTTCGCGTAACCGATCCCCGACCACGCCGACAGCCACGCCGGGAGAAACAGCGCCAGCGCCGAAGCCGACACCGGTTCGAGCGTGTAGATCAATCCCGCCTCCGTCGCCGTGATGCGCGGCTGGCAGGCGTTCATCACCACGAAGCAGAAGATCGTGCATGCCGCCGTCAGCGCGGCAGTGATCCCCAGCCACGCCGGCGACTGCACCAGCGCGAGAAGCTCCACGGGGCGCGGCGCCAGCGCCAGCGCCGCGCCCCCGAACACGACACCGAGCGCGAGGAACATCGCCGTGGTAGTGGGCAACACCCGGTTCGCCGCAAACTCCCGCCTCTCGAGCCAGAGGATCTGCGCCATGAAGAACAACGAGCCGAGCACCGTCTCGAGTTCGCCGCGACCGAGACGGAACGCCTGCACGTCGACGCGGCCCAGCACGCCCACGCCGATCACGACCAGCGCGCCTGCGACCCACACCGGCCATGGCGGCGCGCGCCGAGTGCGCACCGCCACCCAGAGCGGGATGAGCACGGCGTAGAGCTGAGTGAGGAAAGCCGACACCGACGCGTCGGTGTATTGCAGGCCGTCGACTTGCAGCAGCAGGCCGAGACCGGCGAAGAGCGCCAGCCCGAGCCCCTGCCGCAGCTCGAGCGCGCGCGGCAGTCCTAACCGCCGCGCCCCGAAAAGCGCGATCACGGCCCCGGCCACGAGAAAACGCGGACCGACCGTGCAGGTCGTCACCAGCCAACTCCCGCTGCCGGGCACGAGCTGCCGCTGCAGTTCGCCGAGGCTCTTGATGAGCGGGAAACTCAGGCCCCAGACCAACGTCGCGACGACGAGCAACGCGATCGCTTGGAGACGTGAGGGCGGCTGGGACGACATGGGCGCCCACATTGCCGAGCGGCACCGGCCAGGCGCGAGCCCGAAGCAGGTGTCGATTTTGCGCTAGTCGGCGGACGTGCTTGCTGTCATCGACAACCCGAACCACCTCCGCCCATGCGTGCTCCACGCAGTTCCAGACCGAGGCTCAGTCCCGAGCGGCTCCTGCTGCTCGTCGCGTTGACCATGTTTGTCGCCGGCGCGTTGTGGCTTGCTCATCGGCCGACCTGCGAAACGGCGAGCATCTCCCGTTCGTGGCTCGGCGCGCTGCCGAGCTTGGGCCTGCCGCTCGTGCACGCGCTACTGCACCGCTAAGTCCCTCAGTCCATCGGTCGGGCTTCAGGCGCGACCGAATCGAGGATGCACGAGGTAGTGCCGGGGCGATGAGCGAATCGGTCCGGTCCGGCACGCCCGGGAAGATGCAGGTCGGTGGTGTCACCGCTCCCGCGGGGAAACAAAAAAGCGCCGGGAGCAAAGCTCGACCGGCGCTTGGCGGGAGGGAACTGTACGATTACTTCAGGTTGTTCGAGACGAGCTTCGTCATCTCGAACATGCTGACGACCTTCTTGCCGCCGAAGACGGCCTTCAGCTTGTCGTCGGCGTTGATGTTGGTCTTCACCTTCTTGTCCTGAAGGCCGTTCTTCTTGATGTACGCCCAGAGCTTCTTGGTGAGCTCCGTGCGGGGCATCGGGTTCGAACCCACGACGGCGGCGAGCACGTCATTGGGCTGAACGGGTTTCATGAAAGCTGCGTTGGGTTTGCGGGGAGACTTGGGTGACTTTTTTGCCATACGAGGGCCGTTGATACTCCCGGCCCCCTGCAAGGCAACAGGATTTTCAGAGGAGAAAACGGTCGTTTTCAGAGGAGAAAACGTGCTTGCAGTGCCAAGCGAAGCAGCCTCGCACCAGCACCGCGTCACCGGTGTGTTTCCACCGCCGGAGTGAAACGAAAGTCTGGCGACACCGGGAGGCCGCCCGCCCGCCGGCGCGCCCGGGGAAATCGTCTTGCCTCACCCCCTCCGCCGATGCGAGGAAGCCGCCCGCAGGTTGTCAGTTTCCGCAGCTGGACAGTCGTCAAGTGAGCGCGAGTTCAGTGATGATTTGAAACCCGGCAGTTCGGGCACAGTTCGGAAAGCAGCCGGCCAGCACGCAGAGAGCCAGATCATCAATGAGCACCAAACTGTACGTCGGGAACGTCCCCTTCTCCACGACTTCCCAGGACCTCCAGAACCTGTTCGCACAGCACGGTAATGTGACGGGGGTTGAACTCATCTCCGACAAGTTCACCGGTCGTTCGCGCGGGTTCGCGTTTCTGACCATGGCGACGCCCGAGGAGGCGCAGAAAGCGATCCAGGCGTTGAACGGCTTCTCCATCGAGGGCCGCAATCTCACCGTCAACGAGGCTCGCCCGAAGGAAGACCGTCCGCCGCGCAGCGGCGGCTTCGGTGGTGGCGGCCGCAGTTTCGGCGGTGGCGGCGGGCGCGGAGGTTTCGGCGGTGGTCGCGGCGGCGACCGTGGCGAGCGCGGCGACCGCGGTTTCGGCGGGGAACGCGGCGAGCGTCGCGAGCGCCGTTACTGATCCGCAGCACAGTTCGTCTTTCCGGCCGGGCCTTGGCGCCCGGCCTTTTTGTTGTCCGCAGAAAACGGTGGCACGGTGCACCGAATTGCGGGCGCCGCGCGCCCGGGAAGATTCGACTTGCGCCGGAAACTCAAAAGCCGAGATTAGTTTCCTAAGTTTTATGGCCAAACGATCTTCCCCCGCCACGCCGGCGCGCCCCTCCGCACCGCCCCCTGCGCCCGGAGCCGTCGCGCGCATCGTGGCCGCCGCGCGCCGCCACTTCACCTCGCTGGGCTCCAGCCGCACGACGATGGACGACCTCGCCGGCGAACTCGGGATGAGCAAGAAGACGCTCTACCTCCACTTCCCCGGCAAGGAGGCGCTGATCTCGCACATGCTCGAGGCGAAGATCGCGGAGGTGCGCGGCGGCATGCGCAGCCTCGTGGAGGACGAGAGCGTACCGGTGATGGAGCGGGCGCACCGAATGATGGCGTTCATCGTGCGCCAGATGAGCGAGGTCTCGCCGGCGTTCCTCCGCGATCTCGAGCGCCATCATCCCGCCCTGTATGCGCGGATGGAGAGCGTGCGCGCCGAAATCCTCCCACAGGTGTGGCGCAAGCTTCTCACCGACGGTGCCGCCGAAGGACTGATCCGCCCGGAACTCGATCCGGCGTTCGTGTCCGAACTGATGCTCACGACTGTGCAAGGGCTGTTGCGCCCCGCCTCGCTCGATCGCCTCCAGCTTCCGCCGCACGAGGTCATCGACCGCGTGCTTACCGTCCTCTTCAACGGCATCCTCACGCCCGCCGGCCGCAAAGCCTATGAAAAAGGTCCCTCCCGCTAACCACTTCCGCTCCCTCGCGGCCTTCGGTCTGCTCGCCGCACTCGTGCTCACACCCGGCGTGGGTTGTCGCCGCAGTTCAACGACCGACACCGCCCTCCGACTCTCCGGCAACATCGAGGCGACCGACGCCCAGCTCGGCTTCAAGATCCCGGGCCGCGTCGCCGAACGCCTCGTTTCGGAGGGCCAGCGCGTCGCCGCCGGCCAGCTCGTCGCGCGTCTCGACGATGTCGAACAACGGGAGCAGGCCGACCTGCGCCGCGCCGAACTCGCCGCCGCGGAAGCCTCCCTCGCCGATCTTGTGGCCGGCTCCCGCCCGCAGGAGATCGCGACCGCGCGCGCCGCCTTGCGCAGCGCCGAGGCCGATCGCGATCGCGCCCGCCTCGAGTTCACACGCCAACAGGAGCTCCGCCGCCGCGATGTCACCGCCGCCCGCGACCTGGAATCCGCCGAGGCCAACCACGCCGTCGCCGCCGCCCGCGCCAAACAGGCCGCCGAGGCGCTCAAACTCGCCGAAGAGGGTCCGCGCAAGGACGCCGTCGCCGCCGCCCGGGCACGCGTCGAGGTCGCCCGCGCCGCGCTCGCGCTCGCCGAGACCCAGCTCGCGAACACGCGCCTGCTCGCGCCCTTCGCCGGCGTCGTGCTCTCCCACAACATCGAGGCCGGCGAGTTCGTCTCCGCCGGCACGCCCGTGATCACCGCGGCCGACCTCGCTCACGTCTGGGTGCGCGCCTACGTGAACCAGACCGACCTCGGTCGCCTCCGCCACGGCCAGCCAGCCGAGGTGCGCACCGATACGTTTCCGGATAAAACCTACAACGGCACGGTGGGCTTCATCTCCTCCGAAGCGGAGTTCACCCCGAAAACCGTCCAGACCGAGAAGGAGCGCGTGAAGCTCGTCTTCCGCGTGAAGATCGACCTCGAGAATCCCGCCGACGAGCTCAAGCCCGGCATGCCCGCCGACGTCACACTTCGCTGATCCGCGCGGGCTCCCACGCCCTCTCCCCTCGAGCCTCTCGCCTCCCCCGGCCATGCCCGCCATCCACGCCCGCCAACTCCGCCGCACCTTCGGCGAACTCGTGGCCGTCGAGGCGCTCGACCTCGAGGTGGTCGAGGGTGAGATCTTCGGCCTCGTCGGCCCCGACGGTGCCGGGAAAACAACGACGATGCGGATGCTCACCGGCATCCTTCCGCCCACCGCCGGCACCGCCACCGTCGCCGGTTGCGATGTCGTGCGCGATGCCGTGCGCCTCAAGGACCACATCGGCTACATGAGCCAGCGCTTCGGTCTCTACCCCGACCTCTCCGTCCTCGAGAACATCGCCTTCTACGCCGACATCTACGGCGTGCCGCGCCGCGAACTCGCCGCGCGCACCGAGCGGCTGCTCGGCTTCAGCAACCTCACGCCCTTCAAGCATCGGCTCGCCGGCAACCTCTCCGGCGGCATGAAACAAAAACTCGGCCTCGCCTGCGCGCTCATCCACACCCCGCGCGTGCTCTTCCTCGACGAGCCGACCAACGGCGTCGATCCCGTCTCCCGCCGCGATTTCTGGCGTATCCTTTACCAGCTCGTGCGCGAGGGCGTGACGCTCTTCGTGTCCACCGCGTACCTCGACGAGGCCGAACGCTGCAACCGCCTCGCGCTCCTCCACGAAGGCCGTCTCCTCGGCCTGGGCACACCCGACGAGGTGAAGCGGCTCATGCCGGGCACGCTCCTCGAGGTCCGCACCTCCGCCCCGCGTCGCACCGCGCTGCTCCTCCGGGAAAACCTCCGCGCCGCCAGCGTCGGCCTCTTCGGCGACCGCGTGCACGTGGCCACGCGCGAGCCCGCCATCGCCGAGGCCGAGACGCGCCGCCTGGTCGCCTCCGCCGGCTTCGAGCTGCTCTCGCTCCACCCGATCGAGCCCTCGCTCGAGGACGTCTTCGTGTCCGTCGTCGGCCAGCCGCCGACACCGCCAGCGACACCGAAGCCGGCGCCCACCCCGCGAATGTAACACAATATGTTACATTCGCCTCCCGCCGCCATGTCCCACGAACCCGCCACCGAGTCCGCCGCCGAGCCCATCGTCGAGGTGCAAAACCTCGAGAAACGTTTCGGCTCGTTCCGCGCGGTCGCGGGTATCTCGTTCTCGGTTACGCGCGGCGAGATCTTCGGCTTCCTCGGGCCCAACGGCGCGGGCAAGTCCACCACCATCCGCATGCTCTGCGGCCTGCTCGCGCCCAGCGGCGGCACCGGCCGCGTGGCCGGTTTCGACATCCGCACCCAGACCGAGCGCATCAAGGAGCGCATCGGCTACATGAGCCAGAAGTTCTCCCTCTACGACGAGCTCACGGTCGAGGAGAACATCGACTTCTACAGCGGCATCTACCGCATCCCCGCCGCGAAAAAAGCCGCGCGCAAAGCCTGGGTGCTCGAGATGGCCGGCCTCGCCGCGCACCGCGGCTCGCGCACGTCCACGCTCTCCGGCGGCTGGAAACAAC
>DATGXA010000005.1:0-1795 GCA_035299125.1 Opitutaceae bacterium
TACCGCGGCGTGGAGCTGCGGACCTTGCCCGCGTTGCACATCACCGAGGCGATCTCGGCCGGCGAGGTGGGCGGCGGCGGTGTGTTCCTGCGCACGCTCGCGGCGGCGCCGGAGCACGCGGTGGTGGCGGCGAAGGTCCACGTGCGCAACGCCAGCGCGTCGACGCGGCGCTGCCGCGTGCAGGTGGCGCTGGTTCGCGACGGCGAGATTGTGGCGCGCGCGACCTCGGCAGCGTGTGAACTGACGGCTGAAATGGGTGCGCATCTCGAGGTCGAGCTCGCGTGGAACTCTCCCGCGCTCTGGAGTCCGGCGACGCCGCACCTCCACGAGGTGGTCGTGACGGCGCTCGACGGCGAGCGCGTGGTCGACGAGCGGCGGCTTCGGTACGGCGTGCGCCGAATCGGCTTCTGCCGCTCGGGTGGATTCACCGTCAACGGCGAACGGTTACGGCTGCGCGGCACGAACCGGCACCAGGAGTTTCCCCGCGTGGGTTACGCGGCGCCGCGGGCGGCGCAGTACCGCGATGCGCGGCGGATCAAGGAGGCGGGCTTCGACTATGTGCGCCTCTCGCATTATCCGCAGTCGCCGGACTTCTTGGACGCCTGCGACGAGCTCGGCGTCGTGGTGATGAACGCGATCCCGGGCTGGCAGTTCTGCGGCGCGGAGAAGTTTCAGGCAGCCTGTGTGGAGAACGCCCGGCAGCTCGTGCGGCGCGATCGCAACCACGCCTGCGTCGTGCTCTGGGAGCTCTCGCTCAACGAGACGCAGATGCCTGCGTCGCTCATGGAGCGTCTGCATGCCGCCGGCCATGAGGAGTATCCCGGCGACCAGATGTTCACGTGCGGTTGGATCGACCGTTTTGATGTCTTCATCCACTCGCGCCAGCACGGGCAGATCCACACTTGGCGCAATGCCGACAAGGCGCTCGTGATCGCCGAGTACGGCGACTGGGAGTTCTACGCGGCGAACGAAGGTTTCGACCAGACAACCGGCGCGGGCGTGCTCGCGGCGTGGGCCAACAGCCGGCACCTGCGCGGGGAGGGCGAGCGCGCACTCCGGCAGCAGGTGCGGAACCACATCGCCGCGCTCGACGACACGCTTGCCTCGCCGGCGGTACTCGACGGGCAATGGACGGTGTTCGACTACGCGCGCGGCTACCATCCGCGGCGCGCGGCGTGCGGCGTGATGGACATTTTCCGCCTGCCGAAATTCTCGTACCACTTCTACCGCAGCCAGCGCGACGCGACCGAGGGCGCTGCCGACTGGACCGGCGGGCCGGTGGTGTTCATCGCATCGCACTGGACGCCGGCCTCGGCGTTGCACGTGCTGGTTTTCAGCAACTGCGAGGAGGTGGAACTTTCGCTCAACGGGCGCTCGTTCGGCCGGAAGAAACCGGACCGCACGTGGCAAACGCAGCACCTGCCGCATCCGCCGTTCGTGTTCGATTTACCGCGGTTCGAGTCCGGCGAACTCGCCGCAGTCGGTTTCGTCGGCGCGCGGCCGGTGGCGCAGCACACGGTGCGTACACCCGGCGCACCGGCGCGGGTGGAGGTGACGATCGACTCGCTCGATGTGCCGCCGGCCGCAGACGAGAGCGACGTCGTGATGGTGCACGCGTCCATCGTCGACGCCGCCGGTACGTTGTGCGTCTCCGCTGAGGACAAAGTGACCTTCACCGTTGTCGGGGGCGCCGAGGTTGTGGGGCCCGCCGCCGTGGGGGCCGAGGCGGGCATCGCCTCGATCGTGGTACGCGTGCCGGCCGGTTGCGCGGACTGGCGGGTGACGGCGGTCGCGG
>DATGXA010000006.1:0-19789 GCA_035299125.1 Opitutaceae bacterium
GCTCGAATTGCT
The DNA here is from genome assembly GCA_035299125.1 of Opitutaceae bacterium. Classification (GTDB taxonomy): domain Bacteria; phylum Verrucomicrobiota; class Verrucomicrobiia; order Opitutales; family Opitutaceae; genus CAJCBL01. The sequence continues at coordinate 13 of DATGXA010000006.1, forward strand.
CGCCACCGCCGAGAAGGAGCTTCCGGCGGAAGTGCGTCCCGAGTTTCTCCTGGCGAAGGCCGATCTGCTCATCGCGCGCAAGGAATGGCCCGCCGCCCGCAAATGCCTGGAGGGATTGGTCGCGGAGAAGCCGCTGTGCGGCCCCGCGCTCCTTCGGCTCGGCCAAGCCTGCAAGGCGGAGCAGGCGACGAGTGCGGCGCAGCAGGCTTTCGAAGCCGCCGCGCAGATCCCGCAGTCGGCTTACCTCGCGCATCTCGAACTCGCCGATCTCGAACTCCGCGCCCGCCATTTCGAAGCCTGCATCGCGCATCTCGAGGAGGCTCTCCAGCGGGAGCGTTCGCCGGCGATTCAGGAATACCTCGGGAAGGTCAAACTGCTCGCATCCCAAAATGAAAACCAACCGTGATAGCCAGTCTACCCCGCGGGGCTCGATCCGAGGGCTGCCGCTCGTCGTCCTCCTTTCCCTCGCCCCGGCGGCGTTGCCCGTCTTCGCAGCTGAATCGGCCGAATCGCCGAAGGACCACGCGCTGTTCGTCGGCGGCGACCTTTGTATCGAACTCGATGGCGCCAAACGGGAGGTGATCGGCGCCACCAAGGAGGAGGTGAGCGTGCTGGTCGACGGCAAACGCGTCGCATTGCCGCTCGACAAGGTCGCGAACGTCCAGGTTGTACGCAGTCTGAAGCTCTCGGATCTCGTGGCGCAGATCGCGGGTGCCGAGGCGACGCCCACCAAACTGCAGTCGAAGGCGGAGCGGGCGCAGTGGCTCGAACAACGTTTCCTCCTTGGCAGTATCCAGGATCAGGCGGCATCCGACTACGCGCGGGCGTTCAACGCCCAGCAGACCGCAGCCAATCAGGTCTCTGCGGCGGGGTCTTCATCCTCGGCCTATGACGGTTCCGCCGCGCTCGCCGGTCCGCAGGCCCAGCGCGCCTACGCTTCCGCCTCCGCTGCGGTGGACAAGGCGGCGAGTACGGCCGCCACGGCGGGCAGTGTTGTGTATCGCGATGAATCGGCCGTCGACGCGCTCGAAGTCTCCGGCCAGTTCTCCGCCCCGAAGGCGGTGCGCGATGCGTTCGTGTTGCTCGTGACCGGCGTTCGCGAGAAGACGAAGGCGGACGTGCAGTATCAGGTCCACGTCGAGCCGCTCGGAGAGCTGGGCCCCAAGCCGCGTCGCGTGCGCTTCACGCAAGGCGGGCTCCCGGCGGGCTTTGTTCTCGAGAGCTACGCGTTGCACGTGTTCGCCGAAGGACGCGAGCTCGCGACCAATCTCTCCGAGAAACGCGTGGACCTCACGGCCGACGACGCACTGCGCTACCTCACGCTCTGCTACATCACCAAACACGCGAAAGAGACCCGCGCGGCCGAGCCTCTGCGTATCGCGTTTCCGACCGACTTCCGCGCACAGGCCAAGCCGGACTGGCTGGCGAAACCAGTGTACCTCACTGTCGGTGCCGATGGTGTTGTGCAGAAAGCCGTGGCCGATCAGACCGGCGCCGCGCTGGACCCGTACCTCGGCTCCATCGTCGCGCGTTTCCGCTTCATGCCGGCGCTGAAGGAAGGCAAGGCCGTCGAAAGTATCATCCCCTTCGCGCTCGCGGATTACGTGCGCTGAATCCCGACGGGCGCGTAATGCAGCCTCCGCCACGAGGGCCGAGGGAGAGTTGCGCGGCCGCAAAACCGGGCCAACGGTCGGCGCACCATGAAAATCCCCTTGGTGCTCCTTCCCCTCGTGGCGGCGCTGTGCGCCTCCGCCCAGCCGGCGCCGCAGCCCGCCGTGGTCGCGCTCCCGGCGGCGGTTTCCGCCGCCGATGCGGCGGTCGCCCGGCCCGAACTCGCCGCGTACCGCGGCTGGTTGAAATTTCTCCGCGTTGAGGCGGAAAACGCTGTCGCCCGCTCGGGCGCCGATAGTGCGGCGGCACGTGAAAAGATCGCGCGGCTCGACGACTGGACGCGCCGCATCGCGGCCGATCCGGCCCTGCTCGGGAAACTGCGTGGCGTGCAGGAGTGGGCGTACGAGTCGCCCGTGGATGGCACCGGCCAACCGTTCAAGCTCATGATCCCGACCGACTACGACCCGGCGCGTCCGGCGCCGCTCTCGGTCGCGATGCATGGCTACACCGGCGATCACCTCAACCACTCCGCCGGCATGGCGGCGCACGCGGGCTCGTTCGAGGTCGCCGTGCTCGGTCGCGCGCGCGGCGGCTGGTATGTGGGCCTTTCCCAAGCCGACGTGCTCCACGTGATCGACTACATCGAGGCGCACTGGCGCATCGATCCCGACCGCATCCACCTCGGCGGCGGCAGCATGGGCGGCGGCGCGACATTCAAACTCGGCGCGCGTTTTCCACACCGTTTCGCCTCCGGTCAGATCACCTGCGGCTACGTGCAACAGGAGCCGATCGGAAACCTCCTCACGTTCCCCATCTACGCGACCCACAGCGACGACGATCCGGTCGTGCCGATCAACCAAGCACGCGGGCCGCTCGCCGAGCTGCGCCGTCGCGGCGGCCAGGCGATTTTCGACGAGGCCACCGGCTACGGCCATGCGGTGTGGGACTATCAGGCAGGCAATGCGCGCGCCGCGGTCTGGGCCGAGGCTCAGGTGCGGCCCGATTCGCGCACGATCCGGCATCTCGATTTCACCGCCTACGACGGCGCGGCGATGCGCTGCTGGTGGGCGGAGATCGCGGAGTGGGGCGCCGAGCCGCGGCCGGCGCGCTTCGTGGCCACGGCGGGTGACGGCAACACACCCTTCGTCGAGTTCGACAATGTCGCCCGGCTGCGTCTCCGCCTCACGGAGTCGCCCTTCAACCCCGCGCTCGCGCTGCGCGTCGTGATCAACGGCGCCGTGCCGCGCGAGATCCCCGCGCCGCTGCCCGCCACGCTCGTGCTCGAGGGCCCGGCCGCGCCGGCGGAAGCCGCGCCCGCGCGCCTGCACACACCCGGCGGCCCGATCCAAGTCTACGACGGCTCGCCGCTGCTCATCGTGTATGGGACCGGCGGCGATGCTGCGACCAACGCCGCACTCCGCACCGCCGCCGAGGCGGCGAGCAAAAGCCCCAACACCGCTTGGATGGCCGACAGCGGCGAGTTCGATCCACGCGACAACGTGCCCCACCGGCAGAACCTCTTCGGTCGCCTTGCTATCAGGGCCGACACCGCCGTGACCGAGGCCGATCTCGCTCGCTGCAACCTCGTGCTCATCGGCACCGCGGCCGAGAACGCGGTCGTGGCGCGGATCGCGGAGCAGTTGCCGGTGCAACTCACGGGCGACGCGATCGTCTGCTCCGACGGCATAACCCTGTCGGCCACGCAACGCACGCTCGGGCTGTTGCACTTCAACCCGCTCGCGCCCGGTCGGCTTGTGTTCTGGGTCGCCTCGACGGAGGCCGCCGGCTACCGCGTCGACGCGACCGTGCCGGCGCTCTGCTCGCCGCTCTTCATCGGCGCCGATCTGCTCGTGACGCACTCGACGGGACTCCAACTCGTGGCGACGCGCAGCTTCGACAGCCGCTGGCGTTGGCTCGCCGTTCGTGAGACTTCGCCGGTCATCACGACACAACCGGAAACGCAGGCCGCGCTCGGCCGCCGGATCGCGGAGGCGGTGCGGCGGGCGACGGGCGCCGATTTTGCGATCGCCGGGCATCTTCCGAATCTTGGCAGCGTGCCGGTCGCCCCTGGTGTGACGCGCGTCGCCGACCTCGCGCCGCTGTTCTACGGGCACACGGTCGACATGTTCGAGATGAGCGGCGCCGAGTTGCTGGCCGCGTACCGCGCAATGAAAACGGCCCCGGAGGAGGTCGATTTCTGGGTGGGTTTCCAGCCGGCGATCGCCGAGACGCAAATCGATCCGGCGGCGCGTTACCGCGTGGCGCTGCCGATGGCGCTGGGCGGGCCCTTCGGCCGCCTGGCGAAGGTGAACCCGCGCACGCAGTGGCGCACCGACACCATCGTGCCGGATGCTCTGACACGTTTCCTGGTGCTGCCGTGAGCGCGCGTGGCGGGGCATGACGGGGTTCGACTTGGTGCGGGGTTTACGGTATCGACCGTGAACCCCAAAACCCGAGGACCCCGCTCATGGAACGTCGCGCTTTCCTGAAAACCGCCTGTGCCGCCGGCCTGTGCTCCTGCGCCGTCGCCAGTCTTGTCGCCGCCGAAGAACCCAAGCCCACCACCGCCACCGAGCCGCCGTCGCAGGAGGACTGGCGCGTCGGCTTCGGCCGGCAGCGTTACGCGAAACTTGTCAGCACTGTCGCGACGAAGGTCGATGCGGCGACGTTTGCCGAGATCATGGAGGAGGTCGGGCGTTTCTGCGGCAGCTCCGGATTCGCGGGGAAATTCGCCGGCGATCTCGACGGCTTTCTCGCCGAGGTCGAGAAACGCTGGCACGCGCAGGTCGAGCACGATCAGGCGCGCGGCGTGGTGAAACTCGCGTTTGCGGTGCCCGGTGGCGACTGCGCCTGTCCGTTGATGGGCAAAGGCACCGTGCCGGCCGCAGCGTGCCGCTGCTCGGTGGGCTCCATCCGGCAGATGTTCACGCTCGTGACGCGGCGCGCTGTCGCTTGCGACCTGAGGGAGTCGGCGTTGTTGGGCGACGGCCGTTGCTCGTTCGAGATCCGTTTCGCCGGCGCAGCGTGACTTTAGCGACCGCGCCTACGCTTTCGTCGCCTCACCGCGCAACCTCGCCAGCGCGGCCGCCTCGTGGCGTTTGAGCGCTGCGAGATCGAGCCGGCAGGCGGACTCGTCGGTCGCGGTGGCGACGAAGCAGAGCGTTACACCGGTGTCGGCGAACTCGCGCTCGAAGACGAAGCGCGCGCGGTCCGCATGGTAGTCGGAGGTGACGACGACGGCGAAACGCGCGCCGGTGGCGAGCAGGATGGGTTTCGCGAGCGAGGCGTCCTCGAGGGTGTTGCGGCTTTCGGCGAAGGGCAGGAAGGCGGTCGCCGGCACGCCGTGTTCCTCGAGCCAGCGGCGCAGGTAGGCCGCGTGGGGGAGTGCGGTGGTGTTGAAGTGTTCGCCGAAACCGCCGGTGAGCAGCAGCGGCCATGCGGGGTTGTCGCGGTGCAGGCGCAGGGCGCAGCGGCAGCGTTCGAGCGCGACGCTGTGGAGGTTGCCATGTTCGTCGTTGGGCGAGCCGAGGACAATGATGACACCGGGCGGAGGCATGGGCGCGAGGGTGGTGGGCGGCGGAGCGGGCGTCGAGCGCCGGCGCTGGGCAGAGGTAATGGAGCCCCTCCCGGGGGCGACCGCGTGCGTGCGGTTCAACGTCGCAGCGGCAGTTCGGACAGGTCGCAGAGGCAAAGGAGAGACGGAGGGAGAGCACAGAGCGGAACGTGGTGAAGCAGTCGCCGATCCGCCGTCCCGAGCGGTAACCGAATCCCGGTGACTCCCGCACCGAGGTGCGGGTCGGGGTAGGGACGGCACTCCGAGCCGTCCGCCACGGTGGGCCTGCCGGCGGCCTGATCCTGCCAGCCTCGGGCCGAGCGAACGGACGCTTCGGAGAAACGTCCCCACCCCGATCCACCGCCGCCGTTCTGCTCCGACTCGGCCCGGGGGCACAGTCGTTCATTTCCTGAGTTCCAAATAGGCAGGAAGCAGGAGACCGGTGGTAAGCAGCTGCCCAGTTTGCCCCCTGACGCAATAACCGCCCGGGACTGCGACCTGCCGGGCGCTTCCGGGGTGGACAGGGCCGCTGGGGTGGGCGGAAGCTCGGCCCTTTCAGTACCTCCCTCCCATGCAATACGGCCACTTCGACGACAAAGCCCGCGAATACGTGATCACGCGCCCGGACACCCCGCGCCCGTGGTCGAACTACCTCGGCTCGACCGAGTACGGCGCGATCATCACCAACCACGCCGGCGGCTATTCCTTCTACAAGAGCGGTGCCACCGGGCGTTTCCTGCGCATGCGGTTCAACAGCACGCCGCTCGATATGCCGGGCCGCCTGCTCTACATCCGCGACCAAGAGGACGGCGATTTCTGGTCGGCCGCGTGGCAGCCCGTGGCCAAGCCGCTCGCCAAGTACAAGTCCACCTGCCGCCACGGCATGGGCTACACCATCATCGAGAGCCGCTATGCCGGCATCGCCAGCGAGGCCACCTACTTCGTGCCGAAGGGTCAGACTTTCGAATACTGGCGCCTGAAGCTGACCAACAAGACCAAGAAGGAGCGCAAGCTCTCGGTCTTCACCTACTGCGAGTTCGCCAACCTCTGGAACACCTCGCAGGACCTGATCAACCTCCAGTACTCGCTCTTCATCACCCGCGCCACGCTCGAGGACGGCATCCTCGGCGTGACCTGCAACCCCAACTACGACTTCGACGGCAAGGACCTCACCGGCTGCAACCGCACCTGGATGGCCCTCACCGGCACGCCGCTCGCCGGCTACGAGACGACCCGCGAGCGTTTCTGCGGCACCTACGGCGGCTACGCGGCGCCGGATGTGGTCGTGGCGGGCAAGTGCTCCAACTTCCTCGCCGAGGGCGACAACGTCGTCGGCGGCCTCCAGGGCGACGTGACGCTGGCCCCCGGCGAGAGCTGTGAGATCATCGTCATGCTCGGCCTCGGCACCGTGGGCAGCCATGGCAAGGCGACCGTCGCCGAGTTCGGCAACAGCGCGCGTTGCGAGGAGGAGTTCCAAAAACTCGTTGCCGAGAAGCACGCGCCGCTGGCCAACCTCCAGGTCGAGACGCCGGACAAGGAGTTCAACTCGATGGTGAACGTCTGGAACGCCTACAACGCGCTCATCACCTACGCGTGGTCGCGTTCGGCTTCGCTCGTCTACAACGGCGAGCGCGACGGCCTCGGCTTCCGCGACACCGTGCAGGACATGCTCGGCGCGATCCCGCTCCTTAAGGACGGTGTGCAGCAGCGCCTCGAGCTCATGCTCACCGGCCAGCTCGCCAACGGCGGCGCCATCCCGGTGATCAAGCCGTTCTCCCATAAACCCGGCGAGGAGCCGCCGCCACCGGATCACGAATACCGTTCCGACGACTGCCTGTGGTTCTTCAATGCCGTGCCGGCCTTCGTGGCCGAGATCGGCGACTTCGGTTTCTACAATAAGGTCCTCCCGTACGCCGACCAGGGCGAGGCGACCGTTTTCGGGCACCTGCGCCGCGCCCTCGAGTTCAACCTCGAGCGCACCGGCCGCAACGGCCTGCCCTGCGGCCTCGCCGCTGACTGGAACGACTGCATCCGCCTCGGCTACAAGGGCGAGTCGGTCTTCGTGGCGTTCCAAGTCCGCCTCGGTCTCGACGTGTACGCGGGTATCGCGGACAAGCTTGGGAAGCCGGAGGAAGCCGCGTGGGCGCGCGCCGAGTTGGCCAAGCTCGACGCGAAGATCCAGGCCGTGTGCTGGGATGGCGAGTGGTTCATCTGGGCAATCGGCCAGGACGGCACCGTCTACGGCACGAAGAACTTCGCCGAGGGTCAGGTTTACATGAACACGCAGGTGTGGGCCGTCATGTCCGGCGCCGCCACGCCCGCGCAGGCGACGCAGGCGCTCAAGACGATGAAGGAGCGCTGCGCCACGCCGTTCGGCGTCGCGCTGTGCGATCCGCCGTTCATCAAGGCCGATCCGGAGATCATGAAGGCCACGCTCTTCAACGCGGGCATCAAGGAGAACGCCGGCATCTTCTCGCACACCCAGAGCTGGGGCGTGATTGCCGAGATCCTGCAGGGCAACGGCGACCAGGCGTGGGAGTACTACCGGGCCTTCATGCCGGCCGCGTACAACGACCGCGCGGAGATCCGCCAGGTCGAGCCGTACGTGCACTGCCAGACGACGTACTCGAAGTACAACGTCAACCTCGGCGCCTCGCGTGTGCCGTGGCTCTCCGGCACCGCTTCGTGGGCCTACTACTCGGCCACGCACTGGGTGCTCGGCGTGCGCCCGGAGGTCGAGGGTCTGCGCATCGCCCCGTGCATCCCGAAGGCGTGGCCCGGCTTCAAGATGACCCGCACCTTCCGCGGCAAGCGCGTGAAGATCGAGGTGCAGAACCCGAGCGGCGTGAACAAGGGCCTGAAGTCGCTCACGATCGACGGCGTCGCCATCGAGGGCGAAGTCGTCCCGACGGAGAAGATCCGGCACAACTCCAGGATCGTCGCCGTACTGGGCTGAGTGCGAACGCGAGGAGGGCGGTTCCCGTAACGGGGATCGCCCTGTCGCGTGGGCATTGACCCCGGAATAATTGTCTCGGATGCAGCCGTCCGGACCGGCTTCAGCGAAACCGGCTATAGTTTCGGATGCCTTCGTGGTTGGCTGTAGGCGGGGTCGGTGACCCCGATGCCTTGGTGCTGCTTCGGTTTGGGCGGGGTCGGCGATCCCGGCTACATCGTACGCCGCCGCCAGGTCTCGATCGAGTACAGCGCCAGCGCGGTCCAGATGAGCGCGAACGACGCCAGCCGCGCAGGGGCGAGCGGCTCGCGGTAGAGGAACACACCGAGGAGAAACGTGAGCGAAGGCACGATGTACTGGAGCACGCCGACCGTCGCCAATTGCAGGCGACGCGCGCCCGCGGCGAAGAGCAACAGCGGCACGGCCGTCACCACGCCCGCGCAGAGCACACCGAACTGCTGCCAGCCGCCGGCGTGGCCGAGCGCGCCACGGCCATGCGCCGCGAGGTACAGGAGATAACTCGCCGCGATCGGCGTGAGCAGAGCGGTCTCGAGCGTCAGTCCAGCGAGCGAGCCGAGCGCGGAGCGTTTGCGCAGGAAACCGTACAGCGCCCAGCTGCCCGCCACCGTGAGCGCCACCCACGGCACGCCGCCGACGCCGCGGAATTGCAGCGCCACGCCAGCGGCGGCGAGAACGACCGCCCACCACTGGCGCGCGTGCAATTGTTCGCCGAGAATCAATCGGCCCATGGCGACAGTGCAGAGCGGCACAAGAAAATACCCGAGGCTCGTCTCGAGCACACGGTCGTGGTTCACGCCCCAGACATAGGCGAGCCAGTTGATCGACAGCAGCGCGCCGCTGAGCGCGTGCAGCCCGAGCCGACGCGGCGAACGCAGCGCTGGCACGATCTCCGCCCATGCCCTTTGCACGACGGTCAGTCCGGCCACGAACACCAACGACCACACGACGCGGTGCGCAATCAACTCGGTCGCGGCGATGGCATGCAGCTGTTTCCAGAACAGCGGAAACAAGCCCCACAGCACGTACGCGATCGTGACGTGGACGATGCCGCGAGCGACGGTGTGAGGTGAGGTGGACGGTTCCATCTTGCTCGCGGCGAGTACGGCACAGCGCAGCGGCGAATCGAGAACGTTCGGGGAGATTCTTCCGGGTTGAAACCGGCGGTGCGCTGGCGTTGCGTGCGGCGATGCTGCGTTTCGGTCCGCTCGAGCTGCGCTCGAATCTCTTCCTCTCACCGCTGGCGGGTTACACCAACCTGCCGTTCCGGCTCACGCTGCGCGAACTCGGCGGGCTGGACCTCTGCACGACCGACCTCGTCAACGCCCGCTCGCTGCTCGAGCGCCGCCCGCGCGCGTTCGAGTTGATCAAAACGTGCGCCGCGGATTCGCCGCTCGCTGTGCAGATTTTCGGCTCGGTGCCGGAGGAGATGCGCGCCGCCGCACAGCTGCTCGAGTCGCTCGGGATCGCGTCGATCGACATCAACATGGGCTGCCCCGTGAAGAAGGTCTGCAAGGTCGGCGGCGGCTCGGCGATGATGACCGAGATTGAGAAGACGACGGCACTCGTGCGCGGCATCGTCGATGCCGTGAAGATCCCGGTGACGGCGAAGATGCGCCTCGGCTGGGACGAGGAGAACCTCACCGCGCCGGATCTCGCCCGCGCGCTGGAGGACGCCGGCGTGGCGGCGGTGTTCGTGCACGGGCGCACGCGCGAGCAGGGCTTTTCCGGGCGGGTGAACCTCGCCGGTATCCGCGCCGTGGTGCAGGCGGTGAAGCGCATCCCCGTGATCGGCAACGGCGACGTGACCACGCCCGAGGCCGCGAAGATGATGCTCGACGAGACCGGCTGCGCCGGCGTGAGCGTCGGCCGCGGGGCGTTCTACAACCCGTGGCTGTTCGTCCAGACGCGGCGCTATCTCGACATGGGCGAGCTGCTGCCCGAGCCGGGCATCGACGAACGGCTGCGCGTGCTGCGGCTGCACCACGCGCGCTACGTCGAGATGCACGGCGACGAACGCGGCACGGTGCTCTTCCGCCGCGTGGCGAGCTGGTACGCGCGACGTTTCGGGCCCGCACGAGAGTTCAAACGACTCGCGGCGCGGATGAGCAACACCCCGGACTTCGAAGCGGCGGTTGCCGGCTTCGTCGAGTGGCGCAAACAGTTCCTCGACGAGCACGGCGAGCTGCGCGCGAAGTTCCGTCCCGCGCCGATGGTCGCCTCATTCATGCAGCCCGAAGGAGAGGACGCCGCCGAGTCGATCCCGGTGCCAAAGGGCCCGGTGGATCATTGGTGAGCGGGAAAGTGGTTGCGCCCTCTGCACGAGACCAACGCACCCGGTGCACCAGGCGGCCATATCAACCAATAGTTGACGCGATAACATTCCGGAGGTCGGGCTGTACGCCCGACTTTCCGGCGAGGTGAGCAGCGACGGGAGCTGGGCGTGAAGCCCGACCTACCGAGAGCCCGTCCTTCCGTCGGCCTGCCTACCGCAGGCAGATCTCCAGCAGCCGATCGTGCACGGCGGTGGCGGGGAGCGGCGCTTCGGCGCCGCCGCCGCCGAGCAGCACGGGCCAGTCGCGCTCATCGCGCGGACAGACGCCGTGTGAACCTTTTACAAGCGACGGATCGAGCGGGATCACGTCCATCAGCATGCGGAAGCCGAGTTTCTTGCGCAGCAGTTTCGCGGCGATGCGCAGTTTCGGAAACGCGAGCTGCGGATCGATGAAGAGCTCCACCGGGTCGTAGCCGTACTTGCGGTGGATATCGACGCAGCGAGCGAAGTCCGGTGCCTTCGCGTCGTCCTCCCAATAGTAGTAGTTGAACCACGAATCCTCCTCGGCGAACGCGATGAGATCGCCGCTGCGCGCGTGGTCGAGCCCGAGCTCGCGTTGCGCGGCGCGATCGAGCACCTGCGCCACGCCGGGCGTGGCCGCGACGACGTCGCGCACTGCGGGCACGAGCGCCGGATCGCGGATGTAGACGTGGGCGATCTGATGGTCCGCCAACGCGAACGCGGCGCTCGCGCCGCAGTCGAGGAGCTCGCGCCCGAGTTCGTCCTTCACCGAGAGCCAGCCGCGGGCGCGGAGCACACGGTTGAGCGCGACGGAGCGCCGCACGGGCACGATTCCATATTCGGAAATAACGATCGGGCGCACGCTGCGCGCCGCGTAAAAGTCGAGCAGTTCGCCGACGAGCGCGTCGATCGCGCGGCAGTCCTCCGCGCAGCGCGGGTCGTCCGGGCCGAGGCGCTGGAGGTTGTAGTCGAGGTGCGGCAGGTAGACGAGGGAGAGGTCGGGCCGGTGCCGCTCCTCGATCCAGCGCGCGGTCGCCGCGATCCACACGGACGAGGCCAATCCCGCCGCCGGTCCCCAGAACGCGGGAAACGGAAAGTCGCCGAGCGCGCGTTTCAGCGCCGGGCGCAGGTCGGCGGGGTGCGTGTAGATGTCGAAGATCTTGCGCCCGTCCGCCGGATACAGAGGCCGCGGCGTGACCGACCAGTCGGCGCTGGAGTACATGTTGTACCACCAGAAGAGCTTTGCGCAGGTGAAGCCGGGCCGTGCGGCGCGGCACGTTTCCCAGAGCTTCGGCGCCTGCACGAGGTGGTCGGACTGTTTCCAGAAATGGTGCTCGGCGAGCGAGCGGTCGTACCAGCCGTTGGCCACGCAGCCGTGCTGCGCGGGCGGTGCGCCGGTGAGGTACGTGCTCTGCGCGGTGCAGGTGACGGCGGGCAATGCGGGCCGGACGCGTTGCAGCCCGGCGCGCGCGGCGAACGCGGTCAATCGTGACATCGCCGGCCCGAGCAGGCGCGGGGTGAGTCCGACGACATCGAGGATGACGGTGCGCTCAGCCATGGCGTTCGCGGAGTTCGTCGGCCGACTGTTCGAGCATGGCCCAGTCGAGCGCGTTGAGGTCGAGGCGCACCCCCGGCGCGCGAATCGACGGCACGCTCAGGCGACCGCCGAGGTGCTCGCGGAACTCCTGCAGGCCGTCGAGCACGCAGCGGTGGCCGTCGGCGCGGCGTTGCTCAAGTTCGGGCACGTGCAACGTGAACCCGAAACGCTCCAGCAGCGCGAGCGCGCGCTCGGCGACCGCGGTGTCGAGCAGGCCGGCGCGACGCGCGTACACGAGATCGAGCGCGAGGCCGATCGCGACGGCGTCGCCGTGACCAAGGCGAAACGCGGAGAGTTGCTCGAGCTTGTGCGCCGCCCAGTGCCCGAAATCCAGCGGGCGCGCCGAACCGCGTTCGAACGGATCGCCGCCGCTCGCGATGTGCTCGAAATGCAACTTCGCGCTCGTGGCGATCGCGTGTTCGTACACCGCGCTGTCCGCGCCGGCGATCGCGTCGGCCTCGGCGACGAGCGATTCGAAAAACGCGGCATCGCGGATGAGCGCGACCTTCGCCGCCTCGGCGAGACCGGAGCGACGCTCGCGCGGCGGCAGTGTGCGGAGAAACGCGAGGTCGTTGATCACCGCGTGTGGCACGCCGAAGGCGCCCAGCCAGTTCTTCCGGCCGAAACGGTTCACGCCGCACTTCACGCCCACACCGCTGTCGGCCTGGCTTAGGCTCGTGGTCGGCAGACGCACGAGCGGAATGCCGCGGTGCGCGGTTGCCGCGGCGAAACCGGCGACATCGAGCAACGCTCCGCCGCCGACGGCGACGATGTACGAATGCCGGCAGAGGCCGGCCTCGGCGATCGCGGTCCACAGGCGCTCGAGCGCGGCGAAGTCGTTCTTGGCGGCCTCGCCGGAGGGGATCACGAGCGGCGGTGCGGCGAGCTCGACGGCGTCGGCGTGTTCGGAAAACCAGGCCGCAGCGCGCGTCGTGAGCTTCGGCTGCGTGGCGCACAGGCCGGCGTCGCAGACGAGCAGGGCGCGCACGCGTTCGCCGGGTTCGCGCGGGGGGAGCGCCTGCGCGAGCGTGGAGTTTGCCGGAGCGAAGACGTCGCGCGTGAACAACAGCCGGTGCGCAAACGGCACCGGGAGCGTGGCGGCGAGTGGGGGCGGCGTGGCGTCCATGGCGATCAATCGGCGGCGAGCAGGCGTTGGGCCCCGCGACCGAGCGGAATCATCGCAGCACAAACGAGCGCCCACGGCCAAGCGCCGAGAACGAGCAATGCCGTGGCGTCGACCAACGGAATGCCGGCGAGCAACCAGCGCACGACGTGGGCGAGACGAGCGGCGGCAGCTCTGGGCCGGTATTCGCGACGCGCGAGCACGCTGAGCACAACGATGTAGCACCAGAGTGCCGCGACCCAGAGGAGCAGCCCTGGCGCAAGGTGATGGCCGGGGAGCGTGGCGACGGTGAGCGCGAGCGCGGCGCGGCAACCGGCGATGAGCGCGACTGCTCCCGCCCAGCGCTTGTGCAGCCAGTTGTAGAGTGCGACGAGCGCGACGAGTGACGTCGCGCCGGCCCAGTGCGCGCCGAATGCAACGAGTACCGCGGCACCGGCGAGGAGCTCAACCGCGCCGACGATCGCGGCGGCGCGGCGCGAGACGGCGCCGCGCGGCAGCGCGCGCTCGGGGCGGTGCTGGGCGTCGAAGGTGTGATCGGCCACATCGTTGAGCGTGGCGCCACCGGCGTAGGCGAGCGCGCCGCCGAGCAGGGCGCCGGCGACGAGGTTCGGCTCGAAGTCGGCACCACGCGCGGAGAGCACGAAGGCCGCGAGCACGTTGCTCGCGACCGATGGGAAGTTTCCAGCGCGAGCGAGGTCGAGCCAGTCGAGGCCGGTGGGACGTTGCCGGGTGGCGCTCATCGGCGCGCCTCCGGTCTGGCGAGTCCGCGTTGCGCGAGCGCGGCGAGCGTCCAGTCGTACTCGCGCACGAGCTGCTCCTCGACGGGCAGGCGCAGCTCGGGCGGCAGCACGGCCCAGGTGTAGGTCTCCATCTCCAGGTGACAGCATGCGTCGGGATGCGCGGCGAGCCAATCGAGCGCACCAAGCAGATGATCGCGGGTGTCGCCGAGCGGCGCGGCCGGCGCGGCGTGCAGCGGCACGTGGAAATGGATCCGCCACTCCTCGCCTTCGCGAGGCGGCTGCGTTTCGGCCGCGGCGAGCGCGTCGGGCAAGTCGGCGAAACGTTGGCGGACGATGCCATGTTCGGCGACGACGACTTGATGCAGGTAGGTCGGCTCGACGAAGGCGGCGAGCGCGGCACGGCCGGCGGCATCGGGCCGCACGCGCAGCGCGGAGCTGAGGTGGAGTTTGCTCAGGCGGATGCCGGCGGCGGCGAGTCGGTCGAGCGCGGCGGCGGGTTGCTCGAACTCGACGGCGAGGTGGCAGCAATCGTAGTTCACGCCGAGGTGACGCGAGAGCGCGGCGGTATCGGGCGTGCGCGCCCGCCACTCGTCGAAGAACGCCACGGTTTCGGCGGTCGTCTCGAGTTGGCAGAGCGGCTCGGGCTCGAGGCCGAGGTGGAGGTCGAGGCCGGTGCGCGCGGAGAGCTCGGCCACGTGGCGCGCACAGGCGGTGAGATTGGCGAAGATCGCTGCGCGGCGTGCCGGATCGGTGGTGACGAAGGCCTTGAACGAGCCCGGCACGGTGCTGACGCTGCCGCCGGCATCGGGCCGCGCGAGCACCGCGAGCAGATCGAAGAGGCGGCAGGTGTACTCGAGGCGTTCGGGCGCGGACCAGTCGGGCGCGTAGACCTGCTCCTTCACGCGTGTGCCGTGGAACGCGCCGTAGGGAAAACCGTTGATCGTGAAAACGGTGCAGTCGTGGCGTTCGAGCCAGTGGCGGAAGGCGTCGAGCGCGGTGGGTTGCGCGAGCTCGGCGGCGGCGCGGGCACTGAGGCGCAGGCCGATCGCGTAGGGCTGACCGGGCGCGACGCGCGCGCGGATGGGCAGCGTGTGGCGCTCGAGGGCGGCCAGCGTCTCGCTCCAGGTTTCTCCGCGGTGGACGTTGGTGCAGTAGGCGAGGTGGTGCCCGCGGCGCAGTTTCATGCGGCGGAGTCGCCCGGGAGGCGGAACTTCGGGCACTGCGAAAGGAACCGGTGCGGGTTGCGGAAGAACACGCGGTCGACGGTGTCGACGCTGTGACCGCGGCGGCGCATCTCCAGCGCGGCCTTCGGCACGGCGAGCGGATCGCTCACGCCCCAGTCGCAGGCGCTGTTGACCCAGAGGCGGTCGGCGTCGCCACACTCGAGCATGTCGACGGCGCGGGGCGCGGAGGCCTTGGAATGTGGGTACAACGTGATGCCGGCCCAGAAACCGCGGTCGAGCACGAGCTTCACGGTGTGTTCCTCGACGTGGTCGATGATCACGCGTTCGGGGCGCACGCCGGGGTGGGCGCGCAGGGCGTCGAGGATGAGGCGAGTGCCCTTGAGCTTGTCCTCGAGGTGCGGCGTGTGGACGAGGATCAGCTGGTCGTGGCGCACGGCGAGGTCGATGTGCTGCTCGAGCACGGCGAGCTCGTTGCGGGTGTTACGGTTGAGGCCGATCTCGCCGATGCCGAGGACGTTTGGCCGGTCGAGAAACTCCGGGATCAGCGCGAGTACGTCGCGCGCGAGGGCGAGGTCCTCGGCTTCCTTCGGATTCAGGCAGAGCCAGCTGAAATGCGGCAGGAGAAACTTCGCCGCACGCGCGGGTTCGTAGGCGGTGAGCTGGAGGAAGTAGTCGCGGAAACCCGCCGCCGAGCCGCGGTCGAAGCCCGCCCAGAACGCCGGCTCGCACACGGCCAGGCAGCCGGCGGTGGCCATCGCCTGGTAGTCGTCGGTCGTGCGGCTCACCATGTGGCCGTGCGGCTCGATGTAGCGAAAAGCTTGGTTCATGCGGCCGGTCCTTTCCAGGCGCCGTGCGCGGCTTTGCCGTCGCTCACGACGAGCGGCTCGGTCGTGGGGTCGCTGAGACGCTCGAGGATGCGGCGGGCGCGCTCGGGCTGGCCGTCGACGAGCACGCGCGCGGCTTCGCGCAAAGCGCCGCAGCGGAAATCGTCGGCCGCGCCGTGGCGTTCGACGCGGTCGAGAAAGGCCGCGACTTCGAGCAGTTGCGCGCGGACCGCGACGAAGTCGACCAGGACGGTCGCGGTCGGCGCAGGGGAGGAGGTCGGCACGGGCATGGCGAAAATTGGCGGACGAAAACGGCGTCGGGCCAACGCAAAACCACGCCGTTTTCCCGCGGAGAAGACCGCGCCCCGCGCATCTTCCGGAGATGTTGCCCGCGCACCGGGCATGCCGTCGCCGCCGCGGGCGCTCAGCTCTGCGCGGGGCGCAGCGTGACGTTGATCTTCGAACGCGTGTGCTGGCCGCCGCCGTCGTCGGCGGTCTCGCGTTGGTGGGAGGTCACGACGAGCCGGTCGCCGAGGCGGGCGAAGGTGAACTGTTCCTTCTGCGAATGCTCGAAGCCGATCACGACGAGGGCGCGGCCTTTGAGGCGCAGGGAGCTTTCGGCGGCGAGCGGCGTGCCGTCGTCGGCGATCCAGAGGCGCGCGCTGCCGTCGATCTCCTTGATGACTTTGCGGTCCTCGTCGCTGAGCGGCGGCTCGAGTTTGAAGGTGAGCACGCGGGCGGCTTGGCCGTTCCACGTCTCCTGTTTTTCGCCGAGAAGCTTCGCGCTGGCGAGACGGCGCGAGAGTTCTCCGCCGGCCTCGAGGTAGTCGTAGATTTCGATCGCGTTGAGGCGCGACATGGCGTCGCGGGTCGGCGCGGGTTGTTTCGGTTTGCCGGAGGCGTCGTTGGCCTCGCGCACGGCGGAGGCGAGTTGCTCGGGCGCCCATGCGATGCGGAGCCCTTCGGCGCCGAGGCTGACGGTCGCGGAGGCGCGGCCCTCCTGTGTGTTCGGCTTCTTCTGGTCGCCGGACGAGTCGGAAAACACGAACTCGAGCGTGCCCGTCACCGGTTCGGTGCCGGCGAGGTTTTGGAGCGCGGTGCGGAAATCGGCGAGCGCATCGGCGCGGGCGGACAGGGTTGTGAGGGAGGCGAGGAGCAACAGGAGGACGTGGCGCATGGCGGAGTGGCGACAACCGCAGCGCCCGCTGGTTCCCGGGGCAATCGCGTCGGGTTGGACGGTCGCGGCACGGGACGGTTGGCGAGATCCGGATTGCCGTCGCCACGGGACCGGTGCATCGAAGCCACACTACCACCGCCGGCCGGCTACCCACACGGTCGACGTCGCTTCACTCAACGCCAAGCCGCCGCCGGCTGATCCGCCGCTCCTGTCGGGAGCGGGTGTCGCCGTTTCCACCGTGCCTCCGTCACTCCTCCGTCTGCTCGTGGGTCTTGCTCTGCTGATCCCGTTCCGGGCCGTAGCCGCCCCGTCCGCCGATACCGCTCCCGCCACCCTCATCGTGCTCGATGCCTCCGGCAGCATGCGCGAACGCATCGGCGGTGAAACTAAGATGGCGCTCGCGCAGCGCGCGGTGCGCGAACTCGTCGAGGGCTTGCCGCCCGGCGCGACGCTCGGTCTCGTGGCGTACAGCCACCGCCGCAACGAGTGCAACGACCTCGAGCTGCTTGTACCGCCCGGGCCGCTCGACAAGACGGCGTTTCTGAAGGCCGTCGATGGACTGAAGCCGCGCGGGCCTACGCCGCTCTCCGCCGCGTTGCGCTTCGCCGCGGAGAAACTCGAGGCGGCGAACCGCCGCGCGACGATCATCCTCGTCTCCGACGGCCTCGAGACGTGCGGCGGCGATCCGTGTCTTACCGCGAACGAACTCGCGCGGCTCGGGCCGGGACTGACGATCCACGCGGTCGGCTTCGATCTCACCGCGAAGGAGGCGCGCGGCTTCGCGTGCATCGCCACCGCGACCGGCGGACGTTTTCTCCAGGCCAACGACGCGGCTTCGCTCAAGGACGCGCTCGGGCTCGCCGTCGCCGAAGCCACCGCGTCCGCGGCGCCACCGGCGGAGGTGTTGACTGCGGCCACGCTGAAGGTGCCGCCGCAGGTCACGGCCGGCGCGGCGTTTCCCGTGGAATGGACCGGCCCCGACAATGCCGGCGACTACGTGACGATCGTCGCGCGCGGTGCGCCGGACGATGCCTACGAAAGCAGCGCCTACACGAAGCAAGGTACGCCGGTCACGTTGACGGCGCTCATCGATCCGGGTGCGGCGGAGGTGCGCTACGTGGCCGCGCGTTCGCGCACGGTGCTCGCCCGCGCTCCGGTCGAGATTCGGCCGGCGGAGGTGACGCTCGCCGCGCCGGACAAAGTCACCGCCGGCGCGAGCGTGCCGATCGAATGGAAAGGCCCAGCGAACGCCGGCGACTATCTGACGATCGTCCCGCCGAAGGCGCCGGATGGCGAATACGCCGGCTACGACGCTGCGCGCGCCGGCACCGTGGCGAATGTTACGGCGCCGATCGCGGCGGGAGAGGCGGAGATCCGCTACATGAGCGGGCAGGGCCGCCGGGTGCTGGCGCGGCGCGCGATCGCGGTTGTCGCCGCGGAGGTCACGTTGGCCGCGCCGGAGGAGATCGAGGCCGGTGCGGTGGTGCCGATCGAGTGGACCGGTCCCGGCAACGCCGGCGACTACCTCACCATCGTGCCGCGCACGGCGCCGGATGGAAAATACGAGAACTACGATGCCGCTCGCGCTGGCCACGCCGCACGCGTGACGGCGCCGATCGAGCCCGGCGAGTGCGAAGTCCGGTATGTTACCGGACAAGGCGCGAAGGTGCTGGCGCGGCGGCCGATCCGGATCGTGGCGGCGGCGATCACATTGAACGCGCCGGAGGAGGCGAAGGCCGGTGGCGTGGTGGCCATCGAGTGGACGGGGCCCGGCAACTCCGGCGACTACCTCACGATCGTGCCCGTGTCCGCAGCGGACGGGAAATACGCGAACTACGACAGCGCCCGCAAAGGCCAGCCCGCCCATGTGACCGCGCCGCTGGAGCCCGGCGAGTGCGAGATCCGGTACATGACCGGGCAGGGCGCGAAGGTGCTGGCGCGGCGGCCGATCCGGATTGTGGCGACGCCGATCGCGCTCGTGGCGCCCGGGCGCGTCGCCCCCGGTGCGGCGGTGGCGATCGAGTGGACCGGGCCCGACAACGCCGGC
This sequence comes from Opitutaceae bacterium, assembly GCA_035299125.1. Classification (GTDB taxonomy): domain Bacteria; phylum Verrucomicrobiota; class Verrucomicrobiia; order Opitutales; family Opitutaceae; genus CAJCBL01. Next base: position 19,136 of record DATGXA010000006.1, read on the forward strand.
GATTACCTCACGATCGTGCCGGCCGAGGCGCCGGCGGGCACCTACGCGGCGTACGCGTACACGCGGGCCGGTTCGCCGGCGCGGGTCGCGGCACCGGCGAAGGCGGGCGCGTGCGAGGTGCGCTACATCAGCGGGCAAGGCGCGAAGACGCTCGCGAGCCGCGCGATCGTGGTGGAGGCGCCGTGAGGTGTGGTCCATCGGTCGAGTGCCGAGAGGTCGGGAGACTAGAGCGAGAAACAGGGCGCGCTTGGTCACACGAGCCGCCGGCTGTGGCGCACCGGAAGTTTCGGTGCCTCGGCCCTCGACGCTCGCTGCTCCACCGAGTCGGGCGGCTGAGGTGTCGTGAGTCTTTGGCGCCGCTCCGGGCTTGAGTCCGGCGCGGCGCGCGGCGTTGTTTTCCGACGCTTGGCGAAACGGCGCACCCAGAAGAAAACAGCGAAACGCCCTCCGCGGTCGGCGGGAGGGGGCGGCACGACATGGCTGGCGGCGTTGCTCCTGCTCGCGGCCGGCGGGGCCGGCGCGTGGTACCTGATGCGCGGCGACGGTGTTTCCTGGCCAAGCAAGCCCGCAGCGGGGCCGGCGCGAGCGGCGACCGTGGCGGCGCCGCGGGCCCAAGCTGGCGCGGGCTCGGCCGACAAAGTCGCGACGAAACCC
>DATGXA010000007.1:0-6243 GCA_035299125.1 Opitutaceae bacterium
GGCGCCGATTTTTCCGGCGGAACCCCGCCTCCTGACCATTTCTGCGATCCTCCGATGTCACTCCATCATCAACCCGCGCTGCCGTTCGCGCCGCTCCCATCGTCCAACAATCTTCCAGCGCCGGTATCCCTTCGACATCGCCATGCATCGTCCACCGCACCCGGCTAAGCGAGCCATCCTGACCACCGCCGCACTCGGCCTGCTTTTCTGCTCTGCGCGCGCCCAGTCGCCAGCCGACTTCGAATCCACCGAGCCCGCCATCCAACCCTCGCTCACCGCCACCGGCGAGTTCTGGCACAACGCCTCCGGCGGTCTCGCCACCGGATCGCGCTGGAACTCACTCGTCGATCTCTCGCTCGAGGTCGACGTTGCCGCCCTTGGCGGCCCCGCAGGCGCTGCCCTCGTAGCCCAGCTATTCTGGATCGAGAACCAACACGCCACCGCCGACTTCACCTCCCTCACCGGCACCGCCAATCCCGTCAGCGGCATCCACGCCGCTGATTCGTGGCGCGTCTTCAATCTCTTCTACCGGCAAGCGTGGGGCGACAATCGTTACGTGCTGAAGCTCGGCCAGCTCGCGCTCGACGACGATTTCATGGGCTCCGAGTTCGCCAGCCTCTTCGCGCTCTCCGCCCTCGGAGCCATGCCCTCGCAAGTCGCCACCCCGCAATGCGGTCGGCTCGGCGGCGGCGGCGCGTTTCCGGTCTACGCCGTCGCCGCGCCGGGAGCGTTCTTCTGCATTCACCCCACCGAAGACTTCGCCTTCCAGCTCGGCGTCTACCATGGCGGCCCGGGGCGCGACGATCGCGCCAACCATGGCTTCGACTGGGCCGACGGTTCCGGACAAGGCGCGGTGGTCTTCTACGAAGGAGCCTACCGTTTCCTCTTCGCCGGCAAGCGTTCCACCCTGCGGCTCGGAGGTGGCGTGCACACCGGCCGTTTCGACAATTTCGCCGCGCTCGCAACCGCAGCCGACCTCGCCGAGGTCCACGGCCTTCACACCTTCTACATGGTGCATGATGTCGTGCTCGCCGAGCGCGACGAGGAGGGCCCGCTGCTTGGCGCATTCTGGCGCGCTGGCGTCTGCCCGCAGCAGGACCGCAGCGTCGTCCACCGCTACGTCGATGCCGGCCTCAACTGGTTTGCGCCTCTCCCCGGCCGAAAGGACGACATTGCCGGAGTCGCGCTCTCGTACACGGAGTATGGCGACGGATTTCGTCGGGTCGATCCTGCGCGGGCCTCTGCCGAAACCGCGTTGGAGCTCACCTACCGCGCGCAAGTCACCACGCACCTTGCGCTCCAGGCCGTCGCCCAGCGGCATTTCGATCCGTTGGCCGATGTGTCCGGCCGCCGCCGCGCCGCCACCGTCTTCGGCCTCCGGGCCGAACTCGCCTTCTGAAGCCCGTTCTCCACCGCCGCAGTCCGCACCTCGAAAACCACGTTTCCATGACAACTCCCGCCGTCCTCGCCGGCCAACCCGTCGGCACTCGCGCCAAGATCACCGGTTTCGCGCTCCCGCCCAACACCCACCAGCGGCTGCTCGAAATGGGGCTCACCACCGGCACCGAGTGCACGGTCGTGCGCTACGCCCCGCTCGGCGACCCGCTCGAGATCCGCGTCAGAGGTTATCATCTCTCGCTGCGCCAAAGCGAGGCGGCCGGCGTCCACATCGCGATCGTTCGCTGACCAACCTTCCCGATGCCATCCGCCAACACCCCACTCGCGGCCACCTCGCCCCGCCTCACCTCCGCCGCGCGCGCGGCGCGCACCGTCGCGATTGCCGGCAATCCCAACAGCGGCAAGACCACGCTCTTCAACGCGCTCACCGGACTTCGCCAGAAGGTCGGCAACTACCCGGGCGTGACCGTCGAGAAGAAGGTCGGCCGCTTCTTCGGCGCACACGGCGATCCGTTCGACCTGCTCGACCTGCCTGGCACCTACTCGCTGCAAACCCGCTCGCCCGATGAAGCCGTCGCGCGCGATGTCCTGCTCGGCCGCCGCGCGGAGACCGCCGCGCCCGATCTGCTGCTGTGCGTCGTCGATGCGGCCAACCTCGAGCGCAATCTCTACCTCGTCGCCCAGCTCGCGGAGCTCGGCCTGCCCCTCGTCGTGGCGTTGAACATGATGGACCTCGCCGAGCGCAACGGCCTCGTCACCGATCCGGCCGCGCTCTCTGCGCGGCTCGGTTGTCCCGTCGTGCCCATCGTCGCGTCGCAGAAAAGAGGACTCGTCGAGCTCAAGCACGCGATCGTCGCGCATCTGGACGGTGCCCCTCCTCGGCGCGCCCCGCTGCCCGAGCCGCTGGAAACCGCCGCGCGACCGCTCGCCGAGGCGCTCGCGCGCGAACGCGTCGTGGCCACTCGTTTCGCCATGGCGGAGGCGCTCCTGTTGCTCTCCGCGGTCGACGACGAACTGGTGGCCGCATTGCCCGGCGCCCTCCCGGCCACGGTCGAGTTCGCACGTACGCAGATCGAACGCGCCGGAATCGATCGTCTCTCGGCCGCGGTGCAGTCGCGCTACGCTTGGGCCGCTGAACTCGCCGCCGCGACCCAGCACGCAAACGATGCCGGGCGCGCGACCGCCAGCGACCGGCTCGACACCTGGCTCACGCACCGGCTCTGGGGCTGGGTCTTCTTCCTCGGCGTGATGGCGGTCATGTTCTTCACGATCTTCCGCGTCGCCGAGATTCCGATGGACTGGATCGAGGCGGGGCAAGTCGTTGTTTCTGACTGGGCGGCGTCGGCGATCCCCGCGGGCGATTTCCGCGATCTCGTCGTCGACGGCGTCATCGCCGGCGTGGGCGGCGTCGTCATCTTCCTTCCGCAGATCCTGATCCTGTTCTTCTTCATCGGACTGCTTGAGGACACCGGCTACATGGCGCGCGCGGCGTTCATCGTCGACCGGCTGATGAGCCGCGTGGGCCTGCACGGAAAGTCGTTCGTGCCGATGCTCAGCTCGTTCGCCTGCGCGATCCCGGGAATCATGGCCGCGCGCACGATCGACAACACCCGCGACCGGCTCGTCACGATCCTCGTCGCGCCGCTTGTGAGCTGCTCCGCGCGACTCCCCGTGTATGCGTTGTTGATCGCGTTGTTCCTTCCCGCCGGCGGCGCGTGGCGCAAGGCGGGCATGATGCTCGCCCTCTACGCGCTCGGGCTCACCGCGGCGTTCGCCATGGCGTGGCTCCTCCGCCGCACGCTCTTCAAGGGAGAACGCTCGCTCCTCCTGCTCGAGATGCCGCCGTACCGCCGGCCTTCGCTGCGCGCCACCGCCCTGCGTATGTGGGAGCGCGCCGTGATGTTTCTCAAGCGCGCCGGCACCGCGATCCTCGCGATCTCCATCGTGATCTGGGCGCTTTCCACGTACCCGAAACCCGAGCACTCCGACGCCACCGCCGCCGAGGCGCTCGCCACCTCCTGTGCGGGCCGGCTCGGTCACGCCATCGAACCGGTCATTCAGCCGCTCGGCTACGACTGGAAGATCGGCGTGGGCATCATCAGCTCGTTCGCCGCGCGCGAGGTCTTCGTCGGCACGATGTCGATCATCTACGCCGTCGAAAATGGCGAGGAGGATACCGATTCGTTGCGCGACCGCATGCTCGCGGAAACGCGCCCCGATGGTTCGCCGGTCTACACGCCATTGGTGGTCTTCGGCCTCATGGTGTTCTACGTCCTCGCAATGCAGTGCCTGCCCACCAGCGCCGTCGTCCGCCGCGAAACCGGTTCGTGGAAATGGCCGCTCTTCCAACTCGCCTACATGACCGCGCTCGCCTGGTCCGCCGCCTTCCTCGTCTACCAAGGCGGCCGCCTGCTCGGCTTCTCGTAATCCGTTCCGGCTGTCCCGCATACCCATGCCTCTCTGGCTCGACCAACTCCTCGTCTACACGCTCATCGCCGCCGCGCTCGCGTACCTCTGGTGGACGGCGCGCCGCAAACGCGCTTCCGCCCGGAGCAACACCGGCGCCCCGCCCTGCGCCGGCGGTTGCTGCCCGCCCAAACTCCCGCTCCACCTCAAACCTCCGCGCTGAAAACATCGACCGAAGCATCCAGCGGCCGCCCGCCGGGCGTGCTGGATCGGATGGACAACCACGCACCTTCAGCCGCGCCCCGCCGGCTCTTCGGCCGTCACCGTCGCCGTTCCGCATACCGAGTTCCGCCTTTCCCTCCCATGCCCTGCCTCGCCGATACAACTCCTTCGCACGACTTCCGCCACGGCAACGCCGCCGGCGAACACCGCACCACGATCGTACTCGTGCTCACGATCGTCGTCATGCGCGTCGAGATCGCGGCCGGCCATCTGTTCAACTCGATGGCGCTGCTGGCCGACGGTTGGCACATGGGCACGCACGCCGCCGCCTTTGGCATCACGGTGCTCGCCTACCGCTACGCCCGTCGCCACGCACGCGACCCGCGTTTCGCATTCGGCCCAGGAAAAGTCGGCGCGCTCGGCGGCTTCGCGAGCGCGATGCTGCTCGGCGTCGTCGCCGCCTACATGGTATGGGAATCCGTCCTGCGGCTGCTCCACCCGGCACCGATCGCCTTCGACCAGGCGATGCTTGTCGCGATCATCGGTCTGCTCTTCAACCTCTTCGGCGCTTGGCTGCTCGGCCACGACCACGAGCACGATGGCGGCCACGCGCATGGCCACAGCGGACACAGCCACGGGCACAGCTCCGGTCACCACGATCTCAACCTACGCGCCGCCTACCTGCACGTCCTCGCCGACGCGCTCACCTCGGTCTTCGCGATCGCCGCGTTGCTCGGCGGCAAATACTTCGGCTGGAACTGGCTCGACGCCATCGTCGGCATCGTCGGTGCGGTGTTGATCTCGCGCTGGGCCCTCAGTCTCGTGCGCGAGACCAGCACCGTCCTGCTCGACCGCGAGATGGACAATCCGGTCGCCGCCGAGATTCGCGAAGCCGTCGAGAGCGACGGCGATTCGCGCCTCACCGATCTCCATCTCCTCCGCGTAGGGATCGGCCAATACGCGGTACTCGCGACCATCGTTTCGCACCAGAATCGCTCGGCCGACGAGTATCGCGCGCGCATCGCGATCCACGAGGAACTCGTTCACTTCAACCTCGAGGTCGCCCGCTGCCCCTGCCGCTGATAACCCACGCAGCCACGTTTGCGAGCGGGACCTGCGCAGGTAGCTTCCGGCCGGTCAAACCCTGCCTATGAAAACAAACATCGCTTCCTCGTCTGCGAAGACTCGCGCCGCCACCCCGGTGACCACGGCCCTCCAGCAACTGCTCGCCGATTCCTACGCCCTCATGGGCAACACCCATCATGCCCACTGGAACATCGAAGGCCCGGACTTCTTCCAGCTCCACAAGGCCTTCCAGGAGCAGTACGAGAACCTCTTCGAGGCGATCGACGAGATCGCCGAGCAGGCCCGCGTGCTCGATGCGTTTCCCGTCGGCGGCCTCGCCACGCTCGCCAAACAATCCGGCATCGAGGAACTCCCGCTCACCGCATCGGCCAAGGATTTCGTCGCCGCCCTCGTCGTCGGGCACGAGAAGGCGCATGCCGACGCGATCACTCTGCGCGACACCGCCGGCGCCGCGGACGACCTCGAGACACAAGACCTCGCGATCGACCGCGTACGCTGGCACGGCAAGACGCTCTGGATGCTGAAAAGCTATTTGAAGTAGTCGCGCTCCCGGTCGCGCCGTCGCGCACGGCTCATCTCGATGAACAATCCGCCGCTCCGCGATTCTGCGGCCTATCCGTCGCCGCCCGCGACGCCTGTGGCATGCCCGTTTCACGACGGGCCCGAGACGCTCGATCTGCTCCTGGCGGAACTCCGCCACAGCGATCCCTCCCTCATCGACCTCACGCTCGAGCTGCGCAGTGCGATGACAACGCAGGCCGACGCCGATCGCTGCCTGCATCTGCTCTTCACGCTCCGCTCCGCGCTCGACGGTCGGCACCACCTGGCGTTCTTCCGCGTGCGGGTCTGGGTGCGGCGCCGTATCGTCGCGCGCGTCCGCGCAGGGCGCACCAGCCCGTGGCAACTCGTCACCCTACCGCTCGACTGCGCCCGCTACGACGAATTGGTCAACCGCTGCCTCGCCGCTCTCGCCGACGGCACGCACGGCTGGCCCACCACCGCTGCGCTAGAGTTCGCGTTCGGCGAGCTCCCGGTGTTCTCGGACGCACGCGCCGCCTGACGCCTCATTGCGGCGGCGGCAAGTGGTCGGCGATCTCCGGGATGTGCTCCACGCGGGAGCCACCGCGCTTG
>DATGXA010000008.1:0-22384 GCA_035299125.1 Opitutaceae bacterium
ACGAGGTGTTTGCGGAGCTGCAGCAGCTCGCGGCAGCCGGCGAGATCGTGCTCGGTGTCGGCCGCGCGGAGGTCGGCGAGATCGAGACGTTGAATATCCTGGGGGCGACGAAGCTCGCGATGCGGCGCGCGCTCGAGATGATCTATCCGCCGGAGGTTTTCCGGCAGCGCGAGGAGCCGGACCTGTTTTCCACGCCCGAGATGCTCGCGTCGTTCCAGCCGACGGTGAACTGCCGGGTGCTGATCGATGGAGTGAAGTTGCGCGGTTTTCCGTACCCGCACGAGGGCGTGGTGCATGGCGACGCGCGGTCGCTCTGCATCGCGATGGCGTCGATCGCGGCGAAGGTCACGCGCGACCGCGCGATGGTCGCGCTCTGCGGGGAGTACCCGGGCTACGGTTTCGCCGCGCACAAGGGCTACGGCACGGAGGAGCACCGCGCGGCGTTGCTACGGCTGGGGCGTTGTTTCCAACATCGCGACAAGTTCGTGCGTTCGTTTCTCGAGGACAGACGGCGCGATCTGGTCGGCCAGCTCGGGCTGTTCGGCGACATCGACGCACAGGTGCCGCTCGAGTAGTGCGGCGCGCGGTGAATCCGTGCGCCGGCGTATTCGGTCGCGAGACGGGGCCGCTGGTGGGCGAGGTGTTCGCTCGGTCCGGGAGCGGCGCGCTCGGGTTACGGGAGTGTGATAACTCGCGGGCTGGCCCACCCGCAGTGTTGACCTGGCGCGCTGGAACCTTGGTCTGGTTGGCGATTATCCAGCCAGTCTCGACAAGCATTTGACCAGATCCGGAATCCGCGGGCGCGCGGATCAACCGGCCCGCACACCCAGCACGCAACCTGCTCCGGTTTCTGGGGCCGGCCCCGCGCCGCTCTCTCTTTTTCCGTCCACCCGTACCATGATGAAAGCCCTCACGACATCCCACACCTGTGGCTTCGCTGGCCTAGTGCGCCGCCTGTGCGCCTTGGTGTTCTCGCTAATATTGCCTTTGGCCGCCTCGGCCCAGGTGATCACGACCTCGACGCTATCCGGCGTGGTGGTCGCACCGGGAGACGCGCCGGTGGCCGGCGCGACGCTGACGATTCGACATGAGCCGACCGGCACCGAGGCGACCGCGGTCACGCGTTCCGACGGGCGGTTCGCCGTGAGCGGTCTGCGGCCGGGCGGTCCCTACACGGTGACCGCGACCGCCTCGGGCCAGCCCAAGGCGGAGTTGCGCGAGGTCTATCTCGATCTCGAGCGCGGCGCGGACGTCAATCTACGCCTGCCTGAGGCCGAAGTGATCACTCTCGACGCGTTCGTGGTGAGCGAATCGGCCGTCGGCCGGCTCTTCGATCCGTCACAGACGGGATCCGGGTCCTACCTGACGCGCGACGAGATCAACAACCTCCCGGCGGGCGACCGTTCGATCAACGCCTTGGCCCGGCTGGATCCGCGCATCACCTACAATCGCGACCCGCAGGATCGCGCGATCTCGGTGAGCGGCATCAACAATCGCTACAACCGCATCCAGGTCGACGGCGTGAGCGCCTCCGACCCGTTTGGTCTCAACGGCAACAACACCGCGGCCGAGCGCAACGTCATCCCTCTCGACTCGGTCGAAGCCATTTCGGTCAACACCGCTCCCTACAACACCCGCAGCGGCGGCTTCGTCGGCGCGCAAATCAACGCCGTGACGAAGAGCGGCACCAACGAATTCAAGGGCTCGACCTATTTCACCTATCGGGCCCGCACGCTCGACCTGTTCGGCACGGATCTGCAGTTGGTCGGCATCGAACAGGACGGCAAGAAGTACCCTCTGGCGCAGTTCAAGGAGCGGACCTACGGTGTCACTCTTGGCGGTCCGATCATCCCGAAGAAACTCTTCTTCTACATCGCCTACGAGAAAGTGGACGAGGATCGCATCCCGCCGTCACCGACGGCGCTGCCGACCGGTGAGACCATCCGGGCGATCGCCGAAAAGGCCGTCGACCTCGGGTTCGAGCCGGGAAGCTCCACTCCTCCCGATGCCAACAAGCTGAAGGACGACAACCTGCTCGCGAAGGTCGATTGGCAGATCAACGACAACCACCGCGCCAGCTTCCGCTTCAACACCGTCGAGTCCAGCCGGCCGACCTTCCCCGGTTTCGGTTCCGGCGCGGGGCAGAACAACTTCTCGTTCGATTCCTCCTGGTACAAGCAGGACATCAAGAATACCTCGTACATCGCGCAGCTGATCAGCCGCTGGACCGATGCGTTGGACACCGAGATTTCGCTCTCGCGGAGCGAGTACCACTCGGAACCGAAGAACAACTCGACCCAGCCCTACGTGGAGATCCGCAATGTGCCCGTCCCGAACACCACGTACACCTCGTACGTCAGTTTCGGCACCGAGTTCAGCCGGCATTTCAACATCCTCGACACCACGAGCGACGCCGCGGAACTCTTCGCCTCCTACAAGCTCACCGACCGGCAGACCCTCCAGTTCGGCGTGCAGTACGACACGACCGACATCTTCAACGCCTACGTCCAGTACCATTACGGCTACTACGTCTACAATTCGCTCGAGGATTTCCTGAAGGCCGAGACTGGCGGCACCAAGCTCCCGAGCGGCAATGCCTACCAGTACAATGCCTTCATCGACGGCGTCGATCCGGCGGCGAACTTCTCCGAGGCCAACTTCGGCGTGTTCGTGAACGACCGCTGGCGCGTGCGCAACGACCTCACCCTCGATCTCGGGGTTCGTCTCGATTCGCCCATCCTGCCGGACGAAGTGCCGTTCAACCAGCTGTTCCTGGACACCTTCGCCCGTCGCAACGACTACACCTACGATGGCGACAAGATCGTGCAGCCGCGCGTCGGCTTCAATTGGCAGCCGGAGCTCAAGCGCCGTACCACACTGCGCGGCGGTGTGGGCCTCTTCTACGGCCGCATGCCCCGCGTCTGGATGTCGAACAGTTATTCGAACACGGGCCTGAACTACGCCTCGTACTATTCCACGACCACTCCGCCGATCTCCGCCGATCCGAACAACCAGCCGACGGTCGGCACGGCTCCGGCGCAGACGGTGGCGTTCGTGGACGACGGCTTCCAGCTCCCCTCGCGTTGGAAGAGCAACATCGCCTTCGAGCGGGAGCTGCCGTTCTGGGACATCAAGTTCACGGGTGAATTCGAGTACTCCTGGGTCGAATCCGATGTGTTCTACGAGAACATCAACATCCAGCAGACCTCGACCGGTCCCGATGGCCGCGCCCTTTATTTCCAGACTCCCGCCGCAGTGCTCGCCGACAGCAAGGGCGTGATGACCTACGTGAAGCCCGGCAGCACCTCGGTCATCACCAGCGGCGCCAACCGGACCACGGTTTCCCCCGGCACGCAGCTGGTGAGCACGAAGTTCACGAACCGCATCATGATGCTCACGAACACCGACAAGGGCACCTCGCGCGTGGCGACGTTCTCGTTTGAGCGGCCGCGCAAGGACGACGGCTGGGCTTGGAAAGCCGCTTATGTCCGCACCGACGCGAACGAAGTGCTCTACGGCACCTCCTCCGTCGCGGCGTCCAACTGGAACAACCGTTCGGTCTTCAACGTGAACGCCCAGGATGTGCACACCGCGGAGCTGGAGATCCGCGATCGGTTCCTCGTCAGCCTGACGAAGGACTTCGCGCTCTTCGGCAAGAACCGCACCACGATCTCGCTGCTCTTCGACGGGCACAGCGGGTTGCCGTATAGTTTCACCTACACCGGCGACGCCAACGGCGACGGGCAGTCCAGCAACGACCTGCTCTACGTGCCGGTGCGCGGTGACAGTTCGACCGTGCGCTTTGCCACCGCCGCCGATCAGGAGAATTTCTACAAGATCGTCGATCGCTTCGGACTGACGGAGGGCCAGGTGGTCGAGGCCGTCGGCCAGCGCTACCCGTGGGTCAACCAGTACGACCTCACGATCAAGCAGGACATCAAGCTGCCCGCATGGCGCCACAAGCTCGTGCTGGCGGTCGACATCCTCAACATCGGCAATCTCCTCAACAGCAAGTGGGGTGTGATCCGCGGCAGCAACCAGTTCTACGTGAAGCGGGAGAACGTCGCCACGGTCAACTACGACGCCGCGACCCGGCAGTACGTGTACAGCAAGGTCAGCACTTCGTTGGCGGAAAACGGATTCAATCCCACTGTCGCCGCACGCGGCGAACCCGCCGCCTCGCGCTGGTCGGTGCTGTTCTCCGCGCGCTACGAGTTCTGAGTCTGCGCTAGATTCTCCGTGTTAGTTCCGAGGCGGCCGTTGCGACGGCCGCCTCTTCTTGTTCTTGAGCCGAAGACACTGGTCCGGAAAAGCGGAGCCGGTGCGGCGCTCGCAGGGCGCCAGACAGCACGGTCCCCGCGAGTCGTAGGAGGAGCGGCGACCGGCGGATGCCATCGGGTGATGCCGCTCCCACCCGCCCCGCCGACGCAGGGCGATCGGATCAGTTCTCCAGCGGCGCGAAGCGCCAGTTGTTGGACGGCTCGGTGGGCACCGTGCCGTGCTTCTCGATCCATTCGAGAATGAGATCGCGGACCTCTCGGCTGTCGGTCGCCACGGCCTGAGCGTCGCGGAACATCCGAAATCCTCCTCCGCCATTTTTGCGGAAGCTGTTGATCGCGACGCGGTATTTGGCGTCGAGGTCGAAGGGCTTGCCGTTGCGCGTTAGGTTGCAGATTCGATCTCCGACGGGGCGGCGAAGATCGATCTCGTAGTCGACGCCTTCGGCGGTGTCGAAGTTGTAGCCGGGAACACGCGGATTGGCCAATTGGGCGATGGTTCTGCCGGGCTGGTAGGGGAGATAGTATGAGGCGGAGTGCTCGAGCGCTTCCTTGATTTGGCGGCCGGTGATCTCGACGACCGCGAGTGTGTTCTCGTACGTGTAGAGGCTATAGACATCACGCACGGTGACATTGCCCGCGTTGATGTGGGACGACGGATTGAAGCTCGCCGCGAACGAAATGTCGGCGCGGCCGGCCTCGAGTTGGGCCTTGTGCACGAGATCGAGGATGGCGCTGTCGGCTTCGCGTGCGATCGCGCCGGTGATCGTCGTGGCGCAGGTGCCGATCGTGCCGTCGAGCCATGCTTGGGTGGCGTCGTGGTCGGGTTTCACCAGGGCCAGAATTGTTGCATCCGGCTCGGTCTTTTCGGTGGGCGCGGTGGTGGTGGCGCCACGGGCGACGACTCGCCAAGGCTGGTCCGGGGCCGCACGCTCGAGATAGAAATCGGCCTGGGCGAGGCGGTCGGCCCAGCGACCCGCCTGCGAGATCAGCGTGTTGTTGATGACCATGGCCGGGGTGTTGCGATGTGTGTGCCCCATGAGGATGAGATCGATGCCCGGCACGGTGTTCGCGATGGCGATGCAGGTGCTTTCATGGGGAATCAGGCTCGGCGGCTGCTCGGCGGTCGAGAGGTCCTCCTCGAGTCCCATGTGTGCGGCGAGCACGACGACATCGGCGCGTTCCTGGCTCCGCAGAATGGGCACGTACCGCGCGGCGGTCTCGATTGGGTTGAGAAAATCGAGGTCGGCGATGCGATCGGGATTTTCCCAGAAGGGAATGCCGGGCGTGGTGATCCCGAGGATCGCGACCCGCACGCCTTTCACTTCCTTGATGACGTACGGCGTGAACACCGGTTTCTGGTCGGACTTGCGGACGATGTTGGCGGAGAGCCAAGGGAAACGCGCCTCGGAACTGGCCTTGGCGAGGTACTCGCGGCCGAAGTTGAACTCGTGGTTGCCGACCGTCATCGAGACGTAGCCCATCTGGTTCATCGCCAGGATCGTCGGGTCGGCCCGCTCAGGGGCGAAGCGCATGTGGTGATAACCCAGCGGCGTGCCCTGGATGGTGTCGCCGCAATCGAGGAGGAGCAGCTCCGGGTCGGCTTTCTTGGCCTGCAACACGAGCGTCTGGATCTTGGCCAGCCCGTCCTGCGTGGGACGGTTGGTGAAATAGTCGACCGGGTAGACGTGGGCGTGAACGTCGGTCGTCGCCACAACCGTGATGCGCGTGCGCTCGAGGGCGAGCAGCTCCGCGGTGGCGGAGGCGAGCAGGAGCGCGGCGAGGCAATGGCGGGCGAGGGAAGCTTGGATTGAGGGCGGAAGGCGTTTCATCAGGCCGTTCATCGTAGCGGCCGGACCGGTTTTGGGAATCGGCGAGAACGGCCGGCGCGCAGATTTCACATTCACGGCAGATGGCGCAGCGGGAGAACAGACGAATTGATGCGAGGTTGAAAACCCGCAGCCGCCTGCGCAGAACGATTGGCGCCGTGGCGAAGAAACTCACCCCCCTCGATCGTCTGCTCGGCCGGCTCGACCACCTCGATTCGGCGGGTCTCACCAGTCTCGTGCAACGGCTCGCCCGCGAACGCGGCCTGCTGGAAGCGGTGTTGAACACCGTGCAGGAAGGCGTGCTGGTGATAGCCGACAGCGGCACGATCGAGTACGGCAACGCCGCCGCGGCGCGCCTGCTCGGGTTGGCCGAGGGCGCCCTGGTCGGCGCGCAGCTCTGGCGGGTTTTCCCGGGCCTGCGGCAGACGCTCGAGGCGACGCTGCAGCGCAGCGGACCACGCCCCGAGGTGGTCACGCGCGAGCTTGAGGTGAACTACCCGCAGCGGCGTTTTCTGCGGCTGCATTTCGTGCCGTTCGATCGGGAACCAGCGGACGGCCCGCGGCGGTTCACGGCGATCGTGGCGGACACCACGCAGGAGACGCTGTCCACCGAGGAACGCATCGAAAGCGAGAAGGTGAACTCGATCCTGCTGCTCGCGGCCGGTGTCGCGCACGAGCTCGGCAACCCGCTGAATTCGCTCACCATCCACCTGCAGCTTCTCGGGCGGAAACTGAAGAAGCTGCGCGCGATCGACGACGGCGAGTCGGCGCGCGAGTCGTTGCGCATCTGCCAGGAGGAGGTGGACCGGCTCGACGGCATCATCACGAATTTCCTCGAAGCCATCCGGCCGCGGCCGCCGGATTTCAGCGACGTCAACCCGGCCGAGGTGCTCGAGGAGGTGCTGCGTTTCCAAGCCAACGAACTCGAGAACCGCGGCATTGCCGTCGATGTCCAGCTTCCGGCCGAACCGCAGGTGATCCTCGCCGACCGCAACCAGCTCAAACAGGTCTTCTTCAACATCGTGAAGAACGCCGGCGAGGCGATGCAACCCGGCGGCTCCCTCCGGGTGCGCTCACGCCGCGATGACGAGAGTGTATACCTGCTTTTCGGCGACACCGGCAGCGGCATCCCGCAGGAGGAGATGGCGAAGCTTTTCCAGCCGTACCACACGACGAAGAAGGGTGGCCACGGACTGGGCATGATGATCATCCACCGGATCATGCGCGACCACGGCGGGCAGATCGGCATCGACAGCCGCGAGGGCGTGGGAACGGTCGTGACTCTGCAGTTTCCGCTCAAGCACAAGCGGGTGCGGATGCTGGAGCACTGAGCCGATCAGGGGGCGAGCGGGCGAGAGACGAGCGCAGGAAGCCGGGCGTGGCGCTTAATCATGCGCGAACAGGCGACGCCAAAGCACGGGAGGCGCTTGGCGTGCGTGACGCGGCCCGCCGCCCGGGAGATTCCCGGTGGGACGGGCGGCGCCGATCCCACTCCAAAAATAAAAGCGGCGAAAATTTCCGCCGCGCAGTTGATAAGGAAGCACGATGGCCCACGTTTGCGGCCCACGGCGCTGCAGTTTCCCCCAGTGCTGCGCCGTGGGTGGTTCCTACTGTGTCTACCCCGAGTAAAGTCCTTGCGCTGGCCAATCGCGACACGGAGCTCAAGCCGCTCAAGCGTGTCCTGAAAGGTCGGAGTACCGAGGTGAAACTTGTGCTCGTTCGCAACGTCGCCGAGACGGTGCGGGAGCTGGAGAAGGGCGGCTGCATGGCGGCGTTGTTCACGGCGCACGTTCCACACCTGCACCAGATGGAAGCGCTGGCTGAGCTACACCGGCGCGATCCGTTGCTGCCGGTCGTCCTGATCGCCGGAGCGAAGGAAGTCGCCGCGATGCTCGAGCTCGCGAAAACCGGTTTCGCCGCGGTGGTTTTCACCGAGGTGCTGCTGCTGCTGCCCACGCTGCTCGAGCGGGAGATCGTCCGCTACCGTTCCTCGACGGAGCAGCGGCGGGCGCTCGATCGGGTGCACTGGCTCGACGAAGCGATGGCGGCGGCGCCGATCGCGCTCGCGGTGGCCGACCGCGAAGGCGTTCTCCGTTGGACCAATGCCGCCTATCGCGAGTTGGCGGGCCTCACGCCGAAACAAGTCGAGCAGGGCCGCGCGAAGCTCTGGGAAACCGGCGAAGACCGTTGGGGCGAAGTGCATAGCGTGCTTAACGCCGGCCGGATCTGGCGCGGCAGCGCGCCGGCGGCCGAGGGCGGGGTACTGCACCAAATTTGCATCGGCGAGTTTGCGCGCACGGGCGGCGAACCGCTCTACATCGTGGCACGGCAGGTGGAGACCGCCGCGACCGCCGACACTCCGGAGCGCATCGCCGCGGCGCAGCGGCACGAGCTGTTTGCTGCGATCGCCGGTGGCATCGCGCACGACCTCAACAACATCCTTTCCCCGATCACCATGGCCGCGAACATCCTCGGCGAACAGGAGCTCTCGGAGGAAAACACCGAACTGGTACGCTCGATCGAGCACAGCGCCGAACGCGGCGCCGCCGTGATCCGGCAGGTGCTGACCTTCGCCCGTGGCAGCGAGAACTGCGAGATGGAGCTGCAGCCGCGCTATCTGGTGCGCGAAGTCTCGCGGCTGGCCGCGGAGATCTTCCCACCGGAGGTGAGCGTGCGCGCGGAGTTGCCCGCGAATCTCTGGTCGATCGTCGGCGATCCCGCCGAGATCCATCAGGCAATCGTGAATGTGCTGCTCAACGCGCGCGATGCGATGCCCGACGGCGGCAACATCGCGATCTCGGCGCACAACCGCACTCTGGCGACCGCGCCGGCCTCGGTGTTCTTCAACGCCGTGGCGGGCGACTTCGTGGAAATCTGCGTGGAGGACGACGGCCCCGGCATGGACCCAGAAGTCGTGAGCCGGGCGTGGGAGCCGTTCGTGACGACGAAGGGTTCGGGGCAGGGCGCCGGCCTCGGGCTTTCGCGCGTGGCGGGCGTGTTGCGCAGCCACGGCGGCTTCGGACAAATCGTCACGAAGAGCGGGCATGGCACGAAGACCAGTCTCTTCTTCCCACGCGGCGCCGCGGCTTCGGCGACCGGACTCGTCGAGGAGGTGCAACCGACCGACGAGGGCATCGGGCGGATCCTCGTGGTCGACGATGAGGACGAGATTTTGAAACTCAGTCGCCGTATCCTGGAGCGGGCCGGATATGAAGTGCTCGTGGCCAGCGAAGGCCGCGAGGCGCTCGGTGTCTTCATGCGGCATCGCACGGAAATCGGGCTCGTCATCACGGATCTGGCCATGCCCGGGATGAACGGCTTCACGCTCATCTGGGCGCTGCGCCGCGCGAAACCCGACCTGCGGGTTATGGTGGCGACGGGGCAGGGCACCGAGGCCAACCTGCGTGAGCTCGAGCTGATGGGCGTGCGTGAGGTGTTGCTCAAGCCGTTCACGAGCCGGCGGCTGCTTGATGCGGTCGCGAGCACGCTTTCCGAGCCGGTGCTGTGCGAGCCGGAGCTGTTCCTCGGATCGGCAGTCGCCAACGACGCGTAAAACCCGCGGGCGGGGCGAAACGACGGCGGGTTCGCGCTTGCCCGGTGGCGCGGTTTCCCGGTTTGCCTCTACGCGATGTTGCCCGCGCTGAACTCTCTCGAGCGTCTTCGTGACCACGCCCTTCTCGGTTTCCGCGCGGTCGCCGGCGGCACCGTGCTTTTCTACGGCGCGGCGGAGTTGGCGGCCGGCGAACCCGCGTGGCGCACGCTCGGTGCGGCGCTCGGCGCCGGGGCCGAGGGGGCGGGCGCGAAGCTTTCAGGAGGCGCGGCGGCGACGCTCCTGGCGTTGGGCGGAGCGGCGGTCGTCGCCGGTGTCTGGACTCGCTGGGCGGCGGTGATGCTCGCGGCGTGCGCGGCTTGCGCGGCGGCGTTGCGCTGGCCGGCGGTGCAGGATGGCACGCTGACGAGTGCGGCGGCGTTTTTCTACCCGGCGACGATGGTCGCGGCGTTCGGCCTGTTGGCGACGCTCGGCGGCGGGCGCTTCGGGATCGATGCGGTCTATCGCGCGCGGCAGAAGCGCAAACGCCGCCGCTCGTCCGCTTGAACGATCTGGCACGGGCGGCCGAACGGCGGGACTCCGGCCGCACGTCGTCGCGTTACCGCTTCGATCTGGCGATCATCCGGACTGCCCCTGCGATCGCCATTGCGCAGAAGAGAAACAGGCCGAGCGCGCCGCCACCGCCACCGGAGCTTCCGTTCGAACTCCCCGCTGGCCGGACTTCGAGCGTGACGGTGGAGGACTGTACGGAGCCCACGCGATTCGAGACGACCACGTAGTAGCTTCCGGAATCGGTGGTCTTCACCGGGTTCAGGCTGAGCCTCGCCGCGGTCGCGCCGGAGACGGCGTTGCCGCCTTTGAACCACTGGAATGCCGGCGCCGGTTCGCCGGTCGCGACGACATCGAGCGAGGCGGCGGCGCCTTCGGTGGCCGTGAGCGAGTGCGGCTGGGTGGTGATGGTCGGAGCGGACTCGGGGATATCCATCCCGGCGGCTTCCGCCATCTGGAGGAAATTCCACAAGCTGGGTTTCCAGACACCGAAATCGTGGCCGGCTCCCTCCACGAGCAGGACGTTATGGCGGATGTTGTGCGCCGTGCAGTAGGGCTCGATGTTGTCGTAGACGAACTTTGTGAAGTCTCCATTCGTGCCGGTGGTCAGGAACAGGACTTTGAGCTTCTGATTCGCCTGAGTACCGCCGTCGGGGAAGAGCGTTTGGTTGGGGTAGGCGTTCGGAGCGGGGGAGAAGGCGCCGAGATAGGCGAACTTGTCGAGGTGCCCGAGCCCGATGTTGAGCGTCTGCCCACCGCCCATCGAGAGGCCGCACAGGGCGCGGTTCTTCGCGCTCGCATGCACCGAGTAGTGAGTTTCTATGTACGGGACGATGCAGTCGATCAGGTCCCGCGTGAAACGTTCGTAACCGTCCAACGAGTCCGGAGCGTCGCTGGGGATCGTCGCGTTCGTGTCGGGCGAAACGAGGATGACGGGTGACAGGAGTCCATCGGCGATGAGGTTGTCCGCGATGATGTTCGCCCGCCCGCCCCAAGCGGCGAACCAGTTGCCCCGGTCGCCGCCGATTCCGTGCAGCAAATACGTCACACCGTACCGTCGCGCGGCGCTGTACCCTGGCGGCAGATAGACCTTCAACGCGCGTGCGGCGCCGGTCACCGAGGAGTGGTAGCTCACGTCCACGATTTGTCCGGTTGGGACACCGCTCCGGGCGGTATCGTAGCCGGAGGGCGGCATGATCGGAAGAGTCTGGGCGCCCGTTCCGGAGCCGAGCCAAAGGGCGGCTGCGACAGTGAGCGCGTGTAGCAGTTTCGACGGGTGGGGCATCGAGGTTGCGGTTGTTCAGGGGTGGTGGAGGAGCACGGCGTTCACTGGTTCGCGCCGTTGTGGCAATCGGAGCAGAGCAGCCCGTTGGTGTCGCCTTCGGGGTGGGCGAACTCCAGACCGTCGGGCGCCAGTTGGTGGAGTTGCGCGCCGCTGCCTTGGGCGAGGATGACGTGGCAGGAGTTGCAGTCGTTTTGCGTGATGCGTGGTTTGGCGGCCCCGGCGAGCAGTTCGTCGTTGTGGCAGCGGAAACAGCCGGGCCAGTTCTTGTGCCCGATGTTGTCGGGGTACGCGCGCCAGCTCGATTTCATCACGGGGAAGAAGTTCTGCTGGTAGACGGTCTGCACCTCGGCGATCGCGTCCTCGAGCGCCGGGCTGGGCGGGTATTTCGCGCGCAACGCGACAGCGATCTTGTCCATCGCCTCGGGCACCGAGGCGTACTCGGCGGTGAGCGCGGCCGCGGCGTGGTGCTTGAACAACGGCAGCGCGGCGAGATCGAGATTGGCGGCGCGGACGGCGCGTTCGAGGGCGTCGTTGGGCGCGCGGAAATTGTGCGCCGGGCGGGTGTGGCAATCGACGCAGTCCATCGTGCGGACGGCCGCGGCGGGCGGCTCGCCTTGGAAATCGCCCTTGCGGTAGACGTGGCTCCGGCCGTCGGCGAGGGTGGTGCGCACCCAGACGATGTTCTGCCGCTTGGGGTCGTCTGCGTAGTACTCGACTTTGTTGGCCTTGCTCATGTGCCAATGGATGCCGCCCGGGCGACCGTCGTGGCCGGTGCCGCCGACGTCGAGGAGCAGACGAATTGAGAAAGTGGAGTTGGCCTTGTCCGAGAGCAGATGGTTGTAGCGGCGTTCGAGGCTGCCGGTGAAACGCTCGGGCCAGTGGCACTGTTCGCACGTTTCCTGTGCGGGGCGGAGGTTTTCGATCGGCGTGGGGATGGGGCGGTTGTACTTGCCGAATGCGAGCGAGTAGAGCTGTCGCGCACCGCTGATCTTGGACTTCACGTAATAGCCGGCGCCTCCACCGACGTGACACTGGACGCAGGCGACGCGGGCGTGTTCGCCACGTTTGTAGGCCACGTATTCGGGCTCCATCACCGTGTGGCACAGCGTGCCGCAGAACTCGACCGATTCCGTGTAGTGAAAGGTCTGGTAACTGCCGAACGCGGTCAGCAGAAGAAAGAGGAACGCCCCGCCGAGGAAGAGCGCGAAATTGCGGCGGTCGCGCGGTCGCGTGAGGTCGACGGTGAGCAACGTGCGTGGCGCGGCGGGATCCAGGCGCGCGAGCCGCCGGCGATGCACGAGCCAGCCGACAAGGATCGCGCCGAGGCCGGTGATCAGGAACACCGGGGCGACGACGAACGTGAGGATGCCGAGGTACTGGTTGCGGTCGCCGGTGATCGCCTGGATCGCGAAGAGAAAGATGAACGCGAAGAAACTGCCCGCCGCCACGACAGCGCCGGAGAGGCTGATCCAGTTCTCGAAGGGCGAACGCTTCGGACGCGGGGTAGCGGAGGAACCGGGGGTAACGGTGCTCATGAGGAGAGGTGGGCGGGGAGAAGCTAGCCGAGCGGCGCGCCAACGCACGCCGGGAATTCGGAGGCGTGTGCGTGGCGATGCGAGGGGACGTTTCGGCGATTGAGCGCGCCGCTTCGTGGGCGTATCCCACGAGCATGCTGCGGGAATGGCTGCAACGTCTGGCCGAGCGCTGCTTGGGCGCGCGCGAGCGCTCGGTGGGCGAGCGTGGCGAGCGCTCCGCCGGCGAGTACCTGCGCCGCCAGAAGGGCCACACGATCCTGCGGCGCAATTGGCGGCACGGCCGCGACGAGATCGATCTCATCTGCCGCGACGGCGAGATCCTGGTCTTCGTGGAAGTGAAGACGCGCGCGGCACACGCGCTCGTCGGCGGATACCACGCGGTCGATCGGCGAAAGAAAAACGCGCTGCTCCGCGCCAGTCGGGCGTACATCGCGCAGCTTCCGGAGAAGCCGAGGAGCTTTCGCTTCGATATCGTCGAAATCGAACACGAGGCCGGGGCGACCACCGCGCTGCGGCATTTCGAAAACGTGCCGCTCTTCGGCAAGAACTACCGGCCGCGGGCGCATTGACGGACGCGTCCCGGTTTCGCGAGCGCCGAGTCCCGGATCCGAAACGGGACGGACTGCGGCCTGCCGAGGCGCGAGGGAGAGAACGCCGGTTTGGCGAGCCGGCACGGGTCCTGCAATTCTGCCGACATGTTCGCCCGTCGTGCCATCGTTTCCGTCCTGTCTGCGTCCGCCCTCTTCGTGGCTGGCTGTTCGTACCTGGGGACCGCGGGCGAGCAGGCGCTCTACACTTTGCAGCAGGCCGGTGCTCCGCGACAGCGCGTCTACAAGCACCTGCTTGGTCGCGACACGTTTTTCGTCTTCGGCCGGTTGGAGCATGAACCGGCGGGCGTCCGCGGACAACTCGCGGTCGTCGCTCTGCACGACGGGTTGGAAACGAACGAGGTGGTCGACGTGAACTGGTTCTCTCGTGACGACTCCTATTACGGGATGAACCTGCCGGAAGGCGATTATCGCCTCGTCGTGGCCTGCGACAGAAATGCCGACGGCCGTGTGGATCAGTCGGAAGCGATCGGTGGCCGACGGTTGTACGTCGATCTCGCGGCGGCGCCCGACCGGGTGCTTGGCGACTGCGACATCGATCTGCGCCGGCGCGTGGAACTCGGCGCGACCCGTTTCACCGCGGCCGTGCCGGCGATCGCCGCCATGCCGAGCCGGGAGTCCCTTTTCTATCCAAAAGGCTCGATCCGCTCGCTCGACGAGCCGCTGTTCGCGCCGCGGATGGCGACGATTGGGATGTACCAGCCGGCGGAGTTCCTCGAGCGGGCACCGATGATGTTCTACGCGCTCGAGGAGGATATCGGCTACAAGGTCCCGATCGTGTTTGTCCATGGCATCGGCGGCAGCCCGCGCGACTTCGCGGCGATCCTCGCGCGCCTCGACCGCACGCGCTATCGTCCTTGGTTTTTCTACTATCCGAGCGGTCAGGATCTGTCGCAGGTGGCGGCGATGTTTCATCGGCTCTTCCTCTCCGGACGTGTGATTCCGCTGGACCGGATGCCGCTCGTGATCGTCGCCCACAGCATGGGTGGCGTGGTCGTGCGCGAGGCGATGAATCTCTCCACCGGAAGCGCGAAAGAGAACCACGTCGGTTGCTTGATCACGATCGCGAGCCCGTTGGCGGGGCATCCCGGAGCGCGGTTCGCGCGTCGGGCCCCGGTGGTGATCCCCTCGTGGCGAGATCTCGACCCGGAGGGTGACTTCATCCGGCAACTGCACCGGCGCCCGCTGCCGGCCGGTACGAGCTACCATCTCTTCTACGCGAACGGCGAGGCGCCGGCGTCCGAGCCGAACGAGCGGACCGACGGTGTCGTGCCGGTCGCGGCCCAGCTGGAACCGGCAGCATGTCGCGAAGCGGTCGAGCAGACCGGTTTCGCCGCCAGCCACACCGGCGTGTTGCGCGACGCGGCGGTGATCTCGCGCATCGAAGCGCTGCTCTCCGAAGTGAAATCGCCGTTCCCGGAGGACCATCTGCGCGAGCTCAGGCGAGGCGGGTACGCCATCGAGGCCGATGGAGAGATCACGCCGATGGAGGCCTACCTGATTCGCGAGATCGGCTACTACATGGACGCGCTCGTCTGCGGCCGCTTGCAGCCGTGCGATCGGTATCAGGTGGAGTTTGTGGCGGCATGTCGCGGTGAGCGCCCGGCGAGGCTTCCGGCGGAGACCGCGTGGCGCAAACTCGAGCGGCGGCTGCCGCAGAGGGTGCGCAACTGAGGCGCGCGAAACTGGTCCGGCCTGAACACGGCGTACGCGTTGTTTCGAATCGACAACCCAGCGACGCGCGAATGGGCTCTCCGCGGATGCGCGAACACCTGCAATTCATCGCTGGCTTTCTGCGACGGCCGCGTGCGGTGGGCGCTGTGGCGCCGAGCTCCGAGCGCCTCGCGATGGAAGTGCTGAGGTACAGCGACCTCTCGCGGGCGAAGACCGTCGTCGAACTCGGTGCCGGCACCGGCGCGATCACGCGGGTGCTGTTGGAAAACGTGCGCCCGGGCACGCGGGTGATTGTGGTCGAACTCGATGCGCAACACGCGGCGCGGCTCGCGGTGGAGTTCCCCGGTGCTTCCGTCTGCCACGATTCGGCCGGGCACCTGCGCTCGATCTTGCAGCGCCACGGCTGCAGCCGCGCAGACGTGATCGTGAGCGGGCTGCCGTGGGCGAGTTTGCCGATGCTCACCCGCGAACGCATTCGCACGGAAATTCTGGCTTCGCTTGAGCCCGATGGCCGGCTTTGCGGGTTCGGTTACGTACACGCGACTTGGCACCCGCGGGTGCGCGCGTTTCACGAGCGGCTGCGGGCGAGTTTCGCGCAGGTGCACATCAGCCCGGTGGTGTGGGGCAACCTGCCTCCGGCTTTCGCGTACAGCCTGGCCGGGCCGTGCTGAAGCGCCGGCGCGTTCCGGTGCAGGACGAAGCAGTCGGGCGTGAAGCCCGACCTACCCGAGGGACGACGCTCAGCGGGCGCTGAGCACGGCGTAGCTGCGTTTGCCTTTGCGGAGCAGGACGTGCTTGCCGAAGAGCAGGTCGTTCACCGTCACGCCGCGGGCGACATCGGTCACGCGCACGTTGTTTAGGTAGACGCCGCCGGCTTCGATATCCTTGCGCGCCTGACCCTTCGATTGCGCGAGCCCCGCGAGGACGAGTGCTTCGGTGAGCACGGTGCCCGAGCCCTCGAGCTTGAGCTTCTCGATTGGCTTGGTCGGCACTTCGCCAACGACATCGTTGAAGAGCGCCTCGGAGATGCCCTCGAGCCCGCCGCCGAACATGATCTCGCTGGCGCGGATGGCGTCGTCGGCCGCGGATTTGCCGTGGACGAGCGCGGTGACCTCGCGAGCGAGCGCCTTCTGGGCGGCGCGGCCGCCGGGGTTGGCGGCGAACTCGGCCTCGAGCGCGGCGATCTGGTCGAGCGGGAGCAGCGTGAATTTCTTGAGGTACTGCACGACCATCGCGTCCTCGGTGTTCACGAAGAACTGGTAGAAGCGATACGGGCTGGTCTTCTGCGGATCGAGCCAGACGGCGCCGCCCTCGGTCTTGCCGAACTTCGTGCCGTCGCTCTTGGTGATGAGCGGGAAGGTGAGGCCCCAGGCGGGCACGCCGAGCTTCTTGCGGATGAGATCGGTGCCGGCGGTGATGTTGCCCCACTGGTCGGAACCGCCGATCTGGAGTTCGCAGTCGCAGGTGCGGCGCAGGTGGTAGAAATCGTGCGCCTGGAGCAGCATGTAGCTGAATTCCGTGTACGAGATGCCGTTGTCGCCCTCCATGCGGGAGCGCACGCTGTCCTTGGCGACCATCATGTTCACCGAGAAGTGCTTTCCCACATCGCGGAGGAAATCGAGAAAGGAGAGGGGGGCGGTCCAGTCGGCGTTGTCGACGAGGCGCGCGGGGTTGCCGGCGCAGTCGAAGTCGAGGAGGCGCGAGAGCTGGCGCTTGATGCAGGAGACGTTGTGCGCGAGCTGTTCGCGGGTGAGGAGATTGCGTTCGGCGGATTTGCCCGACGGATCGCCGATCATGCCGGTGGCGCCGCCGGCGAGGGCGACGGGGTGATGGCCGGCGAGCTGGAAACGCCGCATCGTGACCTGGCCCATGAGGTGGCCGACATGCAGGCTGTCGCCGGTGGGATCGAAGCCGCAATAGAGCGTCACGGGCTTCTGGGCGAGGCGGGCCGCGAGGCCCTCACCATCGGTGCAATCCGCCACCAGTCCGCGCGCGCGCAGGTCATCGATAATGTTCATGGGAAAAGGGCGCGGATGGTCGCGGCGGCCCCGGGCGCGGACAAGGGGAATTTTGGTTTGTGTCGCGTTCGCGGCGCTGGCTACGGTGCCGGCTCCACTTTCCGCGGCTTAGCACCGGAAAGCTCACTCAAGAAAACAACCTCTACCAACTACCACCATGCCACTCGCAGTCGGCTCGAAGGCTCCGGATTTCACCCTCAAGACCAAGACCGCCGACGGTCTGAAGGACGTGAAGCTCAGCGATAATTTCGGCAAGAAGCAGACCGTGCTGCTGTTCTTCCCGTTGGCGTTTACCGGCGTCTGCACGCAGGAGATGTGCGACCAGAGCGGCGGCCTTGGCGACTACGAGAAGCTGGGCGCCGAAGTGATCGCGATCAGCGTCGACAGCCCGTTTGCGCAGGAGGCGTGGGCGCAGAAGAACTTCATCAAGCTCACGATCGTCTCCGATCTGAACAAGACCGTGACGAAAGCCTACGACGTGCTCTTCCCGAACCTCGCCGGTGTGGGCGACACCTCGGCCCGCGCGGCGTTCGTCGTCGGGAAAGACGGCGTGATCAAGTACGCCGAGCAGACCGCCACCCCGAAGGATCTACCGAACTTCGAAGCAGTGAAGGCCGCGCTGGCGAAGTAATCGCATCCGGCAATCTTCCCTGCGGCCGGCGTGCGTTCTGCCCGCCGGCCGTGTTTTCGTCACCACCGAACTACCACCGTTTCCATGAGCGATCTGCCCAATCCTCTCAACACGCTCCAGACCTTCACCGCCGGCGGCGCTGCGCACCGTTTCTACTCCGTGCCCGCGCTCGAGACGGCCGGCTTCAAGGTCTCCCGCCTGCCCGTTTCCATCCGCCTCGTACTCGAGTCGCTGCTGCGCAATTGCGACGGCAAGCGCGTGGCCGAGCCCGCCGTGCGCGCGCTCGCTAGCTGGCAGGCGAAGGCGGCGCGCACGGAGGAGATTCCCTTCGTCGTCGCGCGCATCGTGCTGCAGGATTTCACGGGCGTGCCGCTCCTGGTCGATCTCGCCGCGATGCGTTCGGCGGTGGCGAAACTCGGCCGCAACCCGAAGCTCATCGAGCCGCTCGTGCCGGTCGACCTCGTGGTCGATCACTCGGTGCAGGTCGATTTCGCCGGCAGCGGCGAAGCGCTGGCGAAGAACCTCGAGTTGGAATTCTCGCGCAACCGCGAGCGTTACCAGTTCCTGAAGTGGGGCATGCAGGCGTTCGAGACCTTCAAGGTCGTGCCGCCCGGCATCGGCATCGTCCACCAGGTCAATCTCGAGTACCTCGCCAAGGGCGTGCTCAAGGACGGCAACGGCGTCTATTACCCGGATACGCTGGTCGGCACCGATTCGCACACGACGATGATCAACGGCATCGGCATCGTCGGCTGGGGCGTCGGCGGCATCGAGGCCGAGGCCGGCATGCTCGGCCAGCCGGTCTATTTCCTCACGCCGGATGTCGTCGGCGTGCACCTCACCGGCGCGGTGCGCGAGGGGGTCACGGCGACCGATGTCGCGCTCACGCTCACGCAGCTCCTCCGCAAGGCGAAGGTCGTGGGCAAGTTCGTCGAGTTCTACGGCCCGGGCGCCGCGGCATTGCCGGTCGTCGACCGCGCGACCATCGCCAACATGGCTCCAGAATATGGAGCCACGATGGGTTTCTTCCCGATCGACGCCGAATGCTCGAACTACCTCCGCGCCACCGGCCGCGACGACAAGCACGTCGAGCTCTACGAGGCGTACTACAAGGCGCAGGGCCTGTGGGGCATCCCGCAGAAGGGCCAGATCGACTATTCGCAGGAACTCGAGCTCGACCTCGCCACCGTGGTCCCGAGCGTGGCCGGACCGAAGCGCCCGCAAGACCGCATCGAGCTGCCGAAGCTCAAGCAGGAGTTCACCACCGCTTTCGCGAAGCCGGTCACGGAAAACGGCTTTGGCAAGACCGCGGCCGAGTTCGCCCGCTCCGTGCACGTTGCCGGCAACGGCTGGACCAGCCCGAGCGGCGGCAGCCAGGAGCAGGGCTCAGTGGCCGCCTCGAAGGCGAAGAACACGAGCGTGCACACCGAGAACGAGATGGCGAACAACCGTCCCACGCCCGATCAGGTTGCCGTGCGTGCCGATCGCATCGACGGCGAGATCGGCCACGGCAGCGTGCTCATCGCCGCGATCACGAGTTGCACGAACACCTCCAACCCATCGGTGATGCTCGCCGCCGGCCTGCTCGCGAAGAAGGCGGTCGAGCGCGGCCTGAAGGTGTCGTCGACTGTGAAGTCGTCCCTCGCGCCCGGCAGCCGTGTCGTCACCGATTATCTCACGAAGACCGGCCTCCAGCCGTACCTCGACCAGCTCGGTTTCCAGACCGTTGGCTACGGCTGCACGACCTGTATCGGAAACTCGGGGCCGCTCCATCCGGCGATCGAGGAGGCCGTGGTGAAGAACGACCTCGTCGCGGCCTCCGTGCTCTCGGGCAACCGAAACTTCGAGGCGCGTGTCCACCAGAACATCAAGTCCAACTTCCTCATGTCGCCGCCGCTCGTGGTGGCGTTCGCCCTCGCGGGCCGCGTCGACATCGATCTCACGACCGAGCCGCTCGGCCGCGGCCTCGACGGCCGACCGGTGCTGCTGAAGGACATCTGGCCGACGCTCCAGGAAGTCCGCGACCAGATGCAGGCCGCGCTCAAGCCCGAGGTGTTCCGCAAGCTCTACACCGATTTCGCCGCGCAGAACCCGAAGTGGAACGAGATCCCGGCCTCGACCGGCAACGTCTACGAGTGGGACCGCCAGTCGACCTACATCCAGGAGCCGCCGTTCTTCACGGACTTCGGCCTCGGCGCCGGCACGATCGGTGAGATCAAGGGCGCGCGCGCCCTCGGCATCTTCGGCGACTCGGTCACGACCGACCACATCTCCCCGGCCGGCGCGATCAAGAAGAGCTCCCCGGCGGGCCGCTTCCTGGTCGAGAACGGCGTCGCGTTCGAGGACTTCAATTCCTACGGCTCGCGCCGCGGCAACGACCGCATCATGACTCGCGGCACGTTCGCCAACGTCCGTATCAAAAACCTCATGCTGAGCGGCGCGGAGGGCGGCGACACACTGCTCCAGCCCGAGGGCACGAAGACGTCGATCTACGACGCCGCGATGGAGTACAAGAAGCGCGGCACGCCGCTGATCGTCGTCGCCGGCCAGGAATACGGTACCGGCTCGTCGCGCGACTGGGCGGCGAAGGGCACCAACCTCCTCGGCGTGAAGGTCGTCGTCGCGCAAAGCTTCGAACGCATCCACCGCTCGAACCTCGTTGGCATGGGTGTGCTCCCGCTGCAGTTCAAGGAGGGCACCACCGCGCAGACGCTGAAGCTCGACGGTACCGAGACGTACGATGTTGTCGGTCTCTCGCCGACGTTGAAGCCGCAGCAGGATCTCACTCTGCGGATCACGCGGAAGAACGGCTCGGTCGAGGAGGTCGCGGTGCGCTGCCGCATCGATACTCCGATCGAAATCGAGTACTACCAGCACGGAGGGATTCTCCCCTATGTGCTGCGCGAAATCCTCAAGCGCGGCTGAGAATGCCCGATTCCTAGCCCAAGTCCCACGCCCATAGCCCGCCCCCGCCTTCCTCCCATGCCGGAAACCGCCGCCAAGCCCGTGTTCCTGGTCGATGCGTTCGCCAGTCCCGTCCTGATCAAGATCGATGGCCGCGCGTCGTTCATGAACTGCTCGTGCCTGCGCGATTTCTTCTCCGAGATGATCAAGCAGGGGAAGACGAAGTTCGTCGTCGATTTCCGCCAGTGCGCCAGCATGGACAGCACGTTCCTCGGCGTGCTGGCGGGCGCGGCGCTCGAGCTCCGCAAACTCTCGCCGCCGGGATCGCTCATCGTCTCGCGCGTCGGGCCGCGGAATCTCGAGCTGCTGCGCAACCTCGGCCTGCACCGGCTGATGACCGTCGACACCGGCGACGCGGAACCGGCCGCGGACCGCAGCGCCGGACAGGCGCTGGTCTGCACCGTGCCGCGTTCCGAGCTGGAGAACGCACGGATGGTGCTCGAGGCGCACGAGAATCTCGTCAGCGCCGACGCGAGCAATCAGAGCAAGTTCCAGGACGTGCTCGCATTCCTGAAGACCCGCGTCGAGCAGGGCTGAGCCGAGCCCAACCGAAGTCGCGGACGCGACATGCGCCCGCCTTCGGGTTTGCCGACCGCGGCCCGCTGTGGTGTTCTCGCCGACATGATGCGGGCGAGTTCTCCCGGAGCGTTCTTCCTTTCGGCGTCGTTTCATGCGGCGGTTCTCGCCGTGGTTGTCGGCTTGGCTTGGCGGGTTGCGAAAACCCGGAGCGAGCCTCCGGTGTTCGTGCTCTTTCCCGGCGACCAGATCCATCTCTCGCCGAAGAACGATGCTGTGCCGGGGCCGGTTGTGTCCATGCCGCGGATTCGGGTGACGATCCCGAAAGCGACCCCGCTCGTCCTGCCCGCGCCGGTTGCGGCGCCGCGAGACGAGCGCGCTTCGGTGGCGAAGCCATCACGCCCGGATACCGCGAAGCCGGCTCCGCGAAACGGTGGGCCGTTGAATCCGACCGCAGTGCCCGCCGCGCCCATTCCGCAGGTCGACGCTTCCTCGATCGTGCGGGAGTTGCTCGACGGCGCCGAGCAGGGCCGTGGCTCGCAGCCTGGTCCGGCGAGGGATGTGGCCGACGATTCCGGCTTCGACCGGTTGCGCACGGCGCTGGCCGCCGCGCACCGGATGCCGGGAAGTGTGCCGGAGCGCTGCACGGCGTCGGTGCAATTCGACCTTGCGGCGAACGGCGCGATCTCGGGCGCTCAGCTCACCAAGAGCTCGGGCAACGCCGATTTCGACCGCTCCGTCCTCGATGCCTTTGCGCGCGTGGCGGCGACCGGGCTCGCGCCGATCGGCCGGGCCGGACGCTTCGTGATTCCCTTTCGTCTGACGGAGTGAGTCGCGGCACGGCGGCCGCGTACCGACGCCTCAGGCGTGGTCATGGCGACCGTGACCTCGTGGCATGACCTCTGCCACAGGCGCGAAGAGTCCGTTTCCGGCAGAATGGCGGCATGT
>DATGXA010000009.1:0-17327 GCA_035299125.1 Opitutaceae bacterium
TCCCCCGCTCGCGCAGCAACTGCCACGCCTCGGCGGAGGTCGTGGCGGCCACGACCTCCGCCGAGGCGTGGCAGTTGCTCCGCGAGCGGGTGAACGTCGATCTCGTGTTTCTCGAGCTGGAGCTGAAGGGAGAGAAGGGCACCGATTTCCTCCAGCGCCTGCGCGACGATCCCTTCCTCAAGCAGATCCCGGTGATCGTCTACACCGCCGTGGGCGACCACGCCGTCGTGCGGAAGGTGCTCCAACTGAAGGTGCAGAACTACCTGATCAAACCGTACAACGACGAACACATCTTCCGCGAGGTCCTGAAGGCGTGCGCGAACCCGTGGCGGAACCTGCAGTTCGAGGAGGAGAAGTCGTTCTGCGCGCAGATGAGCTACACCCCTGCGGACCTCCGCGCGATGCGCCAGGATCTCGCCGACTCGCTCGAGAAGAGCCGCGAATTTTTCGATGGTTGCGTCACCTCGCGCAACCCGCCGCAGGTGCATGCGCGTATCGATGCGATCGCCGAGAAAGCCGAGGCCTCCGGCGTCTGGGGCGTGGTCGAGTACATGGCCGCACTCAAGGACCACGCGACGCAGGCCGACTGGGGTTCCTTCAAACGTTGCGGTGACGATCTCGTGTACGCGCGCGAGCTCATCCTTCTCCACCTCGACCCGAAACGCGTCCCCGCGGGCGCGATGTCGGAGGAGGAGAAGGAGGCGCAACGCGAGAGCGAAGCCCGTGCGCTTTGGATGAACGCCGATGTCGACCACAGCGGCCCGATGATCTCCGGCGAGGAAGTGCTGCTCCAAGCCGAGGCCCTCCCCGCCTGCCCCGCCATCGACTCGGTCGCCGCGGCGTTCCAGATGACGGCCGACCGCACCGCTGCGAATCTCAACCAGATCAACGACCTCGTCGCCAAAGATCCGGCACTGATCGCCCAGGTCATCATCGCCGCAAACCACCTCCAGCATGACGAGATGACCGTCATCGACGATCCGCGCACCGCCGTGGGGCTGCTCGGCAACCTCAAACTCAGCGCGCTCGCGAAGACCATGCCGACGATTCCCGCGCGCCACATGCACGTGCCACCGATCTCGTGGGTGCAGTTCTGGACGTTCCAGATGGGTGTCGCGCGGTTGGCGCAGTTCACGGCGCGTTATCTGGAGTTCGAGTCGCTCATCAGCCGCGCCTACACCGCCGGGTTGCTGCAGGATCTCGGAAAACTCCTGCTGCTGAAACTCTTCCCGTTCGCCTTCCCCGCCATCGTGAACTACGCCCGCGAGCACAAGGTCGCGCTGCACGTGGCCGAGCGAAAGTACCTCGGCTGCACGACGCGGGAGATCGGCGAGCGTTTCGCCCTGAAACAGGGTTTGCCCGCTCCGTTCTGCAGCGTGATTCGCTGGACGGAGAGCCCCGAGAAAGCCGGCGATCATCTCGAGCTCGCCGGCGTCGTTTCCCTCGCGCGTGATCTCTGCCTCTACAACCACGTCGGCTTCTGCGGCGACACGGTGAAGGACACCGCGCCCTCGCTCGAGGAGACCGTCGCGTGGCAGGCGCTGCGCGCGCGGGTGTTCCCCAGCTTCAACATCAAGAAGTTCGAGTCGGAGGCGCACGAGCTATGTCTCCAGCTTCGGCAGACGCTTGCCGGCAAGCAGCAGGACGGCGGCTGAGGCAATCCGGTGGCAGACCACCGCCGAGCGGTCGCAACCACGGCCGCCGGCTGAGGCGCACAATTGGTTCGAAACCGCGTCCCGGTTCACCCAGTTCAACGAGCATCATGGCAAAGACGGAGATCAGATACGTAAATCGGCCTTCACGTTACTTGGTGTACCTCCCTTCGGGGACCGCCACCGATTACTGGAGCTTTTGTGCCGAGAAAGGCTGCGATTGGGAAACGGAGCTCACGAACCTGTCGGGCGTGCTCGATGCCCCGGCCATCCTGCGGTTCGTCCCGGGGACTGGCAGTCCGACCTGCGCGGCCGGAGTCGAGCTGGCTGCTCATCCCGGCAATGCGGTCCCCGCCGACTATGTGGTCTGTGAGCTGCCGGCCTGCGATATGGTGGAGTTCTGCAGCGGCCCCCTCGCGGACCCCAGCCGGTTCGGCGAAGCGCTCGCCGAGCTCAAGACTGCCGCCGAGTGTTTCGATCCGAAGGGCGACGGCTACGCCTTTGATCCGGCTCTGGCTCCCGGATACAATTACGGAGTACGGCCCGACTGTGGAGCCAGGATGGCGTTCGCCGTGAGGCGAATCGCGCCCAAGTAGGCGTGCACCGCGCCTGCCCCTGCGTCGCGGGTCCGCCCGGAACGATGCGACACCTCTGATACAACCTTTGACAGTCCCTCATGGGGAATTACGTTCCAAGGCCAGCATCGCGGAGCCCCGTACCGGGCGACCGCCGAAGCCCCACAAGCCTCACCCCGCGCCTTGCGCGCTCCCTCGCATGTCCCACCGCGAATGCTCTCGCTTGGCCGTTGCCTTGCTGACGACGGCGTCCCTGCTCGGATCGCGCCTGTTTGCGCAGGCGCTCGAAAACCAGTCGAACGCCGCGGCGGCCGCCGCGGATGATTCTTCCGTCGAAGCCGCCGAACTCGTCGTGCTCAACCCGTTCACAGTCTCGACTGATCGGGATCGTGGGTACAAGGCGACCAACGTCACCACCGGCACCCGGCTCGATTCCGCCATCAAGGACACCGCGCTCGCGCTCGAGGTGATCACCGCCGATTTCATCCGCGACACCGGCGCGACCACGTTGCGCGAGGCGCTTCGCTACAGCGCGGGCGTGCAGCTCCGATCGCAGAACGACTATGCCGGCAACGGCTTCGCTCAGTACGAAGGCCCCGGTGGCGTGAACAACCCGGAGATGCGGACCGCCGACCCGAGTGACACGACGATCGTCCTGCGCGGCTTCACCACCGCGAACGCCCTGCGCGACGGCTTCCGGCGCAAAGTCTTCACCGACTCGATCAACATCGAGCGCGTGGAAGTCGTGCGCGGCCCCTCCGCACTGCTCTACGGCACCGGCAATTTCGGCGGCGTGGTGAACTACATCCCGAAGTCGCCCGCCGCCACCACCGCCACCGCCGCCACGTTCACCTTCGGCAGCCACGGCCTCGTGCGCGGCACGGTCGACACCACCGGCCCGTTCGCTTCGGGCAAGGCCGGCTATCGCTTCACCGCCGCCGCACAACAGAGCGGCGACTACACCGATTTCTACGAACTCGACAAACTAGCACTCGGCTCAATCTTCACCTATCGGCCTTGGCACGGCACCGAGCTCACGGTCGATGCCGAGTACGGGCGCAGCGATTCCTCCGGCATCGGATTCCAGAGCATCCGCGCCCGGGCCGATGTCCTCGGCAACCGCGGTGCCATGGAACACGCCGGTTTCATCGCCTTCCCCGGCGAGGACCTTCGCACCGTGCGTTGGTCGGGACCGGACACCTATCTGGACACGCGCCAGTTCAACCTCGAGCTCAAGGCCACGCAGCACCTCGCCGAAGGCCTCGATCTGCTTGTCGCCTACAACCGTTCGGATGCCACGTTCGATCGCCGCGACATCACCGCTTCGGTGGGCAACAACATCGGCCCCATCGCCCTCTGGGCCACGCTCTACCCGGTGCCGCTCGACGCCTCCCGCGGCGATACCGACGCCAATTGGGCCGCCGCGCCCGTGGCACATTCGATCGTCGCCTACAGTTGGGACGACAACCGCACCGTCACCGGCGTCGATCAGGCGCGCGCGGAGCTGAGCTACCGGTTCAAACTCCTCGAAAGCCGGCCGTGGCTCACGATCGACAACAGCCTCCTGGCTGGCGTCTCCACGGAGCGCGATCACACGACCGGCCGGCGCCGCGCCCTTGATTCCGCCGCCGGTGTCTACAACTGGAAGAGCGTCGCCGATCCCACGCCCTTCCGTTTCGACACGCAGGGCGACGGCTCCGCCTCCCTTCCCCAGCGGCTGCGTCAACGCAACGAAGTGCTCGCAACCGAGACCGGCGTCTTCGCCGCCTATCAAGGGCGCTTTCTCAAAGGCAAACTCACGCTTCTGGGCGGCATCCGGCGCGACCGCGACGGTGTTTCCACCGACCAGGTCGGCTATCGCTACGCCGACGGTTTGGTCGATCCGGTCGCAACCAGCTCCGCGTCGCCCCCGCGCAAGAGCTACACGACCACGCAAATCGGCGCGAGCCTCGCGCTGCACAAGACGGTTTCGCTCTACGCCCTCCGCGCCGAGGGCCTCACGCCGAACTTCACCGGCGCGCGCGATCTCACCGGCACGCCGATGGACGCCGTGAAAGCCGTGAACCTCGAGTGCGGCGTGAAGTTCGACCTGCTCGACGGCCGCGTCTCCGGCACCGTTTCGCGTTACCGCATCACGCGACGCGGTCAGCCCAACGCCAGCTTCTGGTGGGGCCCGCAGACCGCCGTGCGCAACTTCGATCCCGACAAGCCGGTCGTCTACAATCTCACCGATCTCAACCCCGACGCGGCGCAGGTCTATCGGTACACCGACAACAGCGGCAACCTCGTGCCGCTCATCCAGTGGAACAACAACTACGCCTACTGGGGCGACCTCTCCGGTCTCACCGCCGTCCCCGCCGGCGCCGCCGGTTCGAGCGCGACCGCCGAGGGATTGCGCAGCTACCAGACCGACGGGCTCAACGGTCTGCGTACCACGATCCAAACCACGTGGACCGCCGCGAAGGCCGCCGGCGCGGTCTCCTACTGGGACCGCTCGGGCCACGCGATCGACGAGGCCGCCTTTGCCTCGCTCGTCGCCGCTGGCGGACCGTCGAACGCCATCATCACCCTCAACGCCAGCACCGCGCAGGGCGCCGCCTACATGGATGCGCTCTACGGCTATTTCCGCGCCGCCGGTCTCGCCCACCCCGGCAGCGACAACTGGCCCGGTTGGTTCT
Organism: Opitutaceae bacterium; assembly: GCA_035299125.1. Classification (GTDB taxonomy): domain Bacteria; phylum Verrucomicrobiota; class Verrucomicrobiia; order Opitutales; family Opitutaceae; genus CAJCBL01. The sequence continues at coordinate 4,906 of DATGXA010000009.1, forward strand.
TCAACAGCGCGCCCGCCTCCACCGGCTACAACAGCGCCGCCCAGGATACCAACTCCTTCGCCAACTCACCCGCTCTCAGCGCACCCGAGTCCGACCGCAACACCGGTTGGGACGGCCAGCTCATCATCACCCCTGTCGACGACTGGCAGATCCTCGTGAGCTTCGAGAAGAACGACCACACGATCCTCTCGCTCGGTCAGTTCCCCGACTATCCCGGTCAGACTGCCGATCGCTGGGCGCCCTGGATGTTCCCCAACGGGCAGTGGGGACTTTCCGGCTACTACGCGCCCAACGAGCAGTACACCGACGAAGGGCGCACCTCCACGTTCTCGTTCAAAGGACTGATCCACCCCGGCGCCCAAGGCATGGACTATCCGAAGTGGTCGTGGAGCGTGTTCACCAGCCTGCGCCTCACCGTGCTCGGCCTGAAAAATCTCAAGATCGGCGGCGGCGTGGTCCGCACCGGCCCGCAGGAGTACGCCAGCGGGTTCACCCATGCCGGCGACGCGTTGAAGGACAGCGACGGCGAGCCGCTCGTTCTCTACACCCGCACGCGCACGATGGTGAACCTCTTCGCGCGCTACGAATTCGCGCTCGGCCGGCGCCGCGGTCACGTGCAGCTGAACGTCGACAACGTGCTCGATGACCAAAGCCGCTATGGTTTGCTTTGGGCCCCGGGTTGCAGCGCGCGTCTCGAACTCGGCACCTCGTTCTGAGCCGCGACCGACCCGCGCTGCAATGGATCGCACGTCGATAACCCACAGACCTCCGAGGTTCGCCCAAGCCCTCTTGATCGCGGTCTTGTGCTGCGCGCTTCCGCTGCGTGCCGCTCCGACCGACGACCGCGTGCACTTCCGTCGGCTTGACGAGACCTCCGGTCTGCCCTCGGCTATCGTCTACTGCATCATCCAGGACTCGCGCGGATTCCTCTGGTTCGGCACTGCCGACGGGCTCGCCCGTTTTGACGGCCAGGAATTTCGCGTCTTCCGGCCCGATCCGGCCGACCCGACGAGCCTTTCCAACCCCAGCGTATTCGCCCTTCAGGAGGATCAGGAAGGCGATCTCTGGGTCGCCACCGACGACGGACTAGACCATTGGCACCGCACCACAGAGCGTTTCAGCCACGTCCGCCACGATCCCGCCGATCCGAACGGCCTCAGCGACGATTCGATCACCAGTCTCGCCGCCGATACGGACGGCACGATCTGGGTCGGCACTCGCCGCGGAGGTCTCAACCGCCTCGATCAACGCACCGGCAAATGCGCGCGTGTCCCCGGTCTGATCGGGCTCTCGGCTTCGGCCTCCGCGCCATGGATCCAATGCCTCCTGCGCGATCGTTTTGGAATGATCTGGATCGGCACCGATTCGTTGGGCGTGGTGCGTTTCGATCCGCGGACGAACGAGTTTCGCCAGTTCGTCCACGACGTAGGCGCGCAGACCGGGGCCACCAACCACAACGTGTTTTCGATCGCCGAGGATTCCATCGGGAACCTCTGGCTCGGCACAAGCGACGGGCTCTGTCGCTACGATCGCTCCGCCCTGTCCTTCGAATGCATCCCGATCCGACAGGATGAGGCGGCGAAACCTTCGAGCCGGGCGGCCAGCAGCGTCATCGTCGATCGCGATGGCGTCGTCTGGGCTGGCACCGCAGGCGGCGGTCTCTGTCGCGTGGACCCGGTGACTCGCCGCTTCGTCCGCCACAACCACTCGGAGTTTCAGTTCAACACCCTCGCCAGCAACACGGTCCGGGCCCTCTTCGAGGACCGTGATGGCGATCTCTGGGTCGGCCATTTCCCCTCCGGCGTGAGCCACGCCGATCGAATCGCCGGCGGTTTTCAGGTGTTTGGCCGCGCGCCCGACGAACCGAATACGTTGTCCGACGCGCACGTCCTCTCCTTCTGGCACGACAACTGTGGAGACCTCTGGGTCGGCACCGACAACGGCGGCCTCAATCTCTGGCGCGCCGCGACGAAACAGTGGACCGCCTTCCGCCATGATCCGAACGATCCCCACAGCATCGGCGGAAACGCTGTTCTGAGCGTGCTCCGCGACGGCCGCGGCGACCTCTGGGTCGGTACGTGGGACGGCGGCTTGGCCCGCTATCGCACCGCCACTGGCGATTTTCAGCGTTACCAACACAATCCCGCACGGGCCGATTCGCTCGTCCCGGCGCACATTTGGCTGTTGGCCGAGGATCATTCGCAGCGCCTCTGGATCGCCACGATCGGCGGCGGGCTCGACCAGTACGATCCCGCCACCGACACGTTCGAGCATCACCGCCACAATCCCGCCGATCCGCGCAGCCTGAACGACGATATCGTCTCCGCGCTCCTGGTTGCGCAAAATGGCGATCTCTGGGTTGGCACCCCCAAAGGCTTGGCGCGTTGGAACGCACGCACCCGCGACTGGGACCGCTATCAAGGCGCCGCCGGCGGTCCGCCCTTGCTCGGCAACCACTGGGTTTTCGATCTCCTCGACGATCAGGATGGCCGCATCTGGGCAACCTCCGAAGGCGGCGGACTCTACCGCCTCGATCCGCGCACCGGCACCTGCGAAAACTTCCGCACCACCGATGGTTTCCCCAGCGACATCCTGCGCGGCATGCTGCGGGCCGATGATGGCGCGCTTTGGATCGGCTCCAACCGCGGTCTCATCCGGTTCGACCCGCGCACGTCCAACGTCCGCGTGTTCGACGAAAGCAACGGCTTGCCGGACAATCTCTTCACGCCCCACGGGCGCACCCGCATCACCTGCGGCGATTTTCTCTTCGGCACCGCACGCGGCTTCGTTCGGTTCGACCCTCGCGCCGTGCGGATCGACGCCCGTCCGCCGGTCGTGGCCTTCACCGGGCTCCAGGTATTCGATGAATGGGTTCTTCCCGCGCGCCCCGGATCGCCGCTTTCCCAGAGCATCTCCGAAACCCAGGAACTGTCGCTGCCCGCGGAGTTGTCCGTCGTCAGCTTCCAGTTTGCCGCCCTCTCCTTCCGCTCCCCGGCACGCGTCCAGTACCGGTTCAAGCTCGAAGGCTTCGACGACACTTGGCGCACGCCCGGCCCCGACCGGCGCGCGACGTTCACCAACCTCGACCCCGGCCGCTACCGGCTCCTCGTGAAAGCCGCCAACGGCAGCGGCATCTGGAATGACACCGGCGCCTCTCTTGAGCTCACGATCGTCCCGCCTTGGTGGCGCACCTTCTGGTTCAAAGGCCTCGTCGTGCTCGCGGTTCTCGGCTGCGCCGGCGGAGTCGGCGGTACCGTCGCCGTCTCCCGGACGCGCCGCCTCCAGCGCGAACGCGAACTCGAAGCCGAACGCGAACGCACCCGCGAACGCGCCCAGGCCGCCGAGGCTCTCCGCGTCCTCAACCAACAACTCGAACAGCGCGTCGCCGAGCGCACCATCCAGCTCTCGACCGCTGTGAAGGAACTCGAGGCCTTCAGCTACTCGGTCTCGCACGACCTCCGCGCTCCGCTCCGCAGCATGGACGGCTTCAGCCGCGTGCTGCTCGAGGACTACTCCGACCGCCTCGACGATGAGGGAAAGGACAGCCTCAACCGCATACGCGCCGCGAGCCAGCAGATGGGTCTCCTGATCGACGACCTACTCAATCTCTCACGCGTCTCACGCGACGAGATGCGCCGCGCGACGGTGGACCTCACCGCGTTGGCCAAGTCCGTCTTCGCCGAGTTGCAGCGCCAGTACCGGGAGCGCGAATTCGAGTTCCTCGTCGCCCCGGATCTCCGCGCCAAAGGTGACGCCCGGCTCCTGCGGATCGCCCTCGAAAACCTCCTCGGCAACGCCTGCAAGTTCACCGGCGGCCGGCCTCTCGCCCGCATCGAGTTCGACCGCGCTCCGGCGCATCCCGCGTCCACCTTCCTGGTGCGCGACAATGGCGCCGGGTTTGACATGAGCCACGCGAAGAATCTGTTCGGCGCCTTCCAGCGTTACCACACCACCGCCGAGTTTCCCGGCACCGGCATCGGCCTAGCCACCGTGCAGCGCATTATCCACCGCCATGGCGGCCACATCTGGGCCGACAGCCGGCCCGGTGAGGGCGCCACGTTCTACTTCACCATCCCCGATCAACCCTCCGCCCCACAATGACCAAACGCCCCATCCTACTTGTCGAGGATCGCGACGACGATGTCCGGCTCACCAAACGCGCACTGCAGCGTAACAACATCACGAATCCGCTCGTGGTCGTTAACGACGGCGAGGAGGCCATGCGCTTCCTGCGTGCCGCCGCCCACCCCGGGCCGAATCAGGCGCCGCTGCTTCCCGCCGTCGTGCTGCTCGATCTCAAGCTGCCGAAGCTCGATGGCATCGAGGTGCTCCGGCAGATCCGTGCCGATCCCGCGCTCCACCGCCAGCCCGTGGTGATACTGACCACGTCGAAGGAGGAGCAGGATATCCTCCGTAGTTACGATCTGGGGGCCAACAGCTATATCCGCAAGCCGGTCGAGTTCGACCAGTTCTGCTCCGCCCTCAGTCAGCTCGGCCTCTACTGGCTCATCCTGAACGAGCCGCCGCCGGAGTCCTCCACCGCGCCATGAGCAAGTCCCTCCACGTCATCGTCGTCGAGGACTCCGAGAACGACGCGCTGCTGCTCCAGCACGAACTGCGCCGCGGCGGCTACACGGTCGTGGCGCAACGTGTCGAGACGGCGGACGAGTTGACCGCGCTCCTCGCCGAAGGCGGTTGGGAGCTCGTCCTCAGCGATTTCTCGCTGCCGCACTTCAGCGGCGAGGAGGCGCTGAAGATCGTGCGCGCCCATGGGCGCGACATCCCGTTCATCTACGTCTCGGGCGTGATGGGCGAGGAAAACGCCGTCGCCGCCATGAAGGCCGGCGCGCAGGACTACGTCATGAAAGGCAAACTCGCCCGCCTCGTGCCCGCGATCGAGCGCGAGCTGCGCGACGCCATCGAGCGCCGCCGCCACCGCGAGGCCGAGGCCCAGGCGCGCCTTTCGGAGAACAAGTACCGCCACCTCTTTCAGAGCATGAGCGACGCCGCTCTGCTCGTCGCCGCGGATACGGAGGAGATCCTCGACGCCAACGTCCAGGCCGAGGTGCTCTTCGGTCGCCCGCGCCCCGAACTCCTCGGGCCACCCAGCGCCGAATTCCACCCTTTGCGTGCCGCGGGAGCCACCCTCCCCGCCGGCCCCATACCCGAAAGCTGGGAGTGCGTGGTCGCGCGCGGCGACGGCTCGACCGTGCCGGTCCACGTGCGCGTCTCGCGTATTGCGCTTGGGGACAGCCCCGTCCTCCTCGCGCTTTTCCGTGACATCGGCGATCGCAAGCGCGCCGAGGAGGAGCTGCGTCGACTCACCGTCGAACTCGAGGAACGCGTGCGCCAGCGCACCCTCGAACTCGAGGCGAAGAACCGCGAACTCGAGCGGATCAACCGAGCCTTTGTCGGACGCGAGCTACGCATGATCGAGCTCAAGCGGCTCATCCGGCAGGAGTCGGCCACTCCCGCGCAATGATCTCACGCCGCCGGTCGGTCCCCCGCTCGACCGGCGGCGTTTTTCCTCCTCGCCCGTGCGCGGCGGCCGGGGCTACGAACGCACCCATGTTCTCCGCCGCCCGTTGCTCCGCCGTCCTCGCCGCCGTGCGCGCGCGCTCCCCGCTCGTGCACAACATCACGAACTATGTCGTGATGAACAACACGGCCAACGCCCTGCTCGCGCTCGGCGCCTCGCCCGCGATGGTCCACGCCATCGAGGAGGTCGAGGAGTTCGTCGCCCTCTCGCAGGCGCTCGTGGTGAACATCGGCACGCTCTCCACTCCTTGGATTCGCGCCATGCAGAAAGCCGCCGATGCCGCCAACGCGCGCAACATCCCTTGGATTCTGGATCCCGTGGGCGCCGGCGCCACGACCCTGCGCACCGAGACTGCGGCCGACCTCGCGCGGCAGCGGCCCGCCTGCATCCGCGGCAATGCCTCGGAAATCCTCGTCCTCGCCGGCGCCACCGCCGAAAAGACGAAGGGCGTCGATTCGACCCGCGATTCGGCCGATGCGCTCACGCCAGCGCGCGAACTCGCGCAGAGCACCGGTGCGATCGTCGCCGTCACCGGACCGGTCGACTACGTGACCGACGGCGCGCAGACGATCGCCCTGGGGAACGGCCATCCGCTGATGGCTCGCGTTACCGGTCTCGGCTGCACAGCGACCGCGCTCATCGGCGCTGCGCTGGCCGTGGAGCCGGATCGACTCATCGCAGTCGCAAGCGGGCTCAGTTTCCTCGCGCTCGCCGGAGAGATCGCCGCGGAGCAGAGCCCTGGCCCCGGCTCGCTCCAGCTGCATCTGCTCGACGCGCTCCATCGCCTCGATGCCGCCACCATCGCGCGCCGTCTGACGATCGTCGGCTGATTCACGGGCCCGCTCGCCCGCGCCGCCGTGCCGACTACACGCGCAGCGACCACGTCTGCGGTGAGGTCGCTGCGCGTCCGCGACCGCTCCGCCTGGTCTGCTTCGCCGGCTCAGTACGGCGGGACGTGAAGTCCGCCCCTGCCTCGGCACTGCGGAATCGCTGGTCCACAGCCGTCCTCGCAGCGGCTCAGCACAACTTCCCGGCGCGCCACGCGAGGTTGTCGGCGAACCGGTCGACCGTCGCGAGGCCCTCGGCATCTTCGTTCACGGCGCCCGGATCGCGCGCGAGCGCCACGGGCCAGTAGGTCGAGCCCGGCACGATCATGTCGTTGATCGTGTACCAGAACATCAACTGCGCATAGGTGAAATTGTGCCCGGCGCGCCGCGCCACCGCGATCGGCCCGCCGATCTTGCGCGAGAACAGGTGGCCGTTGGAGCGCGAGACGTAACCCGCCCGATCGAGCAGCGCCATCAGCTCGGGCGTCGCCGAGCCGAAGTACACGGGCGATCCCACGACGACGATGTCGGCGCGCACCATCTTCTCGAAGAGCGGCCCGAAATCGTCGCCCGCCTGACCGGGGCAACTCTCGTCCTTGGACTCGCGGCAGCCGCCGCACGCCGCACAACCGTGGATCGTCTTCCCGGCGAGGAGCTCCAGCTCTCCTTTCACTCCTTGGGCCGCGAGCCGGTCGAGACACCGGCGCAGCAGCGTTTCCGTGTTTCCGTTGCGGCGGGGACTGCCGCAGATGGCGAGGGCGGTCGGCATGGACGTAGTTCTTGCGCGCGGCCGGCGACGCGTGAAGGGAAAACTTTCGCCGCGCGCGGCGATGCTCCACGCTCGCGACGATGCCGCCGCGCTTCGACCTCTCGCTCTACCTCGTCACCGATCCGGAGATGACCGCTCGCCGCGGCCTGATCGAGACCGTCCGCGCTGCGGTCGCCGGCGGAGTGACGATCGTGCAGTTGCGCGACAAGGCCGCCTCGGCCCGCGCGCTGGCGGAAACCGGTCGCGCGTTGCTCGCGCTGCTCCAGCCGCTCGGCGTGCCACTCCTCGTGAACGATCGCATCGACGTCGCCCACGCCATCGGCGCCGACGGCGTGCACATTGGCCAAGATGATCTCCCGCCCCCCGCGGCACGCGCCGTTCTCGGCCCGCGTGCGATCATCGGTCTCTCGGTCACCAACGCCGACCAACTCGCCACGGTCGACGCTTCCGTCGACTACGTCGGCCTCGGCCCGCTCTTTCCAACCGGCACGAAGACCGACGCTGCGCCCGCGCTCGGCGAAGCGGAGTTCTCTGCGATCCGCCGCCGACTCGCGTGCCCGGTCGTGGCGATCGGCGGCATCAACCTCGGCAACCTCGCGCGCACCATCGCGGCGGGGGCCGACGGCGTGGCGCTCGTCTCGGCGATTTGCGCCGCCCCCGATCCCCGCGCAGCCGCGCAGGAACTCCGCACCGCCCTCGCAGCGGCGCGCACTCGCGGCTGATCGCTCCGGCATTGCGCCCGCGCGGCTCCGTCTTCTCGATTCAGCCGATGCACGACTCCACCGCGCCACTTCCCGACTGGAAACCCGAGCTCGACGCGATCGTCGGTGCGCGCCACGGCGGCGCGGTGGCGGCGTTGCTTCCGCGGCTCCGGGCGCTGGAGACACGTTTTCCGAACACCCCGGAGATTCTCCAGCAGATCGGCTGGACGTGCGAGATGCTGGGGCGACATCGCGAGGCTGCCGGCGCCTATGAACGCGCGATCGCGCTCGGCCTCGAGCCGCACGAGCTTTCCGCTGCGTTTCTCGGGCTCGGTTCCTCGCTCCGGTGTCTCGGCGAGTACGCGCGCGCCGAAGAGGTGCTCCAACAAGGCCGGCTCCAGTTTCCCGACCAACGGGAGTTCGAGGTGTTTCTCGCGATGACGCTCCACAACCTCGGCCGGCACGCCGAAGCGCTGCAACTCGCGCTCACGACTCTCATCGAGACCGCCGACGATGTCGGCATCGCCGCGCACCAACGCACGATCCGCTTTCACGCGGCACAGCTCGACCGCAAATGGGAATGATCCCGCGTCTTGCCGCTCACGCTGCGGCGAGAAATGTCGGCTCGGGCGACGGTTGGTTCGCTGTCGCATAGGTCGCAACGACCAACGACCGCAGACCTCGCGCCGGGGTGCTCGCGCTGCCCGCCGGCTCCGTCACTTCCGGAGCGCCGGCGGTTTTCGGAGCGCCGGGCTGCGCGACCCCGGTTTCCGTTTCCTCGGTGTCGACGGCTTCCGCGGCTCGCGCTTCGCGAAGCTGCGCCTGTGCCGCGGCCATCGCCTGCGCCGCGGCCGCCGCCACCGCGCGGTCCTGTGCCGAGGGGTCCGCCGGCGCCAGCGCCGCCGCACGGACCGTCGCCATTTTCCGGATCGTCGCCTCCGGATCACCTTCCGCCGAGGTGTCGATCGAGACCTCGCCGCCGACCGCGTACTGTTTGCCGTCGGGGCCGGTCGTGTACGAGAAGTCCGCCCCGCCGCGCACATAGCTGCCGCCGACCATCACGTGCGCAGCTTCATGCGCCCGCACCGCGGTGTCGGTTGCCTTCATCTCCGCGATCGTCGCCGCGACTTCCGGATCCTGCGTGGCGCTTTCGTTTCCGGCCGCCTGCGCCAGCTTCTGCGCCGCCGCCTCGTAGGCAATGACGCCGGGGTCGTCGTTTGTGTCCTGAGGATTTGTTTCGGCTCCGGGGTAACGCTGCCGCACGCCGGATTCAGTCACCGATACGCCGCGCCCCGGCGCCCCGACCGCGCCCGAATCGGGGCTCGAGTTCAGGCTCGTCCGGTCAAGCAGCGGCGAAAGGCGTTCGCCTACGTGAAACATCGCCGGAAGCTAGGCGGCACGCAGCCTCCCGGCAAATTTCGGCCCCCGGGTGAAATACCCTAGTCCGGATGCTTCACACGTCGCGAAACCCGCCAAGACTTTCGGTCCGGCGGGGCAGATCAAGACTCTGGCGGGTTATGCCACAGCGCCCCACTTCCGCCCTCATCGGTAGAGTGAAACATGTGGACCGGCCGCCGGGCGTACTCACGTCTCTTCCGCGAAACGCATATCCACCATCAGATCCGCCGCGATCTTTTCGAGATCGGCGCGGATCGCGGCCATGTCGGCGCCCGCCGGGACGAGCAATTCCGCCTCCGCCTGAAACAACACGCCGCCGGCCATCGGCGCTTCCACGCATTCCGTGGTGAGCTCCTCCACGTTCACGCGATGCGCGGCGAGGACCCGCGTCACCTGATGCACGATCCCGGGCCTGTCCTGACCGACCAACTCCAGCCGCACCGCGCGCCCGCTCTTCGCCGGCGGCAACTGCGACGGATCCTGCGCCACCGCGACACTCAGGCCCTGCGCCGCCAAGGCGGCCAACGCGGCGCGCACCTGCGCTTCACGCGCGGTCGGGATGGTCACCCGCGCGATGCCGGCGAATTGCCCCCCGAGCCGCGCCATCCTGCTCTCGAGCCAGTTTCCGCCGTGGACGGCGACAAGTTGGGCAACCGATTCCACCAAGCCGGGGCGATCCGCGCCGACGAGCGTCAGGACGAGCGAGGTATTCATCGCCCTCCTTGGTAGCAACCTCGCCGCGCTGGGCAAGCCGCGCGGAGCGTCGGCGACAAATCCCCGCGCTAATCGTTCCAGCCGCCGCGGCGATCCGACTTCCGTTTCGCGCGGTGCTTCTTGCCGGCGAGCATGCGCGCTTTCTGGGCGCGCGAGCGCTGACGGTTCCGCCGGCGCTCCAGCTCCCGCTCATCGCGCGCCTCGGCGGCCGCGGCGCGTTTGCGCTCCTCGAGCCGCTGCGCGAGTTCGGCCCAGGCAAGCTCGCGGTTGCGAGTCTGCGAGCGTTCGCGCTGCATGCGCACTTCCACGCCAGTCGGCCGGTGCCGCAACTGCACGGTCGACGAGGTTTTGTTGACCTTCTGGCCGCCCGGCCCGCTGCCGAGGATGAAGCGTTCGTCGCAGTCGGCCATGCGCACGCCGAGCGCCGCCAGCCGCGCGGCCAGCGCCGCGTCGTGCAGGAAGTCGAACTCGTTGGCCGCGTTCACGTTGTTCGTGAAACTAAAGTTTCCCTTCGCGGTCAATTCCCCCAATCTCCGCCACCCTAGACGCATGAATCCCGGACAAGCCTGGACCCACAAACTGCGCAGCGAAATCGGCAAGGCCGTCATCGGTCAGGACAAGGTCGTCGAGCGCCTCCTCGTCGCCCTGCTCGCCAACGGCCACGTGCTCCTCGAGGGCATGCCGGGACTGGCGAAAACGCTCCTCGTGCGCAGCCTCGGCCGCGCGCTGGGCGTGCAGTTCGAGCGGATCCAGTTCACGCCCGACCTGTTGCCGAGCGATGTCGTCGGCACGATGATTTTCCAGCCGCGCGACGGCCAGTTCACCGTCCACAAGGGACCGGTCTTCGCCAACCTCGTGCTGGCCGACGAGATCAACCGCGCGCCCGCCAAGGTCCAGAGCGCTCTGCTCGAGGCGATGCAGGAGCGGCAGGTCACGATCGGCGGCAGCTCGCTGAAGTTGCCCGCGCCGTTCTTCGTCATGGCGACGCAGAATCCGATCGAGCAGGAAGGCACCTATCCGCTGCCCGAGGCGCAGACCGACCGCTTCCTCTTCAAACTCCTCGTCGACTATCCCGACGCTGCCGAGGAACGCACGATGCTCGACCGCTGGGGCGCCGTGACCGCACAGCCGGAGTTGCAGCCGGTCTCCACCGGCGAGGAGTTGCTCGGCCTGCGCAAACAGGTCGACGCCATCCACGCCGCGCCCGCGGTGCAGGGCTACATCCTCGCGCTCGTGCGGCAGACGCGTGTGCTCGCCGGCCAGCAAGTCGCCGCCGCGCCCGGCACTCCGCCCGCACTGCCCGTCACCAATAGCTCAGCACCGATGACCGCCGGCGCGAAGCGCCAGCTCACCTTCGGCGCGTCGCCGCGCGCCTCGCTGGCGCTGCTCCAATCCGCCCGCGCCCTAGCTTGGATGCGTGGCCAGGAATTCGTGACACCCGCGCTGGTGCAGGAGCTCGCGCCCGACATCCTCCGCCACCGCATCGGTCTCACCTACGAAGCCGAAGCCGAGGAACTCACCCCCGACGCCATCATTCGCGACCTGCTCAAATCCGTCCCGGTCCCGGCAGCGTGAGGCGTAATGACCAAGTCATGCAACGTTACGAGAACGAGGAATCTGACTCTGACGATCGTTGGATGTACTTCGGATCATTCTCGTTGGATGAGATCGCAGCAGCGACAGAATGCATGAGGCAGCACGGTATCTCTTTCGAGGTGAGAACAGAGCCCGAACAGCCGAGTTATGATCCCAAAGGTTGGTCCGGTCCCAATGCGCTTTGGGTCACAGACGACGATTGTCTCCGCGCGCAGGCGTTACTGATTCCCTTTTTTTCGACACCGCGGCGACCACACTCAACGGAGCAACCATCGTGACTTCCTCCTCCGCCAATCCGCAATCCGCACTCCGCAATCCGCAATCGTTCTCGGCTTTGCGCCGCTTGGAATGGCGCGTGAAGCATGCGGTCGAGACGGTGCTCAGCGGCGAGTACCGCTCCACCTTCCGCGGGCGCGGCATGGAGTTCGACCAAGTCGTGAAATACGAGTTCGGCGACGACGTGCGCGACATCGATTGGAACGTCACCGCGCGTCTCGGCGAGCCCTACCGCAAGAAGTTCGTCGAGGAGCGCGAGGTCACCGTCCTGATTCTCTTCGAGGACTCGCCGTCGCTCCAGTTTGGCTCCGCGGGGCGGACGAAACGCGAGGCGTTGCTGGAGCTCGCCGGACTGGTCGCGTTGCTCGGCGCCGCCAATCGCGATCGCGTCGGCCTCGTGCACGTCACGCCCACCGGCCATCACCTCACGCAACCCGTCCGAGGCCGCAGCCAGATCATGCACCTCGCTGCGGGAATGCTCGGCCGGCCGGCCCCGGCGCTCGAGGGGCCGAGTGAAGTGCCGATCCCGTGGGAATTCATCGCGCGCGCCGCGCCGCGGCACAGCGTGCTGCTCTGGCTCGGCGATTTTCCGGCGCGCCCGG
>DATGXA010000010.1:0-6102 GCA_035299125.1 Opitutaceae bacterium
CCGGGCGAGCCGCGCGGGCTTCAATCGAGACGTCGGATGACGGGCCGTCCCGCGAGCACGCGACTCTGCGCCGAGGCCCACGCGCCGATCTGGTTGCCCAGCGGCCGCGCGTGGAAATATGCCTCAGTCTCCTCGCGCGTCGTCTTCTCGACCGCGCCGTTGACGATCACCTGCCGCTCCAGATCGTGCCACGGAAACAGCAGCGAAGCGCGCGGGTTGGCGGCAAGATCCGCGCCCTTCGCGCTCTCGTAGTTCGTGAAGAAAACGAAGCCACGCCGGTCCGCGCCCTTCAGCAACACCAGCCGCGAGGCCGGCCGCCCCGTCGCGTCGGCCGTGGCCACCACCATTGCGTTCGGTTCGCGGATGCCCGCCTTCACCGTCTCGGAAAACCAACGCTCCCACAGCGGCCACGGATCGTCCGCCGGCGCATCGCCCTCCGCGAGACCGGCGAGTGAATAGTCCTGCCGCATGTCGGCGAGGCTGAGCCGCGCGCGCGAGTGGGAGAACAACTTCCAGACCTTCAGCGCGCCGGGCACGCCGAGCAGGTGCGAGAGCAGTTTGGGCCGTTGGCCGGACATGGTGGTGACGCTTTGTGCAACGGCACAAACGCCCGCGCGAACGCAAAATCCTCAGCCGTCGCCGCGCGTGAGCGCCGCGATGTCGGCGGCGAACTGCGGCCACATCGCGGTGAGCTCCGCGCGGCGCCCGAGTTCGAAGTCCGCGTCGTCCCAGCCGGGCGCCATCGTGCAGCCAAGCAACGCCCAGCGGCCGCCGCTCGCCAGCCGCGCGCCCTGCCAGAACCCGCGCGGCACCACCACCTGCGGCGTGTCGCCATCGAGCACCGCCGGGCCGAGCCGGACCCACTCACCCTCGCCGCTCGCCGGATCGAGCCGGAGCAGCTCGATCGCATCGCCCGCGTGGAAATGCCACACCTCGTCGCTGCGCAAACGGTGCAGCGCGGAAAACTCCGCACCCGCGAGCAGGTAGAGGATCGACGACCCCGCCACGCGCCCCGGCCGCTCGGGCCAGCCCACATCCGGCAGGCGTTCGCCGCTGCGCCACACCGGCGCGAACCACCCACCCTCACCCGGCAACGGCCTCATCCCCAACTGCGCGATGATCTGCCCGATCTCGTTCATGCCCACCCATGAAAAGCCTCCTCGGCGCCGTCGCAAGTGGTCGCCTGCGAAGCGTTCGTAACGATCGCCACCGCGCCCACCCCGCGGAAAATTGCCCTCGCCAGCCGCCCGCCCCGCACTAGCCACGAAGCGTGGGCTTCTTCTCCTCGCTCTTCGGCCAGAAATCCCCCTCGGCTCCCCGCCAACCCGCGCCGTCGCGCGCCGACTCCCCGCCGCCGCCCGCCGCGGCCGAGCCGTTCGGCTCCGCCGTCTTCGGCACCACCGAGCCCGTGGGCGAGCCGATCCCGCTCGCGCCGACCACTCTCGACGTGCCTGCGCAGCTCGACGAGGCGCGTGCGCTGTTGGAGAAAAAGGACCTGCCCGCGGCCCTACAAATCTACGAGCAGATCGCCGCGACCGACATCGATCTCGCCGAGCCGTTCACCCGCATCTCCGGCGACCTCGGCGCCACCGGCCACATCGATGCGCTCATCGAGTTCCTAGCGCCGCGCTACGAGCCCGCCGCCCACGGCCTGCCTCCGGGCCTCAACCTCCTCCAGGCCTACCTCCACCGCCGCAACCCCGTCGCCGCGCAGCAACTGCTCGACCTGCTCGTGCCGCTCGTCACCACGTATTCGATGCGCGACCGGCTCGACGGCTTCCGCTGCGCGATCCTCGAGCTCCGCGCCCAGGCCCCCGCCGAGGCGCCGAGCGCCCCCGCCGCGCCCGACATCAATCTGATCAACATCTCCAAGCCCGTCTGGATCTACGGGCTCGAGCAGGGCGAGAACCTCCTGCCCACGAAGAACCACCGCGTGCGCCACCTCGCCGTCGCGCCGTTCGCCCTCGTCGCGGAGGGCCTCGCCGAGGGCAAGATGGCGCCCGCCGACCACCCGCTCGCGGCGCTCGCCCGCGGCCTGCCGTTCGCGTTGGCCGAGGCGTGCTGGTTCGCCCCCGCCTACCGGCCCGTCGCGCTCACCGGTCTCGATCCGGAGAAAAACCTCCTGCGCCTGCCGCGCGCCTTCCGCGCCGAGCAGATCAGCCAGTTGTTTCCCAAGAAGGAGGAACCGATCGATTACGCCATCTCCGGTACGGTGCGCGCCACCGCCGCCGGTGAGCTCGCCTCGGTCGAGTTCGCGATCTGGGACATCCGGAAGCACAAGCTCCTGAAAAGCCTCCGTCTCGACGGTGCCGATGCCGTCGCCCGCGCGTGGCCGACGCTTCTCGGCTACATCGAAGCCGCCAAGCCCGGCCCCGCGCCCCTCGAGTACGCGTTGCCCGCCGATCCCGCCGCGCACGCCGTCGCGCTCGACCACGTGCTCCACTTCTTCCTCGCCGAGAAGAACGTCCTCGCCCCGGAAAAACTCGCGCCGCACGAGCCGCGCCTCGCCGCGCTCGCCGAGTACGCCACCGCGCACGCCGACGCCTCGGTCCCGCGCCTGCTGCTCTTCGCCGCGCTGCGCCATTGCCAGGCGCTCGGGCTCGCGATCCCGCCCGAGGTCGCCGCCGTCGCGGACCGTCTCGCGCACTGAGTCGCGGCGGTCCGATCGTAGGTCGGGCTGCACGCCCGACTCGCCCTGGAGAGAAACGGCGACCCGGCCACCGCTGCGCCCGCAAACACGGCCGCCGCACCCGCACGTTTTCCTCGTGCCGCGACTCCGCCCTCAAGCCCGCCGCGCCCGGGCCGATGTGTTCGCTACCGCGCCGTAATCCGGCGCGGAAACACGGTGACCTTTTCTCCCGCCCCTCGCCTGATCTCCGATCTCGTGCGCGGCCGCTGGGCGCCCGTCGCGGCGACTGGCGCGTTGTGCGCGAGCGTCTGGTTGGCGGGACCGCCCCTCTTCGGGCTGCGGCAGCAGGACCAATCCACGCCGAGCACCGCCGCCGTGCTTGCCGCGCTCGACGCCGCGCTCGCCGCGCTCCAGCAGGAGCAACGCGCGCCGTCGCCCGATGCCGAGCTCGGCGCCGCGACTGCTCGCGCGCTGGCGAAGTTGCGCGAAGCGCTCGTCGACGTGCCGCTCTCGAACACCGAGCGCGTGAGCTACCTCGCCGCACTCGAGATTCTCGAGACCGCCCAACGCGAACATTCGTCCGCCGGCGCCGCCCCGCGCGATGAGCGCGCAACCCGTGCCGCGCTCGACACGCTCGCCCTGCTCCAGCGCCTCCAGGCCGGGCAGGTGCAGGATCTCGTGCGCGCCAAGACCGTGCACGCCGCGCAGCTTCGCACCTACGCCCCGCGGCTCACCGCCGGGTTCGCCCTGCTCGCCGCGGCGATGGCCGTCTTCGGTGCGCGCCTGGCCGTCCGCCGTCTCGCCCCGGCCGCGTCCGTCGTGCCCGCGAAGCCGGCCGAGCCCGCGCCAGCGAACAACACCGCCGAGCTCCAGCAACTGCGCACGACCGTCGAGTCCATGCGCGAGGCACTGCGCGACCTGACGGCGGTCTCCGTCACCGATGAGCGGGGACTGATCGTCGAGGTGAACGACCGTTTCTGCCAGCTCACCGGATTCAGCCGCGAACAACTCATCGGCCGCACGCATCGTTTCCTCAACAGCGGCCGGCACCCGCCGGAGTTCTTCCGCGACCTGTGGGAGACGATCACCGCCGGCCGGACGTGGCGCGGCAAGATCACGAACAAGGCCCACGACGGCCGCCTCTTCGAGTCGCTCGTCGACATCGTGCCGTTTGTCGACGCCGGCGGCGCGCGGCGCTACGCGGCGTTTTCCACCGAGCTCGGCGCGAGCGTCGCGCCCGAGATCGTCGACAGCCAGCTGCAGATCGCTGTGCAGGCGGCCGGTTTCGGCATCTGGGAACTCGATGTCGCAAGCCGCACGCTCAAGTGGGACCAGCGGATGTACGAGATCTACGGCCTGCCGCCGGAAAAGGGCATCTCCTACGACCAGTGGCGCAGCGCGATCGTGCACGACGACCTCGCCACCACCGAGCAACAGCTCCATGCCGCCATCGCCTCGAACGCCGCCTTCGACACCGAGTTTCGCATCAACACACCCGATGGCTTCGTGCGCCACATCCGCGCGATCGCCTACGTCAGCGCCAGCGGCCACGGCACCGCCTCGCGCGTGTTTGGCGTGAACTGGGACAACACCTCCGAGAAGGAGATGGCCTCATACCTCCGCGCCGCCGCCGAGAACGCCGAGAGCCTCAACCAGCAGCTCGAGTCCGCCATCGAGCGCGCCAACACTCTCGCGCAGGAGACCGCGCTCGCGACCGTCGCGAAGTCCGAGTTCCTCGCCAACATGAGCCACGAGATCCGCACGCCGCTCAACGCCATCATCGGCATGAGCGGCCTGCTGCTCGACACCAACCTCAGCATCGAGCAACGCGAGCTCGCCGAGACGATCAGCACCTCCGGCGACTCCCTCCTCGGGCTCATCAACGACATCCTCGACTTCTCCAAGATCGAGTCCGGCAAACTCGAGCTCGAGCAACGCCCGTT
Source organism: Opitutaceae bacterium (assembly GCA_035299125.1). GTDB lineage: Bacteria > Verrucomicrobiota > Verrucomicrobiia > Opitutales > Opitutaceae > CAJCBL01. The sequence goes on from DATGXA010000010.1 coordinate 4,573, forward strand.
CGACCTGCGCGAATGCGTCGAGAATGCCCTCGATGTGCTCGGCGCCAAGGCCGCCGAGAAACACCTCGACCTCGTCGGCTGGATCGGGCCCGGCGTGCCCGATGTCATCGTCGGCGACAGCACCCGCCTGCGCCAGGTCCTCATCAATCTCATCGGCAACGCGATCAAGTTCACCGCCACCGGCGACGTGCTCGTGTCTGTCGAGCTCCTCGGCACCAACGACGCCGGCCAGCTGCGTCTCCATTTCTCGGTGCGCGACACGGGCATCGGCATCCCCGCCGACCGCATGGACCGGCTCTTCAAGACCTTCAGCCAGGTCGACACCTCGACCACGCGCCAGTACGGCGGCAGCGGCCTCGGCCTCGCGATCTGCAAGAAGATCGTCGAGCTCGCGCACGGTCGCATCTGGGTCGAGAGCGAGGCCGGCAAGGGCAGCACGTTCCAGTTCGAGCTGCCCGCCCACGCCGGCGAGACCACCACCGAGCAACAGCAGCTCCACGCCGCGCAGCCCGATCTCGCCGGCAAACGCCTCCTGCTCATCGAGCCCAACGCCACCAGCCGCCGCGTGCTCGGCGCCCTCGCCGCCGGCTGGGGCCTCACGCTCCGCGCCACCGCCTCGCCCGCCGAGGCCATGCAGTGGCTCGGCCGTGGCGAGATCTTCGACCTCGCGCTCATCGAACTCCATCTGCCGGATACCGACGGACTCTCGCTCGTGCGCGGCATCCGCGCCCTCCAGCAGTCGAACCGCCTCCCCGTCGCCGTGCTCGCCCCGCTCGGCAGCCTCGGCCAGACGCCGCCCGAGCTCGGCATCTCCGCCATCGTCACCAAACCCATCAAGGCCCGCGCGCTCCGCGACGCCATCCGCGCCCTCGCTTGCGGCTCCGCGCTCCAGCGCAGCGCGCGCACCTCCGCCTCCGGCGCCGAGATGCTCGCGCACGACTACCCGCTCGACATCCTCCTCGCCGAGGACAACCCCACGAACCAGCGCATGGCCACGCTCATGCTCGGGCGCATGGGCTACCGCGTCGACATCGCCAACAACGGCGTCGAAGTCCTCACCGCCCTCACGAACCATCCCTACAACGTCATCCTCCTCGACGTGCAGATGCCCGAGATGGACGGCCTCACCTGTGCGAAGGAGCTCGGCAAACGCTACCCGAAGGACAAACGCCCGTACCTCGTCGCGATGACCGCCAACGCCATGACCGGTGATCGCGAAAACTGCATCGCCGCCGGTATGGACGACTACGTCTCGAAGCCCGTCCGCCCGCACGAATTGAAACGTGCGCTCGTCGGCGCCGCCGAAGCGCTCTCCGCCCGGGTCGCCCATCACAATACGACGGCCGGCGCCGAGCCACCCGCCGCAGCGATTCCTCCCTCCGCCACCGCCGAGCCGGTGACGGAGCACGCCGAGCCCTCGTTCTTCGCCGCACCCGCCACCTCCGCCCCCGCCGCGCCGCCGGCGACACCACCCGCCGTCGCGCCTGCGGCCACCGCCGCGAAACCCGCCAGCCCGCCCGCCGCCGAACT
>DATGXA010000011.1:0-3301 GCA_035299125.1 Opitutaceae bacterium
ACGGGCGAGAGGTAGACGTGGCTGATGCCGAGAGCCGCCAGATAAGGCAGCACGCGCTCGGCCGCCGGGAGCGGGAAGTCGGCGTTGAGTTGCAGACGGTAGGTGGCGATCCAGTCAGATGACATCAGGGATGGTTCAGCGTGCGGTCAGCGCGGCGGCGGTTCGCGATGGCTGGATGGGTGGGCGCCGCCGTCCTCAGCGGCGCCACGGGATGCGTGCACGATCGGCGCGCGCCACGGCTCGGGCGTTTGTCGCCGCTGGGACAGCGGCGACCACCTCAGACCGCCTTGGGCGGGCGAATTACCGCTCATGGCTCAGCACGACGAAGGAGCGCGCGGCGAGCTTCAGTGGCGTGGCGGCGAGCGGCTCGCCGCTCTCGGCGAGACCGGGACGCGCGGTGTCGAATTGCACGCGCCAGCGCTCCGCGGGGAGTTCTTGCGGCAGCTGGAAGTCGACGGGCTCGGCGTGCGCGTTGAGCAGCAGGAGAAAATCGGCGTCGTCGACGTGGTTGCCATCGTGGTCGCGGATCTCCGGCGCGCGGCCATCGAGATACATGCCGAGCGTGCGCATCCAGCCGCCGTTGTCCCAATCGGCGTCGGCCATGCGTTCGCCGTCGGCGCGGAACCACACGATGCTGTCCGGTGCGGCCGCGGCGAGCGGGTCCTGCTCGCGGTAGCTGCGGCGGCGGAAATTCTGGTGCGCGAGCCGGAACCGCGCGACGCGCGCGGCGAACTCGAGGAAGGAGGCGCGGCGCTCGTCGAGCGACCAGTCGTTCCACGAGAGCTCGTTGTCCTGGCAATACGTGTTGTTGTTGCCCTGTTGCGTGCGGCTGAGCTCGTCGCCGCCGCAGATCATCGGGACGCCTTGCGAGAGGAGCAGCGTGCACCAGAGGTTGCGCTTCTGCTGTTCGCGCAATTCGACGATCGCGAGATCGTCGGTCAGGCCCTCGGCGCCGTGATTCCACGAGTGGTTGTCGTCGGCGCCGTCGTGATTCTCGTCCTTGTTCGTCTCGTTGTGTTTGCCGTTGTAGCTGACGAGGTCGTGCAGCGTGAAGCCGTCGTGCGCGGTGACGAAGTTGATGCTCGCGGACGGTTGGCGGCGCGAACGCTGGTAGAGGTCGGCGCTGCCGGCGAGGCGCGTGGCGATCTCGGAGTGGAGGCCCATGTCGCCTTTCCAGAATTTGCGGACGGTGTCGCGGTAGCGGCCGTTCCACTCGGTCCAGCCGACGGGGAAATTGCCAACTTGATAGCCGCCGGCGCCGAGATCCCACGGCTCGGCGATGAGCTTCACGGTGGCGAGCGTCGGGTCCTGATAAATCGTGTCGAAAAAAGCGCCGAGTTGATCGACGTCGTGCAACTCGCGCGCGAGCGCGGCGGCGAGGTCGAAGCGAAAACCGTCCACGTGCATCTCCGTCACCCAGTAGCGGAGGCTGTCCATCAACAGCTGGAGCGAGTGCGGGTGCACGAGGTTCAGCGTGTTGCCGCAGCCGGTGTAATCCATGTAGTAGCGCGCGTCGCCGGCGACCGAGCGGTAGTAAGCGAGGTTGTCGATGCCGCGGAACGAGAGCGTGGGCCCGAGATGACTGCCCTCGGCGGTGTGGTTATAGACGACATCGAGGATCACCTCGATGCCGGCGGCGTGGAGGCGCTGCACCATGCGCTTGAACTCGCGCACGATGCCCTCCGGGTGCTCGCGGCTCGCGTAGGTCGGCTCGGGCGCGAAGAAGCTCAGCGTGTTGTAGCCCCAATAATTCTTCAGCCCGCGGTCGAGCAGGTGGCGATCGTGGATGAAGTGATGCACGGGCATCAGCTCGACGGCGGTGACACCGAGTTTTTCAAAATGGCGCAGCATCGGATCGGAGGCGATGGCGGTGTAGGTGCCGCGGAGGTGCTCGGGAATGTCGGGGTGGCGCATCGTGAGGCCGCGCACGTGGGCCTCGTAGATCGTCGTTTCGTGCCACGGGCGGTTGGGACGAGCATCGCTGCTCCAGTCGAATGCGCCGTCGACGACCATCGCGAGCGGCGCGAACGGTGCGCTGTCGCGCTCGTCGAAGGAGAGGTCAGCGTCGGGGTGACCAATCGTGTAGCCGAAAAGTTCGTCCGCCCAACGTAGCTCGCGGCCGATGCCCTTGGCGTAGGGATCGAGGAGAATTTTGTGCGGGTTGCAGCGCTGACCGTTCTTCGGGTCGTAGGGTCCGTGCACGCGGTAGCCGTAGAGCTGGCCCGGTTTGATGTCGGCGAGATGCGCGTGCCAGACGCCGTTGGTGCACTCGCGCAAACGCACCCGTTCGGTCTCGCGCGGAGCGTCGGGCGAATCGAACAGGCAGAGCTCGACGCTGTCGGCCGCCTCGGAGAAGAGCGCGAAATTCACGCCGCGTTCGTCGGGCGTCGCGCCTTGCGGAAACGGCGAACCCGCGGCCGTCGTTCGTTCGGTCGAGATGGGCGGTGGTGAATCGAGGGCGGCGGCGGAGGGAGGTGTCATGTGTGCGGCCCGCCGTTTTAGCGAAAACGGAGCGGCGCGGTAATCGGGCGAAGCCCGCGCGGCACCGCGGGAGAAATGCCCGGGTGGGGCGTGGTTTTCAGCTAGGGCGGGTCGTCGAACCCGCCGGCTGGGAGGTCGAAATCGCGTTCGCGGCGGGGTTCGGCGACCCCGCCCTACAATTTCGGCGCGGCGGACGGATGGGGCTCGATTAACTGGGGGTGGCTAGCCGGCCGTCGTCGATGCCCGCGCGTCGGCGGGTTTCGCGCCGTGACGGGCGAGGTTTTGCGCGGAGTTGATCAGGCCGACGTGCGTGAAGGCTTGCGGGGTGTTGCCGAGCTGGCGTCGGAGGCGCGGCTCGAATTCTTCGGCGAGCAGCCCGAGCGGACTGCGGATCGCGAGGAGGTTTTCGAACAGCGTGCGCGCCTCCGTTTCGCGGCCAAGCAGGCACAGGCAATCCACGAGCCAGAACGAGCACGGCAGAAACGTGCCTTCGCCAGGCGGCAGGCCGTCGACGTAGGCCGAGCCTTCGGGGTGATAGCGGTGAATGAGCCCGTTTTGCATCAGGTCCTGCGCGATGGCGTCGATGGTGCGCTCGACGCGTGGATCGTTCGCGGGGAGGAAGCCCACGAGCGGGATCTGCAACAGCGAGGCGTCGAGCGCGTTAGCCCCGTAGTATTGCACGAAGATGCCGCGCTCGGGGTGCACGCCCTTTTGGCACACGTCCTCGTGGATGAGATCGCGGATCTGGCGCCACGTCGCGACATCGCCTTCGAGGCCGAACTCTTCGACCGAGCGGATGGCGCGATCGAGCGCGACCCAC
>DATGXA010000012.1:0-14706 GCA_035299125.1 Opitutaceae bacterium
CCGCGCCGGAGCCGGCGGCGAAGGTGACGTTCGCCGTGCCCGAAGTTTACCCACGCGTGCCGAGCTCGTGGTTCGAGGCGCAGGTGGGGCTGGCGCGGTGCGGCTTCTCGTGCGGCTCGATCGACGGCGTGGGCGGCGGGCAGACGGTCGCGGCGTGGCGGGCGTTCCAGGCGCGGGCTGGTTTGCCGGAAACGAGCTGGCTCGATCCGCGCACCTGCGCGGAGCTCACCCTCGAGGCGCCGCCGACCGCACGTTACGCGGTGACGGCGGACGATCTCGCCCGGCTGCAGCCGCTCAGCCCCACGTGGCTCGGCAAATCGCAGCAGAGTGCGCTCGATTTCGAGACGTTGCTGGAGCTGGTCGCGGAAAAGACCCGCGCGCATCCCTCGTTGTTGAAGAAGCTCAACCCGGACTTCGACTGGGAGCGGCCGAAGGTGGGTGCGGTGCTCACCGTGCCGGCGGCGGCGCGGGCCGTGACGTTACCCAAGGCGGCGGCGCTGCACATCCAGCTCGAGGCGCATATGTTGCAGGCGTACGACGCCGAGGGGCGGTTGATGGCGCATTTCCCGGTGAGCATCGCGCGGAAGGTCGAGAAGCGGCCGGTCGGCGAGTTGCACGTGACCGTCGCGATCCGCGACCCGAACTACACGTTCGATCCGGATGTGTTTCCCGAATCGGCGGAAGGGCAGGAGCTCGGTCGGCGGCTGGTCGTGCCGCCCGGGCCGAACAATCCGGTGGGCGTCGCCTGGATCGGGCTCGACCGCTCCGGCTACGGCATCCACGGCACGCCGAACCCGGAGCAGGTCGGCCGGACGGAGTCGCACGGGTGTTTCCGGCTGGCGAACTGGGACGCGCGTACGCTGCTGGAGATCGCGTGGGTGGGCTTGCCGGTGTACGTGGATCCGTGAGCGGTTGCCGCGAGTCTTGGCGCGGGGGCGGCGGAAACGAAAAAAGCCACGTCGGCGACGTGGCCATGTCGAGGGGGGGGCGGGGCGAGAGACGGCGCCTAGAACATCGACAGCGCCTGCGCGCTCTCGATCACGACCCAGGCAAAACCGGCGACCGCGATCCACGTGAAGACCGCCATGACCGTCCGGCGGCGGCGCAGAGCGCGCTCGTAGTGATCGGGATTCACGCGGCGGAAGCCGCTGTCGCGCAGGAAGCTGAGGAACTGGCTGCTCTGCGTGCGCTGGTTGCTGCCGTGGCGGGCGTGCAGCCGCGGGTCCGCGCGGAACGCGGGACGATGCAGCATGATTGACAGCCAGCGGAGCATTGCCCTTCTCATTTCGCCCTTTTGGGCCGTTTCTCAAGGGAAAAGTAGGCTCAAAAACGGCCTTTAACCCGCTTTTCGAAAACGCGATGCACCAGTTCCACTACGTCGGCAATGCTCTCCATTGCGAGTCCGTCGATCTCGCCGCGGTCGCGCGGCTCCACGGCACGCCCACCTACGTCTACAGCGCGGGGACGATGGAGGCCAATTATCGCCGGCTGCTTGGCGCGCTGCCGGGGCTCGATGTGCGGTTGTGCTACGCGATGAAGGCGAACTCGAGCCTCGCGGTGCTCCGGCTTTTCGGCCGGCTCGGCGCGGGCTTCGATCTGGTGAGCGGCGGCGAACTGCGTCGCGTGCTCGCGGCCGGGTGCGACGCGAGCGGCAGCGTGTTCGCGGGCGTGGGCAAGACGGAGGCCGAGATCCGCCTCGCGCTCGAAGCCGGCATCTACGGTTTCCACGTCGAGAGCGAGCCGGAGCTGGCGCGCATCAATCACGTCGCGGGTCTGCTGGGACGCAAGGCGCCGATCGCGATCCGCGTGAACCCGGATGTCGACGCCGGCACGCACGCGAAGATCACGACGGGCAAGAGCGAGAACAAGTTCGGCGTGCCGCTGCAGTTCGCGTTGCAGGCGTACGAGGCGGCGGCGCGGTTCAAGAACATCGAGATCCGCGGCGTGCAGATGCACATCGGCTCGCAGATCACGAGCGTGGGTCCGTTTGCCGCGGCGGTGGAGAAGATCGTGCCGTTCGCGGCGCAGCTGCGCGACCGGTTCGGCATCCAGTATTTCAGCCTCGGGGGCGGCATCGGCGTGGTCTACAAGGACGCGCTCGCCAGCGGCCCGCAGTCGTGGTGGGAGACGAAGCCCAACGGCGAGCGCCCGCTCACACCCGAGCTCTACGGCGCCACGCTCGCGCCGGCCCTGCGCGGGCTCGGCCTCAAGATCCTGCTCGAGCCCGGCCGGTTCATGGTCGCCAACGCCGGGGTGCTGCTCACCCGCGTCGAGTATCTGAAGCGCGGGCACGGACGGAACTTCCTCATCGTCGACGCCGGCTTCAACGACCTCGTCCGCCCCGCGATGTACGAATCGTACCACGAGATCGTGCCCCTCATGCGCGACACCGCGCGGCCGGCGCTCACGGCCGACATCGTAGGCCCGATCTGCGAGAGCGGCGACGTGTTCGCGAAGGAGCGCACGCTCCAGCAGGTGGGCGAGGGCGAGTTGCTGGCGTTCATGAGCGCCGGCGCGTACGGCTTCACGATGGCCAGTCGCTACAATGCCCGTGCACTCGCCGCCGAGGTGATGGTGCAGGGCTCGAGCTTCGAACTCGTGAACGCCCGCGAGACCTTCGAGCAGGCGATCGCCAACGAGAAGCTGCCGACGTTCCTGAAGTAAGGGCGGCGGTCGCCGCCGGCGCAGTCGTCGAGGAGCGTGGTGCCCACGCGCAGCGCGCGTGCCCGGCGCTGCTAGCCAGGCAAAGAAAAAGGCCGGTCAGCGACCGGCCTTGAGTGGAAACGGGCGGGCGCGCCGCGCGTCACGGTTTCACCGGTGAGACGACGATCTCGACGCGGTCGGGATAGCCGCGCGTGAGCACCGGAATCGGTCGATCGGTCGCGAACAGCGTACGGCCCTCCGCGACGATCTTCGCGTCGAGGCCATAGGCTTGGCGTTTCGCGATCAGGCCGGGTTGGTACGGCAGGCGGAACTCGAGCGGCATCGTCGGCGGCTTGGGGAACGTCTCGCTGGTGACGACACGGTCGACGCGGCCCTCGCGGGTGAGTTCGACGAGCCGCACCTCGATCGTCGCCTTCTCCGGCAGTCGCGCGTTGGTGATGTAGATCACGGTGCCGCTCACCGCGGGTCCGCGGGGGCGCTCCGCTTTCGGCGTGTGACTGCAGCCGGCGAGCACGAGTCCGGCCACGAGCAGAAAGGACGTGAGGAGATGGCGCAGAGAAAGCATGGCCGCGAGCGTGCGACTCCGCGTGGCCGAGGCAAACGGGAAGCGCTTGGGCGGGACGAACGGGCCGCGCGCGATCCGGGGCCGGGCCGGGACGGGGGCGAACGGCCGCGCCGGCCCGCCGCATTACCTCGCCGAGCGGGCCGGAAAAACGTCGGCTGCGCTTAATGCACTCCGGCCGGCGCGGGCTTGTGCGGCGGCGGCGGGCGGCGTATCCGCGTTTCCGACCCCATGAACGACGTCTACTGTTTCGGCCACGTTTCCACCGGCGTGATCCTGCGCCTGAAAGACCGCTTCCCCGCGCCCGACGGCTACGGCGAGGTGGTGCAGACACTCGAGAATCACTCGGGCGAGGCGACTGGCAGCGCGCTGGTGCTGGCGCGGCTCGGCGCAAGCGTGGCGCTCGAGGGAAACTGGATCGGCGATACGCCGCAGTGCCGGCGCACACCGGAGTTCCTCGCCTCGCGCGGAATCGACTGCTCGGGGCTGGTGGTGAAACCGGGCTACCCGGGCGTCACGGAGATCGTGGTTTCGGACGGCGAGACGCGCACCGTCTTCGGCCGCTACTGCGATCTCCTCTTCACGACGCGGCAGTGGGAGAATCCGAACGCCGACCGGATCGCGGCGGCGCGGGCTGTGTGCGTCGATCCGGCGTTCGGCGAGACGACGTTGTTCGTCGCGCGCACAGCGAAGGCGCTCGGCAAACCTCTCGTGACGTGCGACGCGCGCGCGGACTCCGAGCTGGCGCGGCTGGCGGACGTGATTGCGGTGTCCGGCGAGATGATCGCGCGGGAGTACCCCCAGGCGGTGCAGGATGCCGCGGCGCGCGAGCGACTGTTTGCGGAGTACGTCGAGCGCTGCGCGGGGCTTGTGGTGTTCACAGCGGGGTCACGGCCGCTCTGGTACGCGCGCGGCAGGAATGCGCCCGCCGTGGCGGGCCGAGCGGCGCCGGGTGAGCGTTGTGAGTTGGCGCCGTTTCCGGTGGAGGTCGTCGACAGCGCGGGCGCGGGCGACAGCTTCCGCGGCGGGCTGATCTACGGCCTGCTGCGCGGTTGGAGCGACGAGCATACGGTGCGTTTCGCGTGTGCGGTGGCGGCGTTGATCTGTACCACCGCGCCCGGCTGTGTGAATCCGCCGACGCTCGAGCAGGTGCGGGCGTTCCTCGTGGAGCGCGGCGCGCCGTTGCCTCCGGAGGTGTAGGATTCGACAAACGCAGCGTGGCGTGCGAAACCGCTGCCATGCCTTTGCCTCCCGAAAAAGCTTGGTGGCCGCGCAAGACCGTGGGCTACGGCTGGGCGTGGCCGCGGCGTTGGCAGGGTGTGGTCGTGACGATCGGTTACTGCGTGGCGATGGCTGGCGGCGGCATCTGGGCGGCGGAAGCACACCACATCGGTCGCTTCTTCGTGGCTGCAGCGATCGCCACGGCGGGGCTGATCGCGCTCTGTTATTGGAAGGGCGAGGACCCGAGCTGAGTCCGCCGAGGGGGCAAGGGACGTCCGTCGAGGGACGAGAGCCAGATCTCTGGCCGCCGCGAACAGCCACGGGCGGGGCGGCTCGGCCGAGAAGAGTTGTTGAGCGTGGGCGACGGGCGGATTTGCTCGCCGGCCATGTTGGCCGAACTGCTGCGCTACTTTTCCCTGCGTTGTCCGCCGTGGGCGCGGTTGCTCGGCATGGCGCGCGAGCATGTGGCGATCACGTACCGACACCGGCGCACGGCGGCGGCGTGGACGCCGCACCTCGACGCCAGCAAGGCCGCGATCCTTGCCGGTGCGGAACGTTGCCGCGAGAGGCGGCGGGCGGTGGTGATCGGCGCGGGCGACTGCCGCGATGTGCCCGTAGCGGAGCTCGCGGCGCGTTTCGACGAGGTCGTGCTCACGGACGTGGTGCTCGGGCCGGAGTTGCGACGGTTCGCGAGGCGCAGCGGCGGCAAGGTGCGTGCGGAGGTCTGGGACGCGACCGGTGTGTTGGCGGAGCTGGCACGCGGCTGGCGCAGTCTCGCGCCGGCGCAGGTCGAGACGTTGTTTGCGAAGGGCGACCCCGGCCTGCCTCCTGGCGGCGAGCCGGACCTGGTCGTTTCGGCCAACTGCATTTCGCAGCTGGGCATCGTGCCGGTGGATAATTTTCCGGGCGGGCAGGGCGACGAGGCGTTTTCCGAGCGTTGCGGTGCGGCGGCGGCGCGGCGTCACGTCCAGTGGTTGGCGACGAGACCGGGCGTGCGGGTGTTGCTCGGCGACCGCGCGCGGCTCGACCTGGCGGCGGACGGCCGCGAACTGAAACACGAGCGCATGCCCGGCATGGACGGTCTGCGGAAGCCCGACCGCGAGTGGCGTTGGCTGCTCGCGCCGATTCCAGAGTGGAGCACGGATTTCGATCGCGTGCACGAGGTGGGCGCGTGGATCGACGGGCCGGGCCGCGCAGCTGGCCGGAATCGTTGAGGCAGTGCTGCGTTTCTGCGCCGGGCCGAAGCCGCCGGGCGTGCGGTCGGTCGGGACGGAGAACGCGTGAACGCGGGCTGCTGAGGTGGACTTTGGCAGAATGGAGCTGAAGGCCCGTAACGTCTTTTGACGACCTGCGGACCGCGTCGAAACCTGCTTCAATGGCAGCCTCGGGCCACCATCGCCCGCCCAAGTTCACCCAAGCCCCCCAATGATCCTCGATCCGTCCCACCTACTCGGTCGCTCCGGCTTCGCCGTCCCAGCTGGCCCGAAACAACGATCTGCGCAACTCGCGGGCCTCCTCCTCGCTCTGGCCACGGCGGCGCCTGCGTTCGCCGCCAATCCGACCGCCACTGTGACGGTGGATGCGAACGCCAACCGCCACGCCATCAGCCCGAACATCTACGGTGTCAATTGGGCGGATTCCGCCGATGTCGCCGCGTTGAACGCGCCAGTGAACCGCTCGGGCGGAAACGCCAACTCCCGCTACAACTGGGAGATCGACGCCCACGCTGCGGGGGCCGATTGGTTTTTTGAAACCTATCCCGACAGCAGCGGCACGCCGGGCGGCTGGGCCGACTCCTTCGTCGCCACCACGCGTGCGGCAGGCAACGGCGCCGAGCCGATGCTGACCGTCCCCATGCTCGACTACCTCGCCGATCTCGGCCCCGGCCGCACCACGCTGGCCGGTTTCTCGGTGGCCAAATACGGCGCGCAAGAAAAGGTCGACCCGTGGAACGCGGATGCGGGCAACGGCGTCTCGGCGGCGACCGGCCAGAATATCACTGGCAACGATCCGACCGACACCGGCGTCCCGAACAGTCCCCTGGTCCAGAAGGGGTGGCTGCAGCATCTGGTCGCGAAGTACGGCACGGCCTCGGCCTCCGCCGGTATCAAGTACTACGTGCTCGACAACGAACCCTCGGCCTGGGTCGGCACCCATCGCGACGTGCACCCCCAGCGGACCACCTACGATGAGATGTGGGAGAAGATCCTGGCGTACGCGACCGTTGTGCGCCAAGTGGACCCGGCGGCGAAGATCTGCGCCGGCGAGGAGTGGAGCTGGTGGCCGATGTACGCGAGCGGCCTCGATATGGCCAATGGCAGCACCGCCGCGACATCCGACTACAACACCCACGGGCATCTCCATTACTACCCCTGGCTGCTCAAGAAGGTCAAAGAGCACAAGGACCAGACCGGCGTGCAGCTCATCGATTACCTGACCGTCCACGCCTACGGCGACGGCCCCGGCGAGGGCGACGATCTGGCCACCCAGCAGCAGCGCAACCGCGCGACGCGTATCCTGTGGGATTCGACTTATGAGGACCCGAACTGGTTCGGCGATGTCGCCGTCGAGGGCCGCAGCGGTCGCACCATCAATTGGATCCCGACCATGAAGGCGTGGATCAACCAGTATTGCCCGGGCCTGAAACTCGGCATCACCGAGTACAACTGGGGCAACGAGAAGAACCTGAACGGCGCCACGACCCAGGCCGATGTGCTCGGCATCTACGGGCGAGAGGGCGTCGATCTCGCCACGCGCTGGGGTGTCGGCAAGGACGGCTCCGTCCGTAACGTGACCTTCCTCGCGACCCAGATCTACCGGAACTACGACGGCAAGAACTCCACCTTCGGCGACACGAGCGTCTCGGCCACGGTGCAGAACCCCGACAACCTCTCGGCTTTCGCCTCCGTGCGCACCACGGATGGCGCGCTCACGGTCATGGTGATCAACAAGCAACAGGGCAGCACCCCATTGAGCCTCAGCCTGCAAAACTTCCGCGCCGCCGCCAAGGCGGAGGCGTGGCAGATCAACTCGGCGGCGCAGACCAGCATCACCCGGCTGGACGACGTCTCGGTGACGTCCAACTCGATCGCCACCACGCTGCCCTCGCAGAGTATCACGTTGCTCGTGATCCCGGCGGGAGCGGTCACGCCGCCTCCTCCGCCCCCGCCTCCCTCCAACAACGGCAATTCGTCCGGCGGCGGTGGTGGCTCGATGTCGCTCTGGTTCGCGGGGCTGCTCGCGCTGTTCTCGGCGGTCCGTGTTTGGACCAACCGCTCAGCTGGCGGCAACAATTGACGCGACTTGGCTCGCCACCCGGTGCGGCGACACTCGCCGCACCGGAGTTACGGCTCTGCGGGTGTCCTGCCACGCGGGCGACGTGCCGTTTCCGACTTCCCGCGGCTTCACCGGGCCAACGTCGTCCACGCCAACCAGACCGCGAAGGCGAGCAGGACGAGGCCGAAGGCGCGCGGAAGCCAGTGCTGGGCGCGGCGGAGTTGGGCGGCGATCGGGGGAGCGCGGAGCGCAAGCACCACGACCGTCCACATCACCGCGCCGTGCAGGACGATCAGCACCGGGAGCGCTATACGCCAGCCGAGCGATGTGCCCGGCGGCAACACTTGCGCGAAGAGACCGACGAAGAAGATAAACGCTTTCGGGTTGGTGAGATTGCAGACGAGCCCATCGACAAAGCCGCTGTGCGCGCCAAGGGCACGCGCCGTTCCGGAAGCGTTTTCCGCAGCGGGTTCGGCGCGGGCGAGAAGCGCGCGCAGGCCGAGCCACGCGAGGTAGGTGGCGCCGGCTAGTTGCAGGGCGCGCATGGCGGTGGGCGGCAGCACGGCGAAGCCGAGCGAGATCGCGAGCACCTGCACCGCGAGCCCGAGCGCAATGCCGGCGGCGGTGCCGAGTCCGCGCGCGGCTGAGGGCCCCAGGCTGTTGCGCAGGATGAGGAAAAAGTCGGGGCCTGGGCTGAGCAGCCCGAGCGTGAGCACGCCGAGCAGGCCTGCGAGTTGGGCGAGCATGCCCGACGATAGAAGTGCGGGGCGACGCGCGGGAAGCGCGAAGGTGCGACGTGCCGGCCTCGGCGGCCCGTCAGTCCTTCGGAGGGACGAGGACCATGTGGTCCTCGGCTTTGCCGGGCTGGAGCGGAGCGGGAGCGCCTTTCAACCAGGCGGCGTGGTCGTCCGAGTAGTAGGGCGAGAGCGGGTTGGCGCACTGGCCGCCGGGCATGTGGAGGAGACTGCCTTCCTCCCAGCCGGGCTGGATGACGAAGCGGACCGTCGCGCCGAAATCCGGAGTTTGAGTACGCACGGTGAGGGCGTCGCCGGGCAGCCGGTCGGCGGGCAGGTCGAGGAAACGGCCGAGCAACGGGAAAGCGCCGCTGAGCTGGTGGCGCATTGCGAGGCGGTTGGCTTCGCCCCAGGTGAACTGGTCGAGGCGGTCGGCACCACCGGCGGCGGTGACGATCGAATCGGCGGCGGCGAGGAGCAGTTTCTGCCAACCGGCCGCGCCTTCGGGGTGCCAGCCGGCGGGCTGTTGCGAGGCGAGGGTGAAAGCGATGCGGTCGAGCGGGAGCGAACAGGAGTCGAAGGTCGGCAGCGCGGCGCGGCAGCGGGCGAAAACGAGGGCGTCGATTTCGCGCAGCACGGCGGCGCGAAAATCATGCACGACGCGGTAGCCGGCCGACTCGGGCACGGCTTGGCCTCCCCAGTTTTCGGCGAGCGAGCGGAGTTTCGCGCGAGCGGGCGCGGCTGCGGTGGCGGTGGGATCGAGCGCGGCGAGGAGGAGCTGCTGCCAGCGCTCAAGGTAAACGCCGCGGACATCGAGCTGGATATCGAGCAGAGCTTCGGGCGAGAACTCCTTCAGGTCCACGAGGCGCTCGCGCAACCGGCTGGCGCGGGCACCGAGAGCGAAATGGGCGTCGCCGAGCGCGGTGAGCGACTCGGGCGCGAGCATGCGGTTGTTGGCGGACCAGAGTTTGCCGGAGGTGGGGTTGTAGATCTGCGGGTGCTGATCTAGCGTGAGCCAGCCGTCCCAACGGGCTGTGCCATCGGCCCACGAGACCGGGCTCGCGCCATCGAAACCGACACGCCGTGGCAGGCGGCCGGCGACGGTCCAGCCGAGGTTGCCGTCGCGGTCGACGGCGAGGAAGTTGAGCGACGGCATGCCGGCCTTTTTGGCGAAGGCGAGCGCGGCGCGGGCGGAGTTGAGGGTTTCGAAGTTCGCGAACTCGAAGTCGTAGGCGGCGGCATCGGCCATGACCCAGCGGAGCGCGAGGCGGCGGCCGCGATGGTCGGTGCCGATGACCGGGCCCCAGATGGTGTTGTCGTACGTGTACGTTTCCGGGGCGGCGTCGCGGATCGCGATCGACTCGGTCACGGTTTCCATGTCGCGCCAGCCCTCGGGCGTGCGGTAACGGCGGGGGTTGGCGGAGTCGGTTTCGAGCACGACGAGATCGGTGGTGTCGGCGCGGGCATCGGTGAAGCCCCAAGCCATGCCGCTGTTGGTGCCGGCGACGAGAAACGGCAGGCCGGGGAGCGTGACGCCGTCGAGCGTGCGGACGTGGGTGGGGTCGGTGCGCCACGCGATCTCGGCGCGGTACCAGATGTTTGGCACGGCGAGCGGGAGGTGGAGGTCGTTGGCGAGCAGAGCGACGGGAGTTTGGCCGCGCAGCCCGCGAATCGCGAAGGCGTTGCTGCCGGGAGTCACCTCGGCGGCACGGCGGAAACCGCGGCTCCAAGCGGCGTAGAGACGCGTGCCGATGTCGGTGGTGGGCGCTTCCGGAGCCGGAGCGAGGTCGAGCGATGCGGGGGAAAATTGAGCGGTGGTGACACCGAGCGCCGCGGGCAGCGCGGGCGCGGGAACTCGCGAGTCGTCGAGCGCGGCGTCGAAGTCGTCGGCCGCGGAAAGCAGGAACTCGGCGGTGGCGGGATCGAAGAGATCGCGTACGACTTGGCGCGAGAGCTCGGGCGTGCCGTCGGGGTGTTGCAGGAGCAACGCCACTGAGGCGACGACGAGGAAGCTGTCCTCGGGTTTCCAGGCTGCGGGCTTGGTGCGGAGAAGGAGATACTCGAACGGAGCACTCTCGAGTTCGAACAGGCCGGCGCCGACACCCAACGCGTAGTCCTCCACGATCTCGCGCTGCGGTTCGGGAAGTTTCTCGAGAGCGGCACGGGCCACCTCGCGCAGCCGGAAACGGCGGTGTACGCGATCAAGCGGTAGAGCGGCGGGGCCGAGGAGTTCCGCGAGTTCACCGGAGGCCGAGCGGCGCAGCAGATCCATCTGAAAGAACCGATCCTGCGCGTGGGCGAAGCCGAGGAGTTTGGCGGCGTCGCGGCGGTTGTTGGCGCTCACTCGGAGCACACCGTGGTTGTCTCGTTGAAGCGCGGAGGCACCGGCGAGTCGCGGCATCGTGATGCGACCGCTGCGGTCCGGCAGGCTGCGGAAAAGCGGAACGAGGACGAAGAGAGCGGCGAGCACCGCGCAGAACGCGACGATTGTGGCGAGGAGGCGCAACCAACGGGGAAACATGGCTCGGGAGGGTTCGCAGATACGCGGGCTGGCGCGACCGCGTTTTCGCGGGGATCGTGCGCTGCGAAGCCGGCGGGTCAACTGCGGCGACGTGGATCAAGGATTTTCAAGTGCCACGTCATCAGGGGCTTGGTGCAGCCGGTGTCGCGGAGCTGGGGCAAATGCGGCGGAGCGATGGGAGGGTGATTACAATTTTTCGCACAAGTGGCGTCACTTTGGGCAGTTGTGCCGTACTACAAAAGGCTGGCGTGCCCGAGCTGGACACGGACCTAGCCTCGGACCCGCCATGTGCACCACTCTGCAGTTTCATCGCTCCTCGGACGAGAACGACCAGGCTGCGTTGATTCGTGAAATGATGGCGTTGGATCGCGAGCTCTATCGCGACGCGCAGGAACAGGACCTCGGAAACGACGAGTACTGGCGCGAGCGTTTTGCGCGCTGTCCGGAGTCGCTGAGCCTCGCGCGCCAGAAGGACGGACGGCTGGCCGGATATTATCAGTTCCTTCCGGTCACGCCCGAATTTCGCGACGAAATCGTGGCGGGTCGCGCCCACGACGGGCGGATCCCGCTGGAAGCGATCGTGCCGTACGGCCATCCGCCCCAGCCTTGCCACCTGTACCTGTGCTCGATGGCGGTGAGGACGGAGTGGCACCGGCGCGGCGTGGCGACGCGCCTTTATCGGGAGGAGGTGGCGTTTCAGGAGCGGCTGTCGCTGCTTGGCTGGCGTCCGCTTTCGCTGGTGAGCGTGGTGTGGTCGCCGTGCGGCGCGCGATTTTTCGAGCGGCTCAAGCTGCCGCTCGTGGGGCGCGATGAATGCGGGCGGCCGATCCACGAGCGGATGTTGGTCGACGGAGCGATGCCGGAGTTGCCGTTGCCGAAACCAACACCCGAGAAGGCCGCGGAGCCGTTGCTTGCCGTGGCCGCGTAGCGCGAGCGAAACCAAGGCCGCGGAACTTCAGACTGGCGGCAGGTTCGGCAGGTTTTTGAGCAACTGCGTCGCGAGAAGACGCAGTTCGGCGTCGGTCGCCGGTTCGGTCGATGCCACGCGATTCGACCAGAGGATCGCGCCATCTGCCGAATCCGCGATGAACGCACCGAGTACGAGTGAGGGCGCGGCGAGGTTCGCCGGGGACACGTTTCCATCGAGCCTCACGAAGAGCACCAGACGCGGTGCGTTCGGGTGGAGATAGGTGACGGCGCGGGAAACTTCCGGCGGTCGGTCGCCGGCGGCAATCGCCCGAGCCAAGGCTCCGGAAGCGATGCCAGTGTCGCCGCGGGGCAGGACTAGTTCCGTGGCGCGCACATCGAAACCGCGCTCGCGGAGCAATTCGCGGAGAGACGCGGCGACGGTGTTCGCCGGACCGAATTCCGCTGCAGGCAACGTGACCGGCGCCATCGTATCGGCGTCGATGTAGATATGAACCAGACGCAGGCGGGCGGCGTGGTCGAGCAGGAGTTGGTCGCTGGCGGTGATCGGCGCGACGGGAATCGCACTGGGGTGGAGCCGGTGCGCGCAGCCCGCCACGGCGAGCAGGCCGGAGGCGAGGAGAATGATTGCTGTCGTCGACGCGCGCACTGTGGCGCGAAGCTGGGCGGGGATGGCGACGCGGCAACCGGGAAAAGTGCTGCGCGCACGCGAAATGGCGTCACGCTGCTCGGCTCTCTGGCCATGCGCATCGCCGTCATCTCCGACTCCCATGACCGCCTGCCCGCGCAGTTGCCGGCTCGTTTGCGCGATGCGGCGGAGATCTGGCATCTGGGCGATGTTTGCCTGCCGGGCACGTTGGCGCCGCTGGAGGAGCTCGGGGTCCCTGTGCACGTGGTGCGAGGAAATTGTGACTGGGCGGACAGTTGGCCGGAGTCGTTGCTGCTCGAACGCGGCGGAGTGCGTTTCCGCCTGGTGCACGTGCCACCGCTGAAAGTCGGGCCCGGAATCGGTGCGATCCTTCACGGGCATACGCACGTGCCGCGAGACGAGATGGACCCGCTCGGCGTGCGTTGGCTCAACCCCGGTTGCCTCGCCCATGCTAACCGCGGTGCACCGCCCAGCTTCGCCTGGATCGAGTTCGGCGAGAACGGCTGGCGCTGGCGACTCGAGCGGCTCTGAGTCGCGGGGCTCTTTGCTCGCGCGGGCGACCTCGCGGTTTTCGGCTTTTCGCTCCGGAAACGAGCGGGCAAGACGATGGCGCGTGCCCACGACCGAACAGCAATGGTTCGACTTCGAGACGTCCGCCCCTGCCGCGACGGAGCTCGCACCGGCGCCGTTGCTTGTCGCGCCGAGCGCACCGGCTCCGCAGCCGGAAGCGGTGAACTTGCCGGGGGAGCCGGCGATCGTGGTGCGCCGCAGTCCGAAGGCACAGCGCTACCGGTTGAGCGTGGGTCGCGACGGCCTGGCTGTGCTCACTATTCCGACACGCGGATCCGAGCGGCAGGCCCGCCAGTTTCTCGAGACGCAGCGCGACTGGCTCGAGCGCACGCGTCATCGGCTGGCGCAACTGCCACGCAGCGCGACGGTGTGGACGATCGGCACCAGCGTCCTATGGCGCGGCGAATGGCGGGCGATCGAGCGCGCATCCGATGCGACGCCGCACATCTCGCTCGGCGGAGAATGCTTTCGTGTGAGCCGGCATGAGGGGGACCTGCGGGCGACCTTGGAAGCGCATTTCCGCCGGATCGCACGCATCGAACTCCCGCCGCGTACATGGGAGCTGGCGGCGGTGACGGGCGTGGAGGTGCGGGAGGTGAGCGTGCGCGATCAACGCACCCGCTGGGGCTCGTGCTCGTCCACCGGCACGATCTCGCTGAACTGGCGGCTTGTGCAGGCGCCGAGCTTCGCCGCCGATTACATCATCCTGCACGAACTCATGCACGTGCGGGAGATGAACCACTCGGAACGTTTCTGGGCGCTCGTGGAAGGTGTCTGCCCGCGCTGGCAGGAGGCCGAACGCTGGCTGAAAAACCACGGCGGCGCGCTCGGGCTGTAGTGGAAAGCTTGGTGCTCGGGCGGGATCGAGCTCTCCGATTAGCCGGAACGTCTGCTACTCGTCGTGGCTGCGGTCCCTGAACTCGCTGGAGGCGAGAAGGGGTGTCCGCTCAGATAAAACAGTTTTACTCATTATGAAACTGTTGACAGACCCGCTGGCGCGGACATGGTGCCGCTCGATGGCTTCCCCTTGGCCAGCTTCCCCAACCCTCCGCCGGTTCGCTGCGTGCAGCGCATGGCGTCGTCTCGTCTTGGCAGTTCTGGCGAGCTCTTGGCTTGCGCTGCCGGGAGCGAGGGCCGCTGATCCGGCCGAATGGCTGGCGGGAGCCGATGTCTCGTCCCTCGCGACGCTGGAACAACACGGCGCGGTTTACCGCGATGGCCGGCGCGCCGGCGATGCGCTCGCCATCCTGCGCGACCGCGGCCTGAACTGTTTCCGCCTGCGGCTGTTCGTCGCGCCCAATGGCGAGGACGTCGTCACCAACGACCTCGCCTACACGCTGGCTCTCGCCAAGCGTGTGAAGGCGAGCGGCGCGAAACTGTTTCTCGATATCCACTACTCCGACACGTGGGCCGACCCCGCGAAGCAGTTCAAGCCGGCCGCCTGGGTGGATCTCGCGTTCCCCGAACTGGTCGCGACGGTGCAAACCTACACGACTGCGACGCTACAAGCTTTCGTGCGCGAGGGCGTGGCGCCCGATTTTGTGCAGCTCGGCAACGAGATTACGAATGGCATGCTCTGGCC
>DATGXA010000013.1:0-6995 GCA_035299125.1 Opitutaceae bacterium
CGCAGACGAAACCGAAGGCGAAGGCACAAGCGAAGCACGCTGCTCCGGCGAAGACCGATCCGCGGACAGCGCATTCAAAGCCGTTCGGGAAGAAACGTTTCGGCGGACACAAACGCCGCTGAGCGCGGCGGCGGCTGGGAACGCGTTTGGCGGGAGGCCGGCTTGTGCCGGCGTTCCGCGTGGGTCCGACTTCACGGCCGAATTTGCGGTGTTTTCCGGAAAGTCGGGCGTGACGCCTGCCGTACGAACGCGGGCGTTCAGCGCATGCGCCTGCGGAACGGGGCGAGGCGCAGCGGGCGATCGGGGCGCGCGGGAGTGGCGGCGGCACGGGCGGCGGCTTCGCGAAGCTTGTCCTTTTTGCTCTTCCGTTTGCCCTTCACGCCTCCACCGGCCGGTGACACGGGTGCGGCGGGAACCTCGAGTTCCTGCGGCTCGAAACCGACGACCTGCTCGCGCGGGATGCTGAGGTTGTTGCGTTTCTCGATGAGCCGGAAGTGGGCGTGCGTGCCGGCGCTGACGAAGCTCACCGCGACGCCGCTCTCGCCGGCGCGGCCGGTGCGGCCGATGCGATGGGTATAGTCGGTGGCGGAGCGGGGCAGGTCAAAGTTCACGACGACGGGGAGCCGCACGATGTCGATGCCGCGCGAAGCCAGATCGGTGACGACGAGGATGCCGACCTTGGCCTCCTTGAAACGCGCCAGAGCGGCGGTGCGTGCGCCCTGGCCGAGCTCGCCGTGGAAGGCCCAGGCATCGAAGCCGGCCTTGCGGAGTTTCTCGGCGACGTGCTCGGTCGCGTATTTCGTGGCGACGAAGACGAGCACGCGCGTCCAGCCGTGTGTCTGGATGAGGTGCCGAAGCAGTTGTGTGCGGCGCGGCGGGTCGACCTCGATGGCGCGTTGCTGGATGTCGGGCTGCGCGGCCGGCGCGGTTTCGCCTTCGAACCGAGTGGGCGCGCGGAGGATCTTCTCGGCGAGTGTGCGGACCTCGGGCGGGAATGTCGCCGAGAACAGCAACGTCTGGCGCTGCTTTGGCAGAAAACGGAGGATACGGCCGAGTTCGTCGGCAAAACCGAGATCGAGGAGGCGGTCGGCTTCGTCGAGCACGAGCGTGGAGATCGTTTCGAGGCCGAGCGCGTTCTTGTCGAGCAGATCGAGGAGACGGCCGGGAGTGGCCACGACGACATCCGCGCCGCCGCGCAGCGCCATCATCTGCGGGTTGATCGCCACGCCGCCGAAGACCGAGACGATCTTCAGCGCCGGCGGTGGCAGGTGCGCGCCGTACGCGCGGAAGGACGCGGTGACCTGCGCAGCGAGCTCGCGTGTCGGCACGAGCACGAGAGCGCTCACAGTGCCTCGCTCGCGTACGGCGCCCGCGAGACGCTGGAGCATCGGCAGCGCAAAGGCCGCGGTCTTGCCGGAGCCGGTCTGCGCGGAAGCCCACACATCTTCGCCCCGCAACACCGCGGGAATCACGGCGGCTTGGACCGGCGTGGCGGCGGTGTAGTTGCGTTCGGCGACGGCTTGGGCGAGCGGAGCGATGAGCCCCAGTGAGGAAAACGGCATCGATGAGCGATGGCGCGCCGCCAGCCGGATGGAAACGCTAAACGCGCGGGGCGCCGCCGGCGGTTCCGGCCGGGTGGGCGGAGGGCGAAACGTGGAAACAAAGACTTTCCGCGGGGGCGGTTCATTCTCTAGCCTCCGGCCTTTCGCCTCTCGCCCAACGCCTTTCCATCATGTCCGACAACGTCACCGACCTCATTCCGCACCGGCCGCCGTTCCTCTTCGTCGACGAAATCGTCTCCGAGACGGCCGACACGCTGGTGGCGAAACGCACGTTCCGCGCGGACGAGTTTTTCTATCAGGGGCACTATCCGAACCACCCGATCACGCCGGGTGTGCTGCTGTGCGAAGCAGTGTTCCAGGCTGGGGCGTTGTTGATGGCGAAGCGCGCGAAAGCCGCTGGCGCCGCGGCGGGCGAGCAGGGCGGAGTGCCGCTGCTGGCGCGCGTGAGCGACGTGAAGTTCCGCAACCCGGTGTTTCCCGGCGACACGGTCGAGCTGACCGTGAAGATCAAGGAGACGATGGGCGGTTTCACGATGATGAGCGGCAGTATCACGAGCGCGGGCAAACGTGTGCTCAGCGTCGATTTCGCGGTGGCGTGGAAGACGCCGGGAGGCGCGGCATGAGTTTTCTGGGACTGACCGGCAAGACGGTGCTCGTCGCCGGCGTGGCCAATCGCAAGAGCGTGGCCTGGCACATCGTGAAATCGCTCGAAGCCGAGGGCGCGCGCGTGGTGTTGAGCGTGCATTCGGAGAAGCGCCGCGGCGAGGTGCAGAAGCTGGCGCCGCACTTGCCGGTGGCCGTGTGCGACCTCGAGCGCGAGGGCGCGTGCGACGCGCTGGCGGCGGAGGTCGGGCCGCAGTTCGGGCCGATCCACGGCATCGTGCACTCGGTCGCGTTCGCCAACTACGCGGAGGGCTTCAAGCCGTTCCACGAGACGAAACGCGCGGATTTCCTGCAGGCGACGACGATCTCGGCGTTCTCGGTCGTGGAGCTGGCGCGGGCGTTCAAACCGTACTTGGCGCGCAACGCGTCGGTCGTGGCGATGGGCATCTCGTCGCTGCTCGTGACGGCTGAGAACTACGGCTACATGTCGCCGATCAAGGCCGCGCTCGACGGCATCGTGCGCAACCTCGCCAAGTCGTTCAGCGCCGACACCGAGGTGCGGTTCAACTCCGTGGGCGCCGGCCCGCTCAAGACCGCGAGCAGCTCGGGCATCCCGGGCTATGTCGAGAGCTACCTCTACGCCGAGAAGCTGACCTTCCGCCGCCGCAATCTGGAGACGCAGGAGGTGGCCAACGCCGCGCTGTTCCTCCTCAGCGAGCGGTCGAGCGGGATCAACGGCACGACGCTGGTCGTCGACGCCGGCCTCGGCATGAACTACTTCGACAAGGAAGTCGTCCGGCTCGCGATGCGGCCGGAGACGAAGGCCTGATTTCTCCGCGATGCGTTTCCAGAACGTCGTCATCGAATCCCTCGTCGCGGTGCTGCCGCCGGAGGTGCTCACCACCGCCGCGTTGGAGGAGCGCTTGCGTCCGCTCTACGAGCGGTTGCGGCTGCCCTTCGGTCGGCTGGAGCTGATGACCGGCATCAAGGAGCGGCGTTTCTGGGAACCGGGCACGAAGCCCTCCGAAGCCAGCGCTCGCGCCGTGCGTGCGCTGCTCGCGAAGACGACCGTGCCCGCGGCCCGGCTCGGGATGCTCATCCACGGCGCGGTCTCGCGCGACATGCTGGAGCCGGCGACGGCGGCGTTCGTGCATCGCGCGTCGGGCCTGCCGGCGCGGATGCAGATCCTCGACGTGTCGAACGCGTGTCTGGGTTTTCTGAACTCGTGCACGCTCATCGGCGGCATGATCGAGTCGGGCCAGATCGAGGCCGGCATCGTCGTGTGCGGAGAGAACGGCGGCCCGCTCGTCGAGGAGACGATTCGGCGTCTGTGCACGAGCGAGCTGGACCGGCAGCAGATCAAGCCGTTCTTCGCCAACCTCACGATCGGTTCGGGCGCGGTGGCGGCGGTGCTCTGCCGGCGCGACCTCGCGCCCGCCGGTGCGCCGCGGTTGGTCGGCGGCGTGGTGCGCGCGGCGAGCGAATACAGCGAGCTGTGCATGGGCGACCGAGCCGAGGGCGACGCGCTCGCGATGCAGACGGATTCCGAGCAACTCCTCGTGGCCGGCGTTGAGACCGCGCGCCGCACCTGGGAAGATCTCGGGCGCGAGCTCGGCTTCGTGGAGAAAGATTTCGATCGCTTCGTCTGCCACCAAGTGGGCGTGGCGCATCGGCGGAAGTTGTACGAGACGCTCGGACTCGATCCGGCGAAGGATTTCTCGACGTTCGAGACGATGGGCAACACCGGTTCCGTCGCGCTGCCGCTCACGCTGTGGCAGGCGCGCGAGAGCGGTTTCATCCAGGCCGGCCAACGTGTCGGTCTGTTGG
The DNA here is from genome assembly GCA_035299125.1 of Opitutaceae bacterium. Classification (GTDB taxonomy): domain Bacteria; phylum Verrucomicrobiota; class Verrucomicrobiia; order Opitutales; family Opitutaceae; genus CAJCBL01. Next base: position 3,993 of record DATGXA010000013.1, read on the forward strand.
GCATCGGCAGCGGAATCAACTGCGTGATGCTCGTGCTGGAGTGCTGATCATGGAGAACTGGCGCAGCGAGTACCCGTTTGAATCGCGTTTCCTCGACGTCGGCGACGGCGTGCGGATGCACTACCTCGACGAGGGGCCGGACTCCGACGAGGCCGTACTCATGCTCCACGGCAACCCCACGTGGTCGTTCTATTACCGCCATGTCGTGCTCGCGCTGCGCGACCGCGTGCGCTGCATCGTGCCGGATCACGTCGGCATGGGGCTCTCCGACAAGCCGGCCGACTACCCGTACCAGCTCGCGCGCCGCATCGGCGATGTGCAGCGGCTGATCGCGCACCTGCGGCTGAAACGCGTGCACCTGATCGTGCATGACTGGGGTGGCGCGATCGGCATGGGCGTGGCGACGCGCGCGGCCGATCAGACCGGTCGGATCGTGATTCTCAATACGGCGGCGTTCCCCGACGAGCGCATCCCCGGCCGCATCGCGCTCTGCCGCTGGCCGGTGATCGGTGCGCTCGTGGTGCGCGGGTTCAACGGCTTCGCCGGGCCCGCGGTGAAGATGGCGGTCACCAAGCCGCTGCCGCCGGCCGTCCGCGCCGGCTATCTCGCACCGTACGACTCGTGGGCGCACCGCGTGGCCGTGCACCAGTTCGTGCGCGACATCCCGATGACGCCGGACCACCCGAGCCGCGCGATCCTCCAGCAGATCGGTGTCGATCTCGCGTGGCTGAAGGCCAAGCCGATCCTGATCGGGTGGGGCGGGCAGGACTTTTGTTTCAACGACCATTTCTTCGGACGCTGGAAACAGCTCCTCCCGCACGCCAAGACCGAGCATTACGCCGACGCCGGCCACTATGTGCTCGAGGACGCCCGCGAACGGCTCGTGCCGCGCATCGCGGAGTTTCTCGGGCGGTGAACCGGCCCCGCGGGCCCGGCGCGATGCGTTAATGGCAGGACCGCGCGGCGGGCAGCGCGCGGCCCAGGTTGAAGTGCGGCGCAAGCGGAGCTCAATCCGGCGCTGATGAAAATCCCGAGGACTTCGATTCGAGGAAAGACGGCGCTGGTCACCGGCTCCAGTCGCGGCATCGGTCGGCTTGTCGCCGAGGCTCTCGCGAAGGAAGGAGCGCGGCTCCTGTTGCACGGTCGTTCAGAGGCGGCTTGCGCGGAGACGCTGCGCCTCGTGCGTGCCGCCGGCGCGGAGGCGCACGTGATCGCCGGCGAGCTCGCCGAACCGGCGGCGGTGGAGCGCATCGCCGATCGCGCGCTGGAGTTGGGCGGCGTCGACATTCTCTACAATAATGCCGCGGTCATGCACCCGTGGCGCGAGCGGATCGAGGAGCACTCGGTGGCCGATTGGGCGTGGAGTTTCCAGGTCAACGTGATCGCGATCGTGCGCCTTTGCGCGCGGCTCGTGCCGACCATGCGGCAGCGCGGCTGGGGCCGGATCGTGAATGTCACCTCCGGGATCGACAAGACACCTCAGCTCGCCGGCTACGGCGCGAGCAAGTGGGCGGTGGACAAGTTCACCGACGATCTCGCCGCCGAGTTGAAGGGTACGGGTGTGATCGTCTCGCGGATGGATCCCGGTTGGCTGCGCACCGATCTCGGCGGGCCGCACGCGCCGAATGACCCGGTGACCGTGCTCCCCGGCGCGCTCGTGCCGGTGCTCGTGCCCGACGGAACGCCTGGCGGCCAGTTCTACCGCGCACAGGAGCTGCGCGGCTGACGTCGGTCGCGCCGCCGGGAACTCCCGTCTCGACAAACGGCGGGCGTTTCCTAGCGTCCCGGCTCCTCAACGCCATGCCCGCCCGGAGCGCCAACGCCATTTCGATTATCGGCTCGATTATTAGCAGCCGCCGGCCCGGGCATGGAAACGGCGCGTGACATCCCACGCACTTCCGAGTTTCCAAGACCCCGGGCATAGCGCCCGGGGTTTTTTGTTACCAACCCTCCGCAACCATGAGCTCCAACCGCATCCTGATCTACGACACCACCCTCCGCGACGGCACGCAGGGCGAGGGCATCTCGTTTTCCGTGGCCGACAAGCTCCGCATTGCGGAGAAACTCGACCATTTCGGGGTGGACTACATCGAGGGAGGTTGGCCGGGGTCGAACCCGCGCGACATGGCGTTCTTCCACGAGGTGCGGCACCTCAAGTTCACGCACGCGAAGATCGCGGCCTTCGGCTCCACGCGCCGCGCCGGCATCCGCGCCGCGGAGGATTCGCAACTCAAGCTGCTGCTCGAGGCGGAGACGCCCGTCGTGACGATCTTCGGGAAGAGCTGGCTGCTGCACGTCACCGAAGTCCTGCGCACGACGCCCGAGGAGAATCTCGCGATGATCGAGGACTCCGTGCGGTTCCTGCGCGAGGCCGGCCGCGAGGTGATCTACGACGCCGAACATTTCTTCGACGGCTACAAGGACAACCCCGCCTACGCGCTCAAGACCCTCGAGGCCGCGCAACGCGGCGGCGCGGTCAACCTCTCGCTCTGTGACACCAACGGCGGCACGATGGTCGACGAGGTGAAACGCATCGTGAGCGAGGTCGTGGCGCATTTCGGCTCGGGCAAGGTCGGCATGCATTGCCACAACGACTGCGGGCTCGGTGTCGCGGTCTCGCTCGCGGGCATTCAAGCCGGCGCGGTGCTCGTGCAGGGCACGGCGAACGGTTTCGGCGAGCGTACGGGCAACGCGAACCTCCTCTCGATCATCCCGAACCTGTTACTGAAACTCGGCTACGACGCGCACTGCCGGCCGCAGCTGCCGAACCTGCGTCAGCTCTCGTTGTTCGTCGACGAGCTGGCGAACCGGAATCCCGACATCCACGCGCCGTTCGTCGGCGCGTCGGCCTTCGCTCACAAGGGCGGCGTGCACGCGAACGCGGCGCACAAGGTCGCGCGCAGCTACGAGCACATCGACCCCGCGCTCGTCGGCAACCGCCAGCGCGTGCTCATCTCCGACATGTCCGGCCGCAGCAGCGTGGTCATGAAGGCGCGCGAACTC
>DATGXA010000014.1:0-1739 GCA_035299125.1 Opitutaceae bacterium
TGGCGCCGTGGAAGCCGTTGCGGCGGATGCCGGCTTGATACCACGACTCCGGCACGGCGTAGCGGCGCGCGTAGTCGGGCACCCATTGGTAGAACGCCGTCTCGAACAGCGCGACGCGCGGCACGCTGGGCAGCCGCTCGCGGAAGACGCGCAGGCCTTCCGCATAGGCGGGATTGTGCGCCGGAGCGATGTCGGCGGTGGCGCGGAGCGCCGCCTCGACCCGCTCATCGGCGAGCACGCAGCCCGTCACGTCGCCACCGAGCACGGTCTTGAACGCGACGGCGGCGAGATCTGCCGGCCCGCGCACGAGGCCGGCGTCGGCGAGTTCGCCGAGCGCCTGATCGATCGCCGTGCCATGATCGGTCACGCGCTCGAAACCGCCCTTGGCGAGGAGACGCGCGGAGGCGTCTTGCAGGCCGAAGAGACGATACTTGAACGAAGTGGAGCCGAGATTCGCGACGAGGATGTTCATGGGACGCGGGCGAAACGTAGGGAGCGGACGAGTCGGTCCGACGAACCGCGCGGAACTCGCGGCGCGTCGGATCAACGGGAGGAACTCAGGCAACCCACTTGCCGAGACCGGCGAGGTCTTCGTGCGGGCGCGGGATGACCTGGACGGCGACGACTTCGCCGACGCGCTTGGCGGCTTCGGCGCCGGATTCGACGGCGGCCTTCAGCGCGGCGACGTCGCCGCGGAAGAACGCGGCCACGTGGCCGGAACCGATGGTTTCGTAGCCCGTCATGGTGACGTTGGCGGCTTTGAGGGCGGCGTCGGCGGCTTCGATGAGCGCGCACAGACCCTTGGTTTCAATCATGCCGAGTGCTTCTTGAGCCATGGCGAAAAGGATTTTTGCGGGGTTGCGGTTTTAGAAACCGAAGTGCTTCAGCAGCTCGGTATGCGGGCGCGCGATGACGTGCGCGCAGACGAGTTCGCCGACGCGCTTGGCGGCGTCGGAGCCGGCTTCGACTGCGGCCTTGACGGAGCCGACGTCGCCTTTGACGACGACGGTGACCAGACCGCCGCCGATCTGGATCTGCTTGGCCAGCGTGACGCCGGCCGCCTTCACCATGGCGTCGCTGGCTTCAACGGAGCCGACGTAGCCTTTGGTTTCTACCATGCCGATGGATTCACTCATGAGGATGGGGATTGGAGTTGGATGCGATGGGTTGGAAAAATGGATCAGCGGATCAGCTCGACCGGCGTGCCGGGCCCGAGGCCGCAGGCGTTGCCCTCGTCGGTGTCGATGTGCACCTCGAGTTTGAAGTCGGGCGAGACGCGCACGAGCATGCGGTCGAAGGTGATGCCGGCCGGGCCGCCGATGCGGAGCTTCATGAAGTCGCCGGCCTTCACGCCGTAGAAGGCCGCGTCGTCCGGGTGCATGTGCGCGTGCGGCGCGGCGCGAATGACGCCTTCCGGCAACTCGAGGAAGCCGGCCGGGCCCATGAGCATGCAGCCGGGAGTGCCCTTGATGTCGCCCGAGGCGCGCAACGGAATCTCGAAGCCGAGCGAGATGGCGTCGGTGTAGGCCAGTTCGACTTGGTTGAGGTCGCGGCAGGGGCCGAGGATGCGGAGATTCGAGATGATGCGGCTGCGCGGGCCGATGAGCGTGACGCTCTCCTCGGCGGCGAATTGGCCGGCTTGGTAGAGCATCTTCTTCGGCCGCAGCTTGTGGCCCTTGCCAAAGAGCGTTTCGACCGCGGCCTGCGTGAGGTGGCAATGGCGGGCGCTGACATTGACC
>DATGXA010000015.1:0-6153 GCA_035299125.1 Opitutaceae bacterium
TGGGGATCCACACGCGCTCGCTCCGGAGGAAGGCGGACCGGGAGTCGCGTTCGACGGAGTCGACGATGGCCTGTGGTTGGCGGCGAATCCGCTGGCCGGGCACGCGGCCTTCACGATCGAGCTGTCGATCCGGCCGGCGGCGGGCGGGCCGGCGGAACAGCGCTATTTCCACGTGGAGGATGCGGCGGGCCGGCGCGGGCTGCTCGAGCTGCGCATGGTCGGCGCCGACGCGTGGTGTCTCGACACCTTCCTGAAATGCGGCGACGCGAAACTGACGTTGATCGACCCGGCGAAAACGCATCCGGCCGGGCGCTGGACCTGGGTGGCGCTGCGCTACGACGGGCGGAAGATGTCGGCCTGGGTCGACGGCGTGAAGGAGCTCGAGGGCGAAGTGGCGTTTGCGCCGCTGGGACCGGGGCGGATTTCGCTCGGCACGAGGCAGGACCGGCGATCGTGGTTTCGCGGTGCGATCCGCGAGGTGCGTTTCAGCGCCGAGGCGCTGGCGTCGGAGCGGTTGCAGCGCGGTGCGACGGAGTGAGCGGCGCCGGGCCACGCTCTGGCGGCGGCGTGCTTGCGCCTCAGAAGCCCGGGAACGGCTTGGCGCGCTGGCAGATCTGGAGCGCGACGCCCCACGGATCGCGGAGCATGCAGAGCACGGAGCCGTCGGCGGTCGTCTCCTCGGTGAGCAGCGTGGCGCCGGCGGCGACGAGCGCGGCGCGGAGCGATTTGGCGTCGGGGCTGTACACGGCGAAATGGAACGTGAGCGGCGGTTGTGCGGCGTAGTCGGGAACCGGAGCCGCGGGGTTGTGGTAGAGCTCCAGGCAGACGCGGCCGGTCTCGTCGCTGAGGAAGTGGGCGAGGGAGCCGGTGGTGTTGGCCTTCAGAATCTGGAAGCCGACGTGTTGCGCGTACCAGGCGGCCATCGCGTGGGGATCGGTGACGTTGAGGGCGAAGTGCTCGAATTTCATGGGGCGGGAGATCGGACGCACGGTACGATATGGCGCCGTTCCCGCACGCCGAGCGCGGAGCGGGGAGGACAGCCGGACGGTGCACGACCTGTGCAGGCGCGAGCGGAAAGTAAGTTCGCCGTCAATCCCCGCGCACGGGCCGAGGCGCGCAAATATCCCTTGCTCGGCGGACGCGGGGCGATGCACTCGGCGGCTTCCTCAAAATCTCGATGTCCACGACCGCGGCTCAGCCGAATCCTGACCACGTGCTCCGCATCTCGCAGGAGCTGAATCTGAAAGTCTTCCAGGTCGCCGCCACGGCGCAGTTGATTGCCGAGGGCGCGACGGTGCCGTTCATCGCGCGCTACCGCAAGGAGGCGACCGGCACGATGGACGAAGTGCAGGTCACCGCAGTACGCGACCGCCTCGAGCAGATGAAGGCCGTCGACGAGCGCCGCGCCGCGATCGTCTCGTCGCTTCAGGAGCGCAACCTCCTCACACCCGAACTCGACAAGGCCCTCGCGGCTGCGGAGACACTGACGAAGCTCGAGGACCTCTACCTGCCGTTCCGCCCGAAGAAGCGCACCCGCGCGACCATCGCGAAGGAGAAGGGCCTCGAGCCGCTCGCGGAGCTGATCTGGGCGCAGGACAACGCCACCGACGCCGCCGCGGCGGCCGCGGAGTACGTGGGACGTGAGTACACGGCCGACGATGGCAAGAACGTGAAGTCGAAGATCGAGAGCGCCGACGAGGCGTTGGCGGGGGCGCGCGACATCCTCGCCGAGCGCATGAGCGATGACGCGGCGGCGCGCGAGAAACTGCGCGCCCTCTACCGCGCCCAAGCGGTGATCTCCTCGAAGGTGATCATCGGCAAGGAGACCGAAGGCGCGAAGTTCAAGGACTACTTCGAGTGGAGCGAGCCGCTCGCGAAGGCGCCGTCGCACCGCGTGCTGGCGATGCGGCGCGGCGAGAAGGAAGGCTTTCTCATCATGCGCATCCAGCTGCCCGAGGACGTGCTCGCGCACGCGGAGCTGGATCGGTTGTTCGCTCGCGGCGCGGGCAGTTGCACGGCGCAGGTGCGCCTTGCGATCGCCGACTGTTTCAAACGCCTGCTCTCCGCTGCGATGGAGGGCGAGATGCGGATGGAGTCGAAAAAGAAAGCCGACGAGGCCGCGATCAAAGTGTTCGCCGACAATCTCCGCGAGCTCCTGCTCGCTTCGCCGCTGGGCCAGAAGGCCGTGCTCGCGATCGACCCGGGTTTCCGCACCGGCTGCAAGGTCGTGATGCTCGATCGGCAGGGGAAGCTCCTGCACAACGACGTGATCTACCCCGACCGCCACCCGACCGAGGCGAAGGACAAGCTGCTCGGCTTCGTGAAGCTTTTCCAGATCGAGGCCATCGCCATCGGCAACGGCACCGCGGGGCGTGAGACGGAGGCGTTCGTGCGCGCGTGCGGCCTCTCGCCGGCGATCGCCGTCGTCATGGTCAATGAGTCCGGCGCGTCGATCTACTCGGCGAGCGAAGTCGCCCGCGAGGAGTTTCCCGACCACGATATCACGGTGCGCGGCGCGGTCTCGATCGGTCGCCGTTTGATGGATCCGCTCGCCGAGCTCGTGAAGCTCGACCCCAAGTCGATCGGTGTGGGCCAGTACCAGCACGATGTCGACCAGCCCGCGCTCAAGCGCTCGCTCGACGACACCGTGATCTCGAGCGTGAACGGTGTGGGCGTGGAGGTGAACACGGCGTCGAAGCAGCTGCTCAGTTACGTATCCGGGCTCAACAGCGCCACGGCCGCGGCGATCGTTGCGCGGCGCAACGAGAAGGGCGCGTTCAAGTCGCGCGCCGAGCTGCTCGAGGTGCCGCGCCTCGGGCCGAAGGCGTTTGAGCAGGCGGCGGGCTTCCTCCGTATCCGCGACGCGGAGAATCCGCTCGACACCTCCGCGGTGCACCCGGAGAGCTACCCGATCGTCGAGAAGATGGCTGCTGACCTCGGCGTGACCGTCGCCGATCTCGTGCGCGACGGCGCGTTGCGCGCGAAGATCAAGCTCGAGAACTACGTGACCGAGAAGGTCGGCCTGCCGACGCTCAAGGACATCCTCTCCGAGTTGGCGAAGCCCGGCCGCGATCCGCGCAAGCAGTTCGAGGTCTTCAAATTCGACGAGACCGTGCACAAGCCCGAGGACCTGCGCCCCGGCATGAAACTCCCCGGCATCGTTACGAACGTGACGGCGTTCGGCGCATTCGTGGACATCGGTGTGCACCAAGACGGTCTCGTGCACGTCTCGCAGCTCGCCGACAATTTCGTGCAGGATCCCGCCGCGGTGGTGAAGCCGCAACAGAAGGTCACGGTGACGGTGACCGAGGTGGATCTTGCGCGGAACCGCATCGCGTTGTCGATGCGCAGCAACCCGCAGATCGGCCCGCGTACGCCGGCCGGCCCGGGAGGACAGGGCGGTCCGCGCAACGGTCCCGGTGGGGGCAATCGCCCCGGCGGTCCGGGTGGCGCGCGCCCGAGTGGCGGCGGTTTCGGCGGCAAGCCGGCCTCGCAGCAGTCGCTCACCGGCGACTGGTTCAGCGCAGCGTTGAACAAGAAGAAGTGATCCGCCCGCGCAGCGCGCGCCGGCACGATCTGGCGCGCGGCTGTGACGCCCCGGCTCGTTACAGCGGGGCGGGTTTTTTCCAGCGGCGTCCGGCGCCCTCGTGCAATTCGCTACGCCGCAGGAGAAAACGGTGTGAACGGGGCGCTCGCGCCGATGCCCGAAATCGTTGGGCCGATTGTTGCTGATCGCCGTCGAACCGCCAACCTCCCGCAACCTCAACTTCGTTTCCCACCATGATGTACTGGCTTCTCCTAATCGGTGTTCCGCTGCTGCTCGGAATCTACGCGCAGATCAAGATTTCGAGCGCCTATCAGAAGAACGCGCAGGTCGGCTCGCGCAGCCGCATCACCGGTCGCGAGGCGGCCGAGGCGGTGATGGCCAGCGCCGGCATCCGCGATGTCGCGATCGTCGAGGTCGACGGCCACCTGACCGACCACTACGACCCGCTCAACAAGCGGCTTGCGCTCTCCTCACACAACTACCGTGGGGACAGCCTCGCGGCGCTCGGTGTGGCCGCGCACGAAGCTGGTCACGCGATCCAGCACAAGCAGGGCTACGCGATGATGAAAGTGCGGCAGTTGATGGTGCCCGCGGTGCAGATCGCGGCGCCGATCACCTACATCGTGCTCGGCTTCGGCTTCTTTTTCCTCGGCGCGATGTTCAAGGTCCTGCTGCCGATCGCCATCGCCGCGTTGATGGTGATGGTGCTCTTCCAGCTGGTGACGCTGCCGGTCGAGTTCGACGCCAGCCGCCGCGCGAAACAGCAGCTGGTCGGCCTCGGCATCCTCGGGCGCGACGAGATGGTCGGAGTCGACGAGACGCTCAACGCGGCCGCGCTCACGTACGTGGCGGCGTTTGTCTCTTCGCTGGGCAACCTGCTGTACCTGCTGCTCGCGTTCACGGGCGGTTCGCGCGACGACTGAGCCGACGACCGAATCACCCGCTCTGAAACGACGAAGCGGCCTCCGATCGGGGGCCGCTTCGCGTTTTGGAGACGGATCGGGCGCGCGGGTCAGCGCATCGCGCCCTTGTTCTCTTCGACCCAGCGTACACACCACTGGACGAGCTGGGTGGCGTTGGTGAGGCTGAGCTTGTCCTTGATGTGGGCGCGATGGGACTCGACGGTCTTGATCGAAATGCTCAGGCGCTTGGCGATCTCGCGGGTGGGCGTGCCGTTGCCGATCATCGTGACGATCTCGAGCTCGCGGTCGCTGAGCGCGTCGACGGGGGAGTTGCGGGAGGGGTCGTTGCCGTCGACGACTTGGCTGAGCATCTGCGCGGCGACGCGCTCGCTCACAAAGACCTTGCCAGCGCGGATGCGGCGGATGGCCTCCATGACCTTGTCGACGACCTCCTGCTTCATCACGTAGGCCTTCGCGCCCGCCTTGAGCACTCGTAGCGCGTAGATCGACTCGTCATGCATCGAGAGAACGAGTACCTGAGTCGAGGGGTTGATGGCCTTGATGTTCTTGATGAGCTCGATGCCGTTCTGGCTCTTAAGCGAGATGTCGACGATGACGAGGTCGGGTTGGATCTGGCAGATGGCCTTGAGCGCCTCGGGGGCGTCATCGGCCTCGCCGCAGATGATCATGTCGAGCTGCTGATTGATGAGCTCGCCGAGACCTTTCCGCAGGAGCGGATGATCGTCGACGATGAAGACGCGGGTCTTCGCGTTCATGGGGGCAGCGGGGGCAGTGGTGAATTCCCGACCTTTTTTCATACGTGGGTTACGGGATGGTAGTGAAGCACGACGAGTGCTCCGCGACGGGGGGCGTTGCCGACGTGGATAGTGCCGCCGATCTGGGCCGCGCGGTGTTGCATGATCTGGAGTCCGATGCCCGGCTGGGGCGTCGCGGTCTTGGGGAAACCGGTGCCGTTGTCCTGCACGCGAAGCTGCATGGAGCCGCCGCCGCACTCGAGCGCGAGTTCGATGCTCGTCGCGCGTCCGTGGCGGATGGCGTTGCTGATGGCTTCTTGGGCGATGCGGTACACTTGTAGGATTTCTTGGGCGGCGTGGGCTGGAAAACGACCCCGAAATGCGGTGTGTACCTTCACCCCAAATCGCACTTCCACCTCTTTGGCGAGTTCAAGAAGCGCGGCTCGGGCGTCGCCGGAGCGCATGCGGGCCGGATAAAGGCCGTGTGTCAGCGCGCGCGTGCGGTCCATCGCATCGACGAGCTGGCGGTTGATCTCGCGCAGATTGTCGACCTCCTCCGGCAGGCGCGGAGCGATGCGGTTTTCCAGCACGCGCGTCAGGCAGCTGAGGCCGGCGAGCACTTGGCAGAGGTCGTCGTGCAGCTCCTGACCGATGCGATTCTGCACTCGCTCGTTGATCTGGAGGATGTCGCTCTCGAGTTGTTTGAGAGGGGAGATGTCGGTGAGCACGCCCGCGAACCGCCGCGCGGCGCCGCGACCCTGGCGATGGAGCACGACGAGACGCGACCAGCGATGGGCTCGGCCGTCCCCGGCGCGAAAATCGATCGAGGCGGGCAATTTGGCTTCAGGCAGGCTGCCTAGGAAACGCGCGACGCGTTCTGTCTCGCTTGCGGCGGCGCGGGCGTCCGGCGGGCCAGCCGGATCGGCGACGCTGAGCACCAGTTGTTTTC
>DATGXA010000016.1:0-6203 GCA_035299125.1 Opitutaceae bacterium
CGTGGAGCTCCATCGCGAGTTCATCCCCGCGCTGCGCCCGCAGTCCTTCACCAAGACGTATTCGCGCCGCGGCCAGGTCGCCGTGTCCGCCGCCGCCAGCGAATCCACCTACCGCGCCACCGGTTGAGCGCCCCGCACCATGTCCGGTCTCTTCTCCAGTCTCTACACGACCACCAACGCCATGCGCACGCAGACGGCGGCGCTCGACATCGTCGGTCGCAACATGGCGAACGTGAACAACCCCGCGTACGCCCGGCAACGTGTGGTGCTCGGCGACAAGGGATCGGTGAATACGCCGCTGGGCGCGCAGAGCCTCGGCACCGAGCCGGTCGGCATCCAGCAGATGCGCGACACGTTGCTCGACCGTCAGGTGACCGAGGAGACGGCGAACACGAGGCTCATCGAGTCCCAGATCAAGTATCTCCAGCAGGCGCAGACCGCCCTCGGCCAGGGCCTCTTCAGCGATTCCGGCGCGGTCGACACGATCACCAGCAATCCCGATCTGCCCGCCGGCATCGCGGCCTCGATCGACGCGTTTTTCAACGCCTGGCAGGCCTTCGCTACGGAACCTTCGAGCATCGTCACCAAGCAGCAGCTCATCGCGAAGACCGACGACCTCATCGACAAGATCCACCTCGCCGACTCGCGTCTTGCGGACATCGCACTCCCGCCGGCCGCCACCGGCAACACGCTCACCAGGGAAATGGATGCCGATGTCGGGCAGGTGAACGCGCTGCTCACCACGCTCGCGGATCTCAACCGCCAGATCGGTCAGGTCGAGATCATCAATCCCGGAGCCGCGGTGGATCTGCGCGATACGCGGCAGTCCAAACTCGAGGAACTCGCGAAGTACATCGACTTCACCACCGTCCAGCAGAGCGCCGGCCAGCTCGGAATCCAGATCAGCGACGGCCTCGGCGGCACGATCGACATCGTCAACCTCGCCACCGTCACCGGCTCGCTCGCGCGCAACGGCGACGACTACGAGTGGACTCCCACCGCCGGTGTCGCGCAAACCGTGTCGTTCGCGGGCGGCAGTCTTGCCGGATACCAGAACGTCGGCGCCACGGTTCAGGGCTATCGCGACAGCCTCGACGCGTTTGTCGCGACTCTCGTCTCGGAGGTGAACACCGCGTACAACTCCGGCACCAACGGCCAGTTTTTCCTGGGCACCGGCACTGATGCGGCCTCGATCGCGCGCGTCGCCACCTCCACGACCGTGGTCGCCGGCGACGTGGGCGGACCATCCGGTGCAAACAACCGCGCGCTTGCCGTCGCCGGCCTCGCCAACGATGCGACTTTTCTCAACGGCACGCCCTCGACCGCGTATTCGCGTCTCGTCACGAGCGTCGCCCAGGACCTGACCACCACGAACACCCGCGCCGAGGACCAACAGTCGTTGCAGAGCCTGCTCAGCGCGCAGCGCAACTCCTACGGCGGCGTCTCCCTCGACGAGGAAACCGCCGACATGATGCGCTACCAGCGCGCCTACCAGGCGTCGGCGAAGCTGATGTCGATCATCAACGAGATGCTCTCCGACGCCATGAACACCTTGGCCGGCTGACGCCGTCCCCCGCTCCGCCAACCCCTGACCACCTCCCGCCATGCTCCGCATCACGTCCAGCACGCTCGCCACGCGCATGACCACCGATCTCACGCGCCTTTCGAACACGCAGAGCCGGCTCACCCAGGAGATGGCCTCGGGCCGACGCCTCATCGACGCCAACGACGACGTGCCCGCCACCGGTCGCGTGATGGCTTACGAGAGCGAAAAGCGCAGCCTCCAGCAGTACGAACGCAACGCCCAGCGGGGCATCACCAACATCTCGGTCAGCAGCACCGCGCTCACCTCGATCAAGGAGATCGCCAACAAGATCTTCAACATCGCGCCCCAGGCCGCCGCCTCCGGCGTGGCCGTCGATCAGGCGGCGCTCGCCGCGCAGATCGATGGGTTGCTCGAGCAGGCGTTGTCCCTCGCCAACAACCAGGTCGGGGGCACCTACCTTTTCGGTAGCCAGGAGACGAGCACGGCGCCGTTCACCGCCACGCGCGATGTCGACGGCCGCATCACCGGGGTCACCTACACCGGCGATACCGGCGCCGCGCCCGAGGTGGCGGTGAGCGAAAGCGCCTCCGTGCCCACGCTCAACAACGGCACGCAGAACCAGCAGTTGGAGACAATGCTCAACAACTTCGTCGCCATGCGCACGGCCGTGCTCGCCGACAACAAGCCGGTGATCGGTTCGCTCCAGAACGCGATCGGCGACGATGAGAGCAACATCGTCACGATGCTCAGCACACTCTCCACCGCCCAGTTCCGCATCGAAGCGACGCAGGAGCAGAACAAGAGCCGTTTCAACCAACTCGCCGACCTCTCCGCCGGCGAGACCGACATCGATCTCGCGGAGACGATCATCAAATACCAGAGCGCCGAACGCTCGTACGAGGCCGCGCTGCAGGCCGGTTCGAAACTCCTCCAGCAATCGCTGCTCGACTACATCTGAGCGGTTCCCCGTCCGCTCCACACCGAAGCCCTCACGCAGAACGCACCATGACCTCCCAGGATCTTTCCACTCTCTTCGCGGATGCCGAAGCCGGCCGAGCCGATGCGCAGTACAAGCTCGGCGCGAGCTACGATCGCGGCGAGGGCGTCACGCAGGACTACACCCAGGCGGCCCGGTGGATCGCCGCCGCCGCCGAGCAAGGGCATGTCCAGGCGGCGTGCACGCTCGGGCTCTACTACACCAAAGGCGTGGGCGTCGCGCCGGACTACCACACCGCGGTGCGCTGGTTCCGGTCCGCGGCTTCCAAGGGCGAACCGCGCTCGGCGTTCAATCTCGCGCTCCTGCTGCAGACCGGACTCGTCCCCGAGGCGGAGCCGGGCGAAGCCGCCGCTTGGCTCAAGCATGCGGCCGTGGCCGGCATTCCCGAGGCCCAGCTCAATCTCGGAGTCGACATTCTGGTGACGGCCACGACGCCCGCGGACAAGGAAGTCGCGGCCGAATGGGTCTACTCCGCGGCCAAAAGCGGACTCGCCGATGCCCAGTACCAACTCGCGCTCATGTTCGACACGGGGGAAGGCGTGCAATCCGACCGGATGCTCGCGATCGAGTGGTACGAACTCGCCGCCGCGCAGGGCCACGCCAGCGCGCAATACAACCTCGGTCTCCACTACGAACTCGGCCACGAGGGGCTTGAGCGTGATCTGGACCGCGCGGCTGCGCTGTACCGCGAGGCCGCGGCGTCGGGCCACGAGAAGGCGATCGATTCGCTCATCGCCCTCGAAAAGTAGTCCGCGTCCACGCGGGGGCGGAGCAGGGGAGAGCCGCGTTTTCATCCGCGCGAGGATTGTCCGCGTGGGTCTAGGGTTCATTCCCTAGTTCGGTCGTGAGCATCACTACCCGCGTCGTTGACAGGGGAACACCCGCTTCTAGCAACGGGCGATCCTCACATGAAGTCGCTCCACGCCCTAGTCGTAGTTTTGCTTCTCGCCGGCACCGCGTCCGCCCAATCGGCCGCCGATTATGGCCTGCTCAGCACCGGCTCGCTGCTCGCCGGAGGCACAAACCCGTACGCGCTGACGGCTAGCAGCGTGAGCGGCACCTACAGCCTCTATATCCCGGGCAACACCTCGTGGCCGGTCGGCAACCCCTGGATCGCCAACAGCAGCACCGCCCAGTGGCTCGCGATCTACTCGGGCAACAGCGTCCCCAACTCGACCGCCGCTGTCCCGACCGTCGCCGCCGGCACCTACACGATCAGCTACTCGTTCGATCTCACCTCGGCCGTGGCGAGCAACATCAGTTTCGCGATTAACGCCGCAGTCGACAACAGCCTGAGCGTTTCACTCAACGGCACGTCTCTCACCAACGTCGGCTCGGCGGTGGCGACGGTGAACTACGACTCGCTCAGCCACTATCAGTACTTCGTGAACAGCACCGCGCTACATGGCGGCCTGAACACGCTCGAGTTCGCGGTCACGAACGCCTCCGGCGGGGGCAGCAACCCCGCTGGTCTCTACGTCACCTATTCCCAGCTCACGGTGATTCCGGAGCCGTCCACCTACGCGCTCTTCCTGGGCGTCGGCACGCTAGCGGCCGCCGCTTGCGTCCGCCGTTTCCGGCGCTGAAACCGCGCCTTGTTCGGATTTTCTCCACGGCCGCGGACCTCGGGTTCGCGGCCGTCTCGTTTTCTGCGTTCGGCCGCGATGCATGGATGGCGCATCTCGATTCCCGAAAGCGTTTGTGGGCCGCGGCTCCGCGGATTTCGTACTGCCGCAAATCCCCATGACCCAGATCCTCGCCCTCGTCAGCCTCGGCGCGACACTTGCCTCGGCCGTCCCCGAGAACGCCACCTTCGACAGCGCCGGCGGTCTTACCGCGCTCGTCGACCAAGGCTGCACGCTACCTCTTCACGCCCGCCTGATCGCGGTTTTCGACGGCGGAGTGGAGGTCGAACTCCAGCCGCATGATCAACGCTCGCCGATCACTCGCGACGGCCTCGCCTTGCGCTGGTCGGGCTCGATCACCGCGCCCAACGGCGCGAAGCTCGACTACGCCGCCGCGTGGGAGACGCAGCCCGCGCCGCGCGTTTCGCTCACCGTCTCGCAACCGGGCGATCACCCGGTCCTGCTGCGCGGCATCGACTTCGTGATCGATCTGCCTCGGTCCGAGTTTGTCGGCGGCAAAGTGGCCCCCGGCGGGATCGCGTTGCCGGAAACGAAGCCGGTCGACGCCACCTTTCTTCGCATCAACGCGGACACTCTGGAGTTTTCCGATGCCCGAGAAACACGCCGGCTTGCGCTTATGCTCGACCGCCCGCGTGAGGTCTCGTTGACCGACCATTGGGCGCCCGACCAACGTAGCTATCGCCTGCGCGTCGCGGTGCAACCGGGGCCGCTCACGAAGGAGCCGGTCTCGTTTGCCGCGAGCTTCCGGTTCAGCGCCGCGGGCGTCGTCGCTCCGGCGGTGCATCTGCGCGTCGATCCCGCCGAGCGCTGGCAGCGTTTCGACGGTTTCGGCGCGAACCTCTGCTGGGCCGCCGACAACGCCGTCACGAAGTTCACGCTCGAGCATCTGCGACTCGCGTGGTCGCGGCACGAGCTAAAGGCGATCCTGTGGGATCAACAGCGTACCCAGCCGGGGCCGATGCTCACCGACGACTTCGAGCGCATCCGCCGCATCCAGCAGTCAGGGGTGCCGTGGATCATCAGCATTTGGCGGCTGCCGGAACGATTCTACGCCGATCCGAATCGCGTGCCGGCGGGCACGTTCGGGCGGAGGATCGCCGGCGAACGTTGGCCCGAGCTGCTCGAGATGATCGGCGACTACATCCAACATCTGAAGACGAACTACGGCGCCGAGCCGGAACTGATCTCCTTCAACGAGCCCGATCTCGGCGTGAACGTTGGCCTCACGCCCGAGGAGCACCGCGACGCCGCGAAACGCATCGGCGCGCACCTCGCGCGGCTCGGTTTCAAGACCAAGTTCCTCCTCGGCGACACCGCCAACCCGCGGGACACCCACAAGTACGTGCTCGCCACTGCGGCCGACGCCGACGCGATGCGCCACGTGGGGGCCGTTTCGTTCCACAGCTGGGGCGGCGGCACGCCGGAGCAGTACCGCGCCTGGTCCGAGGTCGCCGCGTGGCTCGGCCTGCCGCTCCTCGTGGGCGAGGCCGGCACCGATCCCGGCTCCTGGCGCAACAAGACCTTCGACAGTTACACGTACGGCCTTGGCGAGGCGCGGCAGGCGTTCGAATTCCTCCGCCACGCGCGTCCGCAGGCGTCGCTGTATTGGCAGTTCACCGCCGACTACGGCCTCGCCCGCGAGCACGACGGCGGCGAGGTGGAGCCCACCGGGCGGTTTTGGCTCATGAAGCACTTCACCGATCTCACGCCGCCACACAGCCACGCCGTGGCGTCCACGAGCGACCAGCGCGATGTCCTCGTGTGCGCATTCGCCCGCGACGAGGAGTTGGTCGTGCACGTGCTCAATGTCGGCCCGGCGACGACCGCGACGCTCACGGGGTTGCCCCCCGGAAACTGGCGCGCAGTGACGACGACCGAGACCGCCGGTTTCGAGGAAACGTCTGCGCTCGCCGCGCCGCCGGAGAGACTCCCGTTGCCGGCGCGCAGCTTCGTTACGCTCATGCGAGTTCCGGTTGCGCCGCCCGCGCTCACGACCATCGTCCATCTCGACGCC
>DATGXA010000017.1:0-2446 GCA_035299125.1 Opitutaceae bacterium
CGGCAGATCGAGCAGCAGGGCGAGGCTTTGCTCGGCTTCGCGATCGCCGAGCCAGCCGAGCCCGTCGACCTTGATCGTCGCCTCGCCTGCAGCCGTCGCGGCGAGCGACAACGCCAGCAGCGCGCTCCCGAGTCGGCGGGCACAACGCCCCTTGCGCTCAGCGGCGTTCATCGTCGCCTCCCGTTTGGTAGACGCGCCATTTCACGCCCACGTTGTAGTCGTCGAACTCGTCGTACTCGCCGACCAACGACCAACGCCGCCCGAGCAGGTACTCGACGAGGTAGGTCTCGCCGCCCTGCTGGGTGAGCTGTTCGCCGGAGCTGATCGTGAGCCGGTCGGGATCGTCGCTGCCGCTCCCGTTGAAGAAACCCCGCCCCAGATACGTGCCGAGCGCGGTCAGTCGTTTGCGGTCCGCGAGACCAGCCGCACCCGCCGTGTCGTCCGGCCGCTGGCCGGCCATCACCAACAGCCACACCTGCTCCGACGTGAGTGCCGGCACCGACGACAGCGTGAGGATCGGCTGGCCCACGCTCCCTCGGCCCTCGAGCCGCAGGTCGTAGCCGTAGCGCCGCGAGGTGGCGGCGAGGTTGAGCTGCGGATGATAGGGATCTTCGCGGGACAACCGTACCGAGCCGAGCTGCACCTCGAAACCCGCAAACGGCAGGAGGATGCGGCCGCTCTCGAGGTTTAGTTCACCCACCGCGAGCGGCGCGCCGAGCGTTCCCTCGAGCCGCAGGCGCGGCGAAACGAAGCCGGTTGCCACCGGAGTGTGGAGACGCACTCCGCGCGCCCCGGTGATCGCCACATCCAGCGTCCAGTCGCGAAACGGCGCCTGCTCCACCGCAAAATACGGCGGCGGCCGCTCGGTGCCGCGCACGCCCGTCGGGATGAACTGCTGCAGGTCGGCCAGCACGAGCCCGTCGTGCAGCTCCACCGTGCCGGCGAGTCGTGTCCGCCCGGCGTCGTCGGTGCGCGCGCTCAGCGCGAGATCCGAGCGGAGCAGCAGCCCCGCCTTGCGCGCCAGCGGCACGTTGCGCCCGGCGAGTTCGAGCGCGAGCCTCGGCGCGGCGAAATCGGTCAGATCCACACGCCCGCGCAGCGTCACGGCCTCGCCGCCGAGCTGGGCCGAAAGCTCCCGCAGTTCGATCGCCCTCCCGGCAAGCTCCGCTTCGGCGGTCACGTTCTGCAGCACACCGACCGGCGGCAACGGCCGCGAAGCGCCCTCGACCAGCCGCAGCGAACCCGTGACCCGGCCACCGCGTGCCAAGTTCGCGGTGACAGTCAGCCGCCCTTGCGCGAGCGGGAAACCCGGAATGCTCCGCGCCAGGCGACCGAGATCGGCGGATGGCAACTCCAGCGTTGCTTCGGCTTCTCGCCAGTCGAAGTCCGCCGGTTTGCGCGCGAGCCGGGCCCAGTCGTGCGGCGCCACCGGCAGACGCGCGCTCGCGCGCACCGCCTGCCCTTCGATCGAGGCGGCGAGAGACTCCACCACGAGCCCGTCGCGCTCGATGCGCGCCCGCAGCGCAAGGTTTTCGACTTCCGGCAACGACGACTCTTTTTCTCCCGCAATCCGGCCGAGGCGCGACACGTCGATCTCGAGGCTGCCCTGAGGCCGCTCCACGGTGCCCTCGAGCCGCAACCGCGCCTGCGGCGCCTCCAGCCTCAGACCGAACCGCGCCGCCAGCAGCGGCCACAACGCGGAGCCCGGCCGACTCTCCGCCTGCAGCTCGACTTGGCCATCTCGGAGCAACCGCCATTGCAGAGCCGGCGCCGACGAGCCCATGACCGGCACCCGACCGCTCGCCTGCGCCAGCGGCACGCCAGCGTCGTCCGAGATCGTCAAACGCTGCACCACCACGCCGTCGCGCTCACCCGTCGCCGAGATTTCGATGCGTGCCCGGCCGCGCTCCACGGCCGCGTTACCGGCGCCGGCGAGCTCGAACAGCAGCGCGCCGTCCTGCGTCCGTCCGTTTGCGTCCAGCGAGTCGACCGTCCATTCCGGCCCCTCCACGGCGATCCAGTCGTTGATCAGCGCCTTTCCGAGGCCGCGCGCCGCGATGTGAAACGCGCGTTGCGGGCCGGCGCCAATGGCGACTTCCAGTCGGCCGCCGGGACCGTCCAGTCGAACCGCGTCTACCCGCCACTCCGGCGTCCACTCGATCGTCGCGGGAGCGGCGAGCGTCAGCACCTCGGCGCCGTCGCGGTTCGCGGCTCCGACAACTCGCAGCGCGGCGCCGCCCGTCTCGGCCGTCGCAGTGAGTGCATCCAAAGTTTGCGCCCGCCCCGTCCACTCGAGAGCGACCGTCGTCGGCCGCAGCGGAGGCCGCTCGAGCTGCGCGACCGTCGCGCGGCCGCGATGCGCCAGCTCGTCGAGCCCCTTCTCCACGATCGGGCTGCGCCCCTCGTTCAGGCTCGCGACCTTGTCCGGGTTCACGTCCACGCCCAC
>DATGXA010000018.1:0-25293 GCA_035299125.1 Opitutaceae bacterium
CTGCCCCCGCCGCGGCATTCGCCGACGACGGCCGGCTCGGCTTCGTGGAGACGATCAGTGTGCTCAACCGCCAGCCGCAGGACTTCGGCTGGCGCGAGACGATCGTGTTTTTCAACGACTCCGAACGTTTCGAGTTCGCCAATCCCGCCGAGGCTGTCGACCCGCGCAGCGGCGTGATCTGTTTCCCGAACAACTTCGACTTCGGCGGCCGCACGATGGCCGAGGGCTGCCTGCGCGTGACGTGTCTCGCGAGCCACGCCGCGTGGGCCGCGCTGCCCGAGCCGGAGTACCGCGCGGCGAAGCAACGCTGGTTCGACGCCGCCGTCGCCAGTGCTCGACGGTTTCTCGCGCCGGTCGGGCCCGGCGTGCTCGAGGCGGCGACGGTGGCCACAGACATGTTTACGCCGCTCACGGTGCAGCGCTACACCGGCCACCTCCGCGGGGCGATCTACGGTGCGCCGCGCAAGATCCGCGACGGCCGCACGCCGTACAACAATCTGATCCTCATCGGCACCGACCAAGGCTATCTCGGCATCACCGGCTCGATGCTCAGCGGTATCATGATGGCCAACCAGCACGTGCTGCAGGCGCGCTGAGGCGAAACTGGAAGCCGCGAGCGGTAGGGCGGGACCGCTGGGCCCGCCGCGCGAACAGCCGGTCCGGCTGCCGCCGATCGCCAAATCGGGCCGCGACGTCCCGGCGCGAGTTTTCGCTTCACAGCCTGCGCGCCGCGCGGCATTCGTTTTCTGGATGCCGAGCTTCGACTTCACGGCAATCGACGCGACAGGCCGGGAACACCGCGGGACGCTGGAGGCGCCCACGGTCGAGCGCGCTTCGGCCGAGATGAAGCAGCTCGGGCTGTTTCCGACCCGACTGCGGCCCGCCTCGCGCAGCGCCGAACCAAGTGCCGACGCTGCCGTGGCGAAACCGTCGCGCGCACCGCTCGTGATCGGCCGCGCGGTGAGCGCCCAGGGACTCGCCGAGTTCACCCGGCAGCTCGGCACGCTGGTGCAGGCGGGGTTGCCGCTGCTCCGCGCGCTACGCGTCCTCGAGCGGCAGGAACGCCGGCCGGCGTTTCGTTTCGTGATCGGCGAACTCGCCGCGGCGATCGTCGCAGGCGAGACGCTGTCTGTCGCGATGGCGCGGCACTGCCGGGTGTTCCCTCCAGTGTACACCGGCATGGTACGCGCCGGCGAAGCGGGTGGGCGGCTCGAAGTCGCACTGCTCCAGCTCGCGCGTTTTCTGGAGAAATCCGAACGCATCCGCCGGCGCGTGAAGGCGGCGCTCTATTACCCGGCGGCGGTGCTCACGGTGACGGTGCTGATCCTCGCGGGGCTGATGGTGTTCGTGGTGCCGCGTTTCCGCGTGATCTTCCACGAACAGCTCCGCGGGGCAGAGTTGCCGGCGCTCACCCGCGCAGTGCTGGCGGCGAGCGATTTCGTGGGTGCGAACATCGGCTGGATCATCCTCGGCGCGGCCGTGCTCGCGGGCGTGCGCGCCGTGCTCGGCGCCACGGCACGTGGGCGGTTGTGTTTCGATGAGATTGCGCTGCGGACGCCGGGACTCGGCGGGTTGCGGCGAAAAACCGCGGTCGCGCGTTTCGCTCGCACGCTCGGCACCCTGCTGGGCAATGGCGTGCCGATCCTCGCCGCGCTCGAAGTGGCGCGCGACACGGCTGGCGGCGCGGTGTTTGCGACGGCACTCGATCGCGTGCGCGCGCAGGTGCAGTCCGGCGCGACGACGGCGGTCGCGCTCGCCGAAGCGCGGCGTTTCCCCGAGTTGCTTGTGAACATGGTCGCTGTGGGCGAGGAGACGGGAACGCTCGCGGAGATGCTCGGCCGCGTGGCCGACGCATACGAGGAGGAAGTCGATGCGGCGGTGGGCGGTCTCACGGCATTGCTCGAGCCGCTGCTGATCGTGTTTCTCGCGCTGACGGTCGGCACAATCGTGATCGCGTTGTTCCTGCCGATCGTGCGGATCATCCAGACGATGAGCTGAGCCGGCGCAGCAGCGAGGAGCCTCACGGCCCCGGGTCCGGAGGCGGCGGGTTGTCGATCCGGTATACGGGCTGCGGACGCCCGGCGAGATCGAGCGCCACGTACGTGAACGCGCCTTCGGTCACGCAGTGTTCGACGCGTTCGAAATGCCGCTGCACCCAGACCTCGATCTGGATGCGCATCGAGGTGCGCCCCACGCGCCGCAGCTCCGCGAAACATGCCACCGTGTCACCGACGAGCACGGGCTGGTGAAACTCCATCGCATCGACCGCGACGGTCGTCACCCGGCAGCGTGCGATCTGGTGGGCGAGGATCGCGCCGCCGATATCCATCTGCGACATGACCCAGCCGCCGAAGATGTCGCCTGCGGAGTTAGTGTCGGCAGGCATCGCGATCGTGCGGATCACCAGTTGCCCGCGCGGCACGCGGATCGGAGCGGAGTTGTCGGCCATGCGGCGCAGACTACGGGGAAACAGCGAGAGCGAAAGGCGCGTTTCGCCGGCGGCGAAGGAGCGGCGTGGACCAGCGCGGCGGGCACCGCGGCGCGCCGTCGCGGTCGTTCACTCGACCAGGCCGTCCTCGATGGCGAGGCGCACGAGCCCGGCGGTGGAGGTGCAACCGAGTTTGCGGAGAAGACGTTCGCGGTACGTACCCGCGGAACTGAGACTCACGCCGAGGCGCTCGGCGATCTCCTTCCCCTGGTGTCCGGCGACGATCAACTGCAGCACCTGCATCTCGCGCGGGGAGAGGGTACGCAGACGGTCGCGCGCGGGACTCGGAGCCGCGCCCGGGAACAGCCGCGCCGCGGCCGCACGCGTGAGATAGACGCCATCGAGCGACACCGCCTCGATCGCGCAGAGCAACTCAGCCTCGGCCGCGTCCCCGGGCACCACGGCCTGGGCGCCGCCGGCGAGCGCCTGCCGGAGCGGGCGCAGCTCCAGCGTGGAGGCGAGCACGACGATCCGCGCCGCGGGCACGACCTCGCGCAACTGTTGCACGAGCGGTCGTGCGGACGCGGTGGCAAGATCCCGCGACAGCAGGATGAGCTCGGGGACTTGTTGCGACGCTTGGTCCAGCGCTTCCCCGCCGTCGCCCGTCTCGGCGACGACCTGCCAATCGGGCCGCCGGCGGAGTTGTTCTCGGATGCGACCGCGCGTAGCGGCGTGATTCTCGATGATTTGGATCTTCACGGGCGGACGTGGTTTTCGGCGCAGTGCGGTCGCGGGTGGGGTCCCGCGGGAAACGGTCTCGGCGCGTGACGACGATGAGGTTCTCCGCGGTCGGCATTCTCGGCGGAGGAAGTCGTTCGCGAAAGCGAACCGCGCCCCGAGCGAGCGCCCGGGAAAGTTGCGAGGTGCGGCATCAGAGTGGGAGACGGAGGCACGCGGTTTCTTTCGCGCTCCGCGCCTTGCCCGCGTCTGCAAACGCGGCGAACGGTGCGTGATGCACCCGGCCAACCACCTCGCGGGCGAGAGCTCGCCGTACTTGCTTCAACATCTCCACAACCCCGTCGACTGGTACCCGTGGGGCGACGCGGCGTTCGCCCGGGCTCGTGCGGAAAACAAGCCGGTGTTTCTCTCCGTGGGCTACTCGACCTGCCACTGGTGCCACGTGATGGAACACGAGTGCTTCGAAAACGCGGAAGTCGCCGCGTTGCTGAACGCCCATTTCGTGAGCGTGAAAGTCGACCGCGAGGAGCGCCCCGATGTCGACCGGCTGCACATGACGTTTCTCCAGGCGAGCACCGGCAGCGGCGGCTGGCCGATGTCGGTCTGGCTCACGCCCGAGCTGAAGCCGTTCTACGCCGGCACCTATTTCCCGCCGGAGGACCGGCCGGGGATGCCGGGGTTCAAGACGTTCCTGCGTCGGATCGCCGAATACTGGGAGGCGCAGCCCGAGCGCATCGCCGAGCAGGCGGAACACGTCGCACAAGTGCTCAGCAGCCAGGAGCCGGAGGACGCCGGCGGCTCGCTCCAACCCGACGCTTGGCGCGAACGCGGCGTGCGCGACCTCCAACGGCTTTTCGATCCGACCAACGGCGGCTTCGACCGCGCGCCGAAGTTTCCCAATGTGAACCTGCTCGCACTGCTCCTCGATTACCAGGCGACCGGGCGCGACGCGGGACTGCGCGACGCGGCGCGCAACATGGCGCTCACGACGCTGCGCAAACTCGTAGCCGGCGGCATCCGCGACCACCTCGGCGGCGGCTTCCATCGCTACACGGTTGATGCGCAGTGGCGGCTCCCGCATTTCGAGAAAATGCTCTGCGATCAGGCGCTGCTCGCGAGCGCGTGCGTGGACGCGTGGCTGATCGACGGCGATCCGGAGTTCCGCACGGCGGCCGAAGAGTGCCTCGGCTATTTGGAGACACGAATGCGCACACCGGACGGAGCCTTCTGCACGGCGGAGGATGCCGACAGTCCGCGCGACGGCGAGAAACACGAGGGCGCGTTCTACCTGTGGACATGGCCCGAGCTCCGTGCCGCCCTCGGCGAGCAGGCCGCAACCGTCTTCGCCCTTACGTACGGCATCGCGGCCGAGGGCAACCTTGGCGACGCAGAGGAGTTCTCCGGGAGAAACCTGCCGTACCGCGCGCACGACACCGCCGCGACCGCGGCCGCCTGCGGCCTGACGGCTCCCGAGGTGGACACGATCCTCGGCGCGGCACGCGCGCGACTGCTGGCGGAGCGCGATCGTCGGCCGCCGCCCGAACGCGACGACAAGATCCTGTGCGGCTGGAACGGCCTCGTGCTTTCGGCGCTCGCGAAAGCGGCGGTGCATTTCGGACGCCCGCGCTGGGTCGACGATGCCGCGAGGCTCGCCGGTTTCCTGCGCACCAACCTCTACGACGTCGCCACCCGCCGGCTGTTTCGCTCGTGGCGCGACGGGCGGCGCGGGCCGGAAGCGTTTGCCGAGGATTACAGCTTCGCGATCCAAGGGCTGCTCGATCTCTTCGCGTGCACGCAGGAGAGCCGCTGGCTCGAGTGGGCGCTCGAGCTGCAGGCGACACAGGATGCGTTGTTTCGCGACGAGACGAAGGGTGGCTACTTCGCCAGCGCCGCCGGCGCGCCGCACCTCCTCGTGCGGATGAAAAGCGCGAGCGACGGCGCGGAACCGTCCGCCAGCTCCATCGCCGTAAAGAACAAATCCCGGATTGCCGCGTGCCTTGGCGACGCCGCATGGCTGGAGAGCGCGCGCTCCGATGCGCAAGCCTTCGGCGCCACGCTCGAGGAAATCCCTTTGGCGATGCCCCAGATGCTCGCCTCACTCGGCTGGCTCGAGGACGCGCCGCAACAGATTGTGGTTGTCGGTGAACCCGATGCGGCCGCCACGCAGGCGCTCCTCGCCGAGGTGCACCGGCGCTATCTGCCGCGGGCGAGCCTGCTTGTGCTGCACCGCGGCAATCGCGAGTTTTTCCGGCAGCGCGGCGGGTATCTGGCTGATCTCGCCACGGGGGCGGAGGAGCGCGCGAGGGCATTCGTCTGCGAGAACTTTTCCTGTCAGCTACCCGTCACGCGACCGGAGCGACTCGCGGATTTGCTCGATCGCCGCGGCAAGAACGCGGCGATCATGGGATGAGCGGCAGGCGCGAGCGGACGGACGGCGAGAGTCGTGGCGCCGGGGACATTGACGGAGTCGGCGAGTTGCGCATTCTCGACCGCCTCGGGTTGCGACGGAGGCGCACACGCGCCCCGGCCCGAATCCCAACTACCCACGATATCCCAATGAAATCGATCCGTGTTCTGGCCGCCCTTTCCGTGTTTGCGCTCTGTGCCAGCCTCGCTTCCGCCGACTGCGGTTCCTGCGAGAAAAAGGAGCACTGCGACAAGGAAAAGGCGAAGTGCGAAGAGAAGTGCGAACAGGCCTGCGAGAAGAAGGAGTGCACCGAGGCCGACAAGGCGAAGTGCGACAAGGCGAAGATGGAGTGCTGCGAGAAGGCCGCCAAGGAGGGCAAGGCCTGCGAGAAGTGCAATCCGCCCGAAAAGAAGTAAGCGGAACGTCGAGCCCCTGATCACCGCCGCCGCGTACCTGCGGCGGCTTTTTTGTCGGCGGTGCGCGCGGCCAGGATTTCGGCCACCCAACGGCGATGCGGCCCGGAGAGCGCGACGTGATCGAGTTCCGCCAATGCGATCCAATGCAACGACGGCGCTCCGGCGATGGCGGTTGGCAGTGCGTTCGCCGCGAAGTGATGGATCGATTCCTCGATGCGGAAGCGCGTGATGCTGCGCGAGCGGCGCAGCAGAAGAACGCCGGTGCGAGCGGCGTCGTCGGTGAGGCCGAGATCGGCGGCGGCGGGCAGTTCGTGGAGTTCCGCGAGCCGGCGGGCGTGCGCCGCGGCGCGATGGAGCAGAAGCTTGCCGGCGTGTTCGCACCAGAGGCGCACGACCTGCCGTTGCTCCGTGCGTGGCCGTTCAAGTCGCGGAAGCGCGGCGGCCGCGGCGGGATCGGCGGTGGCGCAGTGTTCGCGGAGCGGACAGAGCAAACAGGCGGGCGTGCGCGGCGTGCAGACGAGCGCGCCGAGTTCCATCATCGCCTCGTTCCACTCGCCGGGATGCCCGGGATCGAGCACCTGCGCCGCGAGCGGGCGGAATTGTTTCACCAGCTCCGAACCGGAGGCGAACGCGGTGGCGTTGGCCGTGAGGCGGGCGAGCACGCGCGCGACGTTGCCGTCGACGCAGGCCACGGCGTCGCCGCAGGCGATGCTCGCGATCGCCGCCGCCGTGTATGGGCCGACACCGGGCAACTCCTCCCACGCGGCGGCCGTGTGCGGAGGTGCTGGAAGAACGGCGACGGCGCGGGCGAGTTTATGGAGATTGCGCGCGCGGGAGTAGTAGCCGAGCCCTTCCCAGTGTTTCAGGACATCAGCCTCAGGCGCGGCGGCGAGCGCGGCGAAATCGGGGAACCGTTCCTGCCAACGCGCGAAGTACGGCAGCACTGTTTTGACCTGCGTCTGCTGGAGCATGAACTCACTTACGACCGTCTTGTAGAGCGACGGCGCCTCGCGCCACGGCAGAGCGCGGCGGTTCGCGCGGAACCAATCGAGCAGCGCGCGACGCAGCGCGGGCAGCGAACGAGTCGGGAGCGTTTGAGCCACGCGGCCACGACAACGCGGCGTTGGGGCGAAGCAAGCCCGCGGGCGAGGGGCAGAACCGCGGCGAAGGACAGCGTCGACGGCGAAACGCGCTACTCGATGACGAGGAGACTGACTTGTGGCCGGCAGAAGAGGCGCAGACCGTGCAGATTGCCGACGCCACGGGTCGTGTGGATCCATCGGCTCTGCCAGTAATGCAGACCGGCGGCGAAGCGTTTGTCGGAGACGGGGGCGAATGGCGTCCCGATGACTGGCAGCTGGAACTGTCCGCCGTGGGCATGCCCACAAAGCATGAGGTCCCAGTCGAGCGGCTGGAGAAGGAGTTTGGAGTCGGGATTGTGACTGAGGACGATGCGGATCGAGTTTCCTCGGGTTGGCAACGAGGCGAAAGCGACTCCGGGATCGCATTCACCGGCCCAGAGATCGCCGACACCGATCAGCTGGATCGCATGCGACCCAAGATGGACGGACTGGGCTGAGTTGTGCAGCAGCTGAACACCGGCGTGACGAAGGAGGTCCGCCACGGACCGAGTGGATCCATCTCCTCCAAAATGAGCCGACCATCGGCCTCCATCGTGATTGCCGAGGCAGGCGAAGGTCGGCACCGCCATGGCGAGCCGGCGGAGCGTGAGCTCGTAGTCGGGCGAGGAGGTAAATGCTCCGGTGATGAAGTCGCCGGTGAGCGCGGCGAGATCCGGCCTCAACCCGAGGCCGAGCGCGATAGCCCAATCGACGAGCTCCAGCGAACCGGCATCCGAAACATGGAGATCCGAGAGGTGGAGAATCCGGAGCGGCAAGGTGCGGCCGAGTGGGACGTGGATCTCGTCGCAATCGAGCCAGCGTGGCTCGACCCAACGGGCGTAGCCCGCCGCTCCGAGGCCGGCGAGCAGGGCTGCGCCCAGAAACCGGCGCCGCGTGAGGCGGGCGGCGGGACGAACTGGCATGTCGTTGGGATTTGGCGGCGGCATGGCGGTGGTCAAACGGCGAGTTTCGCAGCGAGTTGTGTCGCGGAGCGGTGCACGCTCGCGAGGATCGAGTCAGCTACGGCGGCGGGGAATTTCTTCGGGAGCGAGCCGGTGACACGGTCGAGCACGGCGGGCGTGGTCTCGACGAGCTCGGAGGGTTGGGCGGCCATAGGCATGGATGGGTTGATGATGTGGATGATCGCGCGTATGCCGGGCGTTAGCGGGCGGAGCGGCAGTCGGACCGCGGCCGACGGCGGCGGTTTCCTCCGCGGAGCTTCTGCGTAGCGTGCCGTCTGACGAAACGATCCTGCGTGGCTCTTTACTCTATGGCTGCCCGATCCATCACCATCACTTGTCCCACCTGCGGCGAAAGTTTCGAGGTGGCAGCGCCACCGCTGGAGGAACTGCCCGCGGAACTCGACTACGATTGCGAGGTGTGTTGCCGACCGATGGTAATCGCGATCGATGGCGACGAAGACGGAGTCTGGGGCGAAGCACGCGGGCTCGACGAGTAGGTAAGGCGGTGCTGACGGTTCTACAGGATAGTGGAGGGGCCGTGGGCGAGCACGGTGGGTGGGGACCAGCTGGTCCAACCTACGGCTGGGTGAGCTTCAGGACGAAGGATTCCCACTTCTGTTGGAAGGCGGTCATGTCGTCGGTTCCAAGGATGCGTTGGAGGGTGGAGTATCCGGTGGGGTCGGTGGCGGAGTTCGCTACGAACTCGCGGTAGAAGCGGCGCAGCAGGCCGCGGTCTTGGAGGTAGAAACAGAGATAGCGGGACTGACCATAGTAGCGGTTGTACCCGGCACCGCTAGAATCCCCGTAGAACTCGGAGGCGGAGAGCGCCATGAGCTCGCGGAACGGGAGGGTAGTGCCGTCGCGGATGGCTATTTGTAGACCGGGCAGGCGCCAATTCACTCCACCGACGATATGCCCGTCGCGTTCACCGCACGCCTCGTCGAGCGAGGCGAGGCCCTCGTCGAACCATGGCGGACAGGCCGGAAAGTTCGCTCGCATGAATGGGTGCACAATCTCGTGCACCAAGGTTCCTCCGCCGGTGCTGATGTTCATGATCAGCGCGTGGTGGCGAGCCGAGTAGTAGCCGTAGGGCGTCGTGGGCGTTTCGCCGAAGATCGCTCGCGTGTTGGAGTGATAACTGTCCGCGTCGCGGAAGAGCCAGATGTCGATGATTTCGTCCGGCGGCTTGGCGAAGTAGTCCGCCTGCAAAAGAGCGACAGCCCAACGGACAGTGTCTCTCGCGTGGGAGCGCACATCGCGGGCCGGTTCGTCGCCGACCACGAAGAATGGAGGCTCGTCCACGACCGTGAACCCGGCGGAAACGCGCGCTTCGAGCGCGCGGCGGTGTGTTGCACGTGGGCTGGAGGGATCGGCAGTGGCGCACGAGCTGCACATGGCGACGAAGCCAACCAACAAGAACCCGAATGAAGCTGCACGAAGGCGGAGGTCGCGGTGCTCGTACTCGAAGCGGGGCAGGGGGCTCATGAGAAAGGCGGACACGGAAAGGGCCGGTCGGAGACCGGCCCTACGTTGGCGGACGGGGAGCCCGAGGCAATGGGTGAAGCGGCTTACCCGACCCAGGCGCGAGCGTTGTAGAAGAGCTTCATCCAGGGGCCGTCCTCGGGCCAGTCGGCGGGGTGCCAGCTGTTCAACACCGTGCGCATGACGCGTTCGGGGTGCGGCATGATGATCGTCACGCGGCCGTCGTGGGTGGTGAGCGAGGTGATGCCGCGGGGAGAGCCGTTCGGATTGAGCGGATACTGCTCGGTGGCCTGATGCTTGTTGTCGACGAAGCGGGCGGCGACGAGACCGGAGGCGTCGCAGGCGTCGAGCGCGGCGGCGTCCTTGAACTCGGCGTAGCCTTCGCCGTGCGAGGAGGCGATCGGGAGGACGCTGCCGGCCATGCCCTTGAAGAGGATGCTCGGGCTCTCCTCGAGCCGGACGCTGACGAAGCGGGCCTCGAAGCGTTCGGAGCGGTTCTGCACGAAACGCGGCCAGTGGTCGGCGCCGGGGATGATCGAGTGCAGGTTGCTCATCATCTGGCAGCCGTTGCAGACGCCGAGGGAGAACGTGTCGGGTCGCGCGAAGAACGCGGCGAACTCGGCGCGGGCGCGCTCGTTGAAGAGGATGCTCTTGGCCCAGCCTTCGCCGGCGCCGAGGACGTCGCCGTAGCTGAAGCCGCCGCAGGCGACGAGGCCGCGGAAATCCTTCAGCGAGATGCGGCCGGCGAGGATATCCGTCATGTGGACATCGACGGTGCGGAAGCCGGCGCGGTCGAACGCGGCGGCCATCTCGACCTCGCTGTTCACGCCCTGCTCGCGGAGGATCGCCATGGCGGGGCGATTTGCGGCGAGAGCCGGAACGCGAATGGCCTGGGCGGCGGCGGCGAGGTCGAAGGTGAGCTTGGGCGAGATGCCGGGGTTGGTCTTGTCGAGCTTGAGCTGGAACTCGCTCTCGGCGCAGGCGGGATTGTCGCGCAGCGTGGCGATGCGGCGGGTGACGTCGCTCCACAGCGCGCGGAGCTTCGGGAGGTTCTCGTTGTAGATCTCCTCACCGCCGCGGCGGATACGCAGGGCGAAGCAGGAGTTCACCGTGCCGATGCGTGTGGTGCAGTTCTTGAAACCGTGGCGGCGGAGGACGTCGGAAACGTCGTCGAGGTCCGCGGCGCGGACCTGCAGCACGGCGCCGAGCTCCTCGCTGAAGAGCGAGGCGAAGGCGTTGTGGCCGGCGGGCACCTCGAGGTCGACGCCTGTGTGGCCGGCGAACGCCATCTCGACGATGGTCGCGAGCAGGCCGCCGTCGGAGCGGTCGTGGTAGGCGAGGAGCTTCTTCTCACGGCCGAGTTGCTGGATGGCGGCGAAGAAGTTCTTGAGGTCGGTCGGGTTGTCGACGTCCGGCGTGGCCGCGCCCATCTGCGAGACGGTCTGCGCGAGGATGGAGCCGCCGAGGCGGTTCTGGCCGCGGCCGAGGTCGATCAGGATGAGGACGGTGTCGGCCTCGCGCTGGAGCTGCGGCGTGACCGTGAGGCGGACATCGGCGCAGGGCGCGAAGGCGGAGATGATAAGCGAGATCGGCGCGGTTTCGCGCTTCTGCTGTCCGCGATCTTTCCAGACGGTGGACATGCTCATCGAGTCCTTGCCGACGGGGATGGTGATGCCGAGGGCGGGGCAGAGCTCCATGCCCACGGCGTGGACGGCGGCGTAGAGATCGACGGCGTCGCCCGGGACGGCCGGGGCGGCCATCCAGTTGGCGGAGAGGTTGACCTTGCTGAGGTCGCCGATCTGGGCGGCGGCGAGGTTGGTGAGCGCCTCACCCACGGCGAGACGGGCGGACGCGGCGGCGTTGTTGACGGCGACCGGCGTGCGCTCGCCCATCGACATCGCTTCGCCGGTGTAGGCGGTGAACGAGGACGCGGTCACGGCGCAGTCGGCGACGGGTACCTGCCAGGGGCCGACCATCTGGTCGCGGCACACGAGGCCGGTGACGGAGCGGTCACCGATGGAGATGAGGAAGGTCTTGTCGGCGACGGTCGGGTGGGAGAGCACGCGCTTCACGGCCTCGGACAGGGTGAGGCCGTAGAGGTCGAGCGGGAGCTGCGGGCGCGGGAGCGACTTCTCCTTGCGGTGCATGCGCGGCGGTTTGCCCAGCAACACCTCGAGCGGGAGATCGATCGGCTTGTTGTTGAAATGCGGATCCTCGACGACGAGGCGCTTCTCCTCGGTGGCGTCGCCCACGACGGCGAACGGGCAGCGCTCGCGGCGGCAGAGCTCGGCGAAGGTCTCGAGGCGCGCGGCCGGCACGGCGAGCACGTAGCGCTCCTGCGCCTCGTTGCACCAGATCTCGAGCGGGGACATGCCCGGCTCGGCGTTGGGTACGGCGCGGAGGTTGAAGCGGCCGCCGCGGCCGCCGTCGTTGACGAGCTCGGGGAGGGCGTTGGAGAGGCCGCCGGCGCCGACGTCGTGGATGAACGAGATCGGGTTCTCGGCGCCTAGCGCCCAGCAACGATCGATGACCTCCTGACAGCGGCGTTCCATCTCGGCGTTGTCGCGCTGGACGGAGGCGAAATCCAGATTCTCCTGACCGGAGCCGCTCGCCATCGAGCTGGCGGCGCCGCCGCCGAGGCCGATCAGCATCGCCGGCCCGCCGAGGACGATGAGTTTGTCGCCCGGCTCGATCGTGCCCTTCTGGACGTGCTCGGCCTTGATGGCGCCGAGGCCGCCCGCGAGCATGATCGGCTTGTGGTAGCCGCGCAGTTCGGTGGCGGAGGCGACGGGGAGCTGGGACTTCGGATTCGTCTTCTTCGACTTCGAGACGTCCGGCAACTCGGCCTGCGCGCCGGCGGCGGGGACTTCCTGTTCGAAGGTGCGGAAGTAGCCGAGGATGTTCGGGCGGCCGAATTCGTTGTTGAACGCGGCCGCGCCGAGCGGGCCGTCGATCATGATGTCGAGCGCGGAGACGATGCGGCCCGGTTTGCCGAATTCCTTTTCCCAAGGCTGGACGGCGCCGGGGAGTTTCAAGTTGGAGACAGTGAAGCCCGCGAGGCCGGCCTTCGGCTTGGAGCCGCGGCCCGTGGCGCCCTCGTCACGGATCTCGCCGCCGGAACCGGTGGCGGCGCCGGGGAAGGGCGAGATGGCGGTCGGGTGGTTGTGCGTCTCCACCTTGCAGAGGATGTGGATGTCCTCCTCGTGCGCCGCGTACTCGTTGGTCTTCGCGTCGGCGTAGAAACGGGCGGCGCGGTGGCCCACCATGACGGCGGCGTTGTCCTTGTAGGCGGAGAGGATGCCGTCGCTGTGCAGTTGGTAGGTGTTCTTGATCATCTGGAAGAGCGAGCGGTCCTTGGCGGAACCGTCGATTTCCCAGGAGGCGTTGAAGATCTTGTGGCGGCAGTGCTCGGAGTTGGCCTGCGCGAACATCATCAGCTCGACGTCGTGCGGATCGCGGCCGAGCGCGGTGAAGTTTTTGACGAGGTAGTCGATCTCGTCGTCGGCGAGGGCGAGGCCGAGCGAGGTGTTCGCGGCGACGAGCGCGGCGCGGCCCTGCGCGAGCACGGGCACGGAGGTGAACGGCTTGGGCGTCTCGTGGCGGAAGAGCACCTCGAGCTCCTCGAGTGCGCCGAAGACGGCCTGCGTCATGCGGTCGTGGAGGCGGGCAGCGATGAGCTTGGTCTGGGCCTCGTTGGGCGTGGAGCCGCCGAGGTCGATCCAGTAGGCGACGGCGCGCTCGATGCGTTTCACCTTGGCGAGGCCGCAGATCTGGGCGATGTCGGTGGCCTTGGAGGACCACGGCGAGATGGTACCCGGGCGCGGAGCGACGACCTGGAGCAGACCGGCGTGCTCATGGGCGGCGTGGGTCGGGCCGTAGGTGAGCAGTTTTGCCAGCACATCCTGCTCGGCGGCGGTGAGCTCGGCGGAGGTCTCGGCCACATGGATGAACGCCGTGGCGACGTCCTTGACGGGGAGGCCGGCGGCCAGGAGGTCCTGGACGAGCTTTTGCGTGCGGAAGTCGGAGAGGGCGGGAGCGCCGCGGAGGATGAGCATGGGAGAAAAAGTCGCTTCTACTGCCAACAGGCGGGGGGGCGGTTGCCAACGGAAAAGACCGGTCACCGGCGCGGCGCACCGTCGCGTAAAAACTGGGGCGAAGAAAAGCGTCGAAATACCGATGGATGAGCCTATCCAATTGGGCGTCAGCCCCAATTCTTTGCTCCTCCTTTCTCGGCGCGCCGTGTCTCGGCCGCAGTCGGTGTCGCGCCGGAAACCATGTCCATCCTTCGAATGATCCGGATGCCCCGCTCGGTGTTACGGGCGGCTCTGGCCGGCGCGCGTTTGCCGGCCCCGATCCTGTGCGCCCTCGCGCTGTGGTCCACGCTGCCCCACACCGGGATCGCCCAGCCCGCGGCGGGCGCGATGGCAACGGTCCTCCCGGCGCGCACGATCACCAACCCGGACGAGGTCTGGCAGATGTCGACGGAGGAACGCGGCCGCGTTTACCCGCTCGAGATCGAGGGTCGCGTGAACTTCTACGACGCGGCTTGGGGGAGCCTCTGGTTCGAGCACGAAGGGCAGGGGCGCTATGTGCGGCTGGCGAGCAACGCACCGTTGATGCGCAACGGCCAGCGCGTGCGGATCGAGGGCACATTCATCCCGAACCAGGGCCTCGCCGCTGATCGTGTGAAGGTCACCGTGCTCAGCGAGTACGAGCCAATCGGCGCGCTCGAGACGAAGGGGCGGATCACCGAGGTGCGCTCCTTTGATCGGAAGGTCGTGCTCACCGAGGGCTACGTCGACGAGCAGCAGCTCATCGACAGCCAACACCTGCGGTTGATGCTGATCGTCGAAGATCGCCGCGTCATCTGTTGGGTTCCGCCGGATGCGAACGCCGCGCTGCCGGATTGGCAGGGCTGTTTCCTGCGCGTGAAGGCGGTCTATTCCGGCCGGCTCGATCCGACCGGCACGGAGGCCTCGGTCGAGCTGTGGACGGCGCGGCAAAGCGATGTCGAAGTGCTCGGCTCGATCGCGAGCGATCCGAAGTTTTCCGCGCCGCTCGCAAACACGGTTTCGCTCTCGAGTCTGCCGGTTGGCTCCACGGTGCGATTGCGCGGGCAGATCCGGCGGCGCGAGTTGGGGGCGAGTTTCGTGCTGCGCGACAACACCGGCGAGGTGCTGGTGCGCTCGCTGCAGAACGAACGCGTGCCGCAAGGTGCCGAGATCGAGGTCGTGGGGCGCACCGCGGTGTCCGGTTCGCGATGGGTGTTGGAGTCGGCGCTCTTCCGGCGGGCAATCGGCGCGTTGAATTGGCAGGAAGAGAAACCGGTCCTCGATCGCGCCGACCGTGTCCGTCAGCTCACGCCGGCCGAAGCCTCCGAAGGTCGGCCGGTCGCGATCAGCGGTGTCGTCACGTGGTCGCTGCCCGAAGCGGAATTCTTCTTCATCCAGGATCTCAGCGGTGGGATGCGGGTGAACTTGCCCGCGGGCACACCTCCGCCGCCGCTCCAAAAATCAGGGACAGTCATCGGCACGACCGCGCGCGGCACCTTCGGGCCGGTGGTGAGCCTGCGCCAGTTCCACGACAGCGGCTCGATGGCGCACCCGTTCCCGAAGCGCATCACCTACGCGCAGGCGATCAGCGGTGCGGAGGACGGCCAGTGGGTCGAGATGCGCGGCTTCATCCGGCGCACCGCCTCCGAGGGCGACTGGCGTTGGATCTATGTGACGACGCCCGATGGCGAATTCGTCGGCCACCTCCAATCGCCCGTGAACTTCGTCGCCACGCCGGGTTCGCTGTTGCGCGTGCGCGGCGTGTGCGAGGTGACGACCGACGCCAAGAACCGCGCGAGTGGCGTGCGGCTGCGGGTGCCGTTTCTCCACGATATCCTGATCGAGGAGGACGCGCCGGCCGAGGTGTTCGACCTCCCGCTGCGGCGGATCGCCGACCTGCGGCAGGTGTTCTCGATCGAGGAGCTGGCCCGAGCGCGCGTCTCCGCGCAGGTCGTCCACCACGTGCCGGGGCAGTACATCGTCGTGCAGGACGGCGAACACGGCATGACGATCTACAGCCGCGAGCCCGGCCAGCTCACGCCCGGCGACACGATCGAGGCCGTCGGTATCATCGGGCAGGACGGCGCGCGCATGGTGCTGCGCGAAGCTGTCTTCCGCCGCACGAAAGTCGCGCCGGCGCCCGCCCCGGTGGCGCTCAACGACGGCTCGTTGCAGGACCCGCAGAACGACTTCCGTCTCGTGCGCGTGCAGGGACGGTTGCTCGATTTCTCGCAGCACGCGGATCGCGTGCATTTCACGCTGCTCGGCGAAGGTCAGGTGTTCGACGCCACTCTCGACCACCCGGTCGGCGCGCCTCGGATGGCAACCTACAACCCCGGCGTGACGCTCGAGCTCACCGGTATCTATCGGCTCGAGTTCGACGACTTCGATCGCCCGCGCGGTTTCCAAGTGCAGCTGCGCTCCGAGTCCGACGTGGTGGTGTTGATCCCGGCGCGTTTCTGGACGGTTGGGCGCGCACTTGCCGCGGCCGGCGGACTCTGCGGCTGCCTGCTGGTGTTCTTCGGCTGGCTCATCGCGCTGCGCCATCGCGTGCGTGTGCAGACGGAGCAGATCCGCGAGCAACTCGAGAAGCAGAGCAGCCTCGAGTCGGAACTGGAACGCGCGCAACGTTTCCGCTCGCTCGGGCTGCTCGCCGGCGGCCTGGCGCACGACTTCAACAACCTCCTCACCGGCATCCTCGGCAATGTCACCCTCGCGATGCTCGACGAGCGCGTGATGGCGTTCGCCGGCGAGAGCCTGCGCGACATCGAGGCCAGCGCGAAACGCGCCCGCGACCTCACGCAACAACTCGTGACGTTTGCAAAGGGCGGCGATCCGTTGCGCGAAGTGATCGTGCTGCCGGATCTCCTGCACAACGCCGCCGGCTTCGCGCTGAGCGGAGCGAAGGCGCGCGCCGCCTTCGACCTCGCCGTCGGACTCTGGCCCGCGCACGCCGACCGCAACCAGCTCGGGCGCGCGCTGCAAAACCTCATCGTCCACGCCCGCAGCTCGATGCCCGAGGGCGGCATCATCACGATCAACGCCGCCAACGAGACGATCGATGCCGCCACCGGCGCGTTACAACCCGGCCGCTACGTGCGGTTGACCATCGCCGACCGCGGCCCGGGGCTGGCGCCCGAGCGCCTGCCGGGATTCTTCGATCCGTACGCCTCGACGAAATTCGGCGACGATCGGTTCTCGCTCGCGATCGCGTACTCGATCGTCAAACGGCACGGCGGCAACCTCGAAGTCGAGTCCGCACCTGGCGCCGGCACGACCTTCCGGATGTGGATTCCCGCCGCCGCCGAGCAACCGGTCGCGGCCGTCGCCGTGCCACTGCAGGAGGAGATGCCAATCTCCATTGCAGGCACGCGTGTGCTGCTGATGGACGACGAACAGACGATCCGCCGCCTCGGCGAACGCCTGCTCACGCGTCTCGATTGCGAGATCCGCACCGCTCCCGACGGCGAAACATGCCTGCAGCTCTACCGCGAGGCGCTCGCCGCCGGCCGCCGTTTCCAGATCGTGATCCTCGACCTCACCGTGCCCGGCGGCATGGGCGGCGCGGAGTGCATGGCCGAGTTGCTCAAGATCGACCCCGAGGTGCGCGCGATCGTCTCGTCCGGCTACTCGAACGATCCCGTGATGGCCAACTTCCGCCAGCATGGTTTCCGCGCGGTCGTGCCGAAGCCGTACGCGGTCAACGTGCTCGCCGACGCCATCACGCGCGTGCTTGGCGCGCCACGTTGAGCCGTAGCGATTCGTGAATCGAAGCTGAAGGTGTTCGCGGGCGACGCCGCGGACGGGCCGGCGTATTGCCAACGGCCAGCCGCGCGTCTACGCAACCGGCGCATGAGCGATGCCCCCTCGACGATCTCGGTCTGGAAGGCGCAGGTCGTGGCCGGCGCCGGCACGTTGTTCGCCTTTCTGTGTGCCGGAATGTTGGTGGCGGGCG
Organism: Opitutaceae bacterium; assembly: GCA_035299125.1. GTDB lineage: Bacteria > Verrucomicrobiota > Verrucomicrobiia > Opitutales > Opitutaceae > CAJCBL01. The sequence continues at coordinate 17,562 of DATGXA010000018.1, forward strand.
GCTACGCGCTGCTCGCGATCCCGGTGCTGCCGTTCGCGGCGGTGAGTGTGCTGCTGCTCCTGGTGTACGGCCCGATCCAGGCGGACCAGAACGGCATCTGGATGGACGGCTCGCTGGAGTCGGTCGGCATCGCGTGGGCAGACGTGCGCCAGATCCGTTTCGGGAGGTTTCAGCTCGTGATCGAAGGGGAGGGGAAACGGCTCGTGCTGCCGAAACCGTGTTTCTGGACCGGTCCCGGCAGCGCCAAAGTGCTCGAGTACCTGCGGCTGTTGGCGCGCGATTATTGCACGCCGCCGCCGCCGAGCCGCACCGCCGATCTTGTCTTGAGCCGCAACGTCCTGAGGATCGCACCGCCCTCGCTCAAATGAACCCGCTCCCGCCCGCCGCGCCGCTCTTCGACTTCCGCAACACGAACGCCCTCTGGTGCAGCGTGCTCGTCGAGACCCTCGTGCGCTGCGGTGTACGCGAAGCGGTCACGTCGCCCGGCTCGCGTTCGACGCCGCTCACCTCGGCGCTGGCGCGGCATCCCGCGATCGAGGCGATCCCGGTGCTCGACGAGCGCTCGGCGGCGTTCTTCGCGCTTGGTCGCGCAAAACGCACGGGCCGCCCCGCGGTGCTCGTCTGCACCAGCGGCACCGCGGCCGCGAACTACCTGCCGGCGATCGTCGAGGCGCATGAGAGCGGCGTGCCGCTGCTCGTGTTCACCGCCGATCGCCCGCCGGAACTGCGCGACTGCGCCTCGGGCCAGACGATCGATCAGCAGAAACTTTTCGGCAGCTACGTCGGCTTTTACCACGAGCTCGCGGTGCCGGAGCCGCGGTTGGAGATGCTGCGTTACCTCCGGCAAACGATTGTCCGCGCCTGCGCTCGCGCTACCGGTCCCGGCGCCGGCCCGGTGCACCTCAACGCGCCGTTTCGCGATCCACTGCCGCCGATCGCCGATGCCTCGGCGGAGGCGCTGCGCGGAGCGATCGACAAAAGCTTTTTCGCGCACGTCGGCCCGGCGAGCGGCTGCCACGCTCCAGCCGATTGGGCGCCGCCCGCCACCGCGCGTGGCGTGATCGTCGCCGGGCCGGCGCATCCCGCCGATCCCGCCGCCTACGCCCGCGAAGTGGGGCGCATCGCGCGCACCGTCGGCTGGCCGGTGTTGGCCGATGCGCTGTCGCCCGTGCGTCACCACGCCGCGGAAGGCGCCTGCGTGGTCGCGCACTACGACGCGCTGCTCCGTGACGAAGAACTCGCGGCATCGCTCCGACCGGAAGCCGTGCTTTGCCTCGAGGGTTGGCCGACAAGCAAAGTCCTGCGCGCCTGGCTGGAACGCAGCGGCGCCGAAGTGACGCTGGTGAGCGCGCACCCCGCGAACCGCGACGGCCTGCACCAACGCACGCGGCAGATCGCAGCCGACATCGCCGCGCTGGTCATCGACGGGGTGCGCCCGGAGAGCGAATACGTGGCGTTATGGTCCGCCGCCGAGGCGGCCGCCGCAGACCGGATCGGCGCAGCGCTCGCCGGCGAGACGGAGTCCTTCGAGCCGAAGGCGACGTGGCTGCTCGCCTGCAACCTCCCGGAAGCGACCCCCGTTTTCGTCGCGAGCAGCATGCCGGTGCGCGATGTGGAATATTTCTGGCCGCAGAACGAGCGCCGCGCCCGGGTCTTCTTCAACCGCGGGGCGAACGGCATCGACGGCACGCTCTCGACCGCGCTCGGTGTGGCGCATGGCGGCGAACCGGCCGTCCTGCTCACCGGCGATCTCTCGCTCCTGCACGACACCAACGGCCTGCTCCTGCGTCCGAAGTTCCGCGGCAGCCTCACGATCGTGCTCATCGACAACAACGGCGGCGGGATCTTCGAGCATCTGCCGGTGGCGCAATTCGAGCCGCCGTTCGAGACGTTCTTCGCCACGCCGCAGCAGGTCGACTTCGCCGCGCTTTGCGCCGCCTATGGCGTGGGATACTTGCCGGTGCGCGACTGGGAGCAGTTTGCCGGACTGGTGCGCGAGCTGCCGGCAAACGGCATTCGCGTGCTGCACGTGCGGACGGATCGAAAACGGGACGCCGCGCGGCGCAAAGCGCTGCTCAACGGCGCGCGAGCCTGAGCCGAACGCGACGCGGTTTCAGAGCTGCACCGGCAGGCCGATCTCGATGATCTGGTTGGGCGGGATCCGGAAATAGTCTTTCGCCGGCCGGGCGTTGCGGCTGAGGAACGCGTAGAGCGATTTCTGCCATTCCCAGAGCGGCGTCTCGCCACCGGTGAGCACCATCTCGCGGTTGAAATAGTAGGTGGTCGTCATCGGCTCGATCTGCACGCCGGCACCGCGGAGCCGGGTGACGAGTGCGGCGACATCGGGCGATTCCATGTAGCCGTAGCGGCCGACCGCGCGCCACACGCCGTGGCCGAGTTCGGTGAACGTGAGCCGCTCAGCATCCGACACGTGCGGCTCGGACTCGGCGACGATCGTGAGCAACACGACGGTCTTCTGCACGCAACGGTTCGACTTGAGGTGGTGGAGCAGGGCGAGCGGCGTGCCGCGCGGCGTGGACGCCATGAACACCGCGGTACCCGCCACGCGGTGGATGGCATCCCCTTCGAACAACGAGGAGACTTCGATCGCGTCGAGACCGCGGCCGTAGACGCGTTCGGCGATGAGCTCGCGACCGCGTTTCCAGACCTGCATCAGGACGAGCAGGCCGAGGCCCGTGGCGAGCGGAAGCCAGCCGCCGTGCGGGATCTTCACGATGTTGGCGGCGAAGAGCGCGAGATCGACGGCGAGGAATGCGGCGCAGAGCACGCCCGTGCCGAGGGCCGGCCAATGCCAGCGGCGACGCGCCACGAAATAGAACGCAATCGTCGTCATCGCCATCGCGCCGGTGACGGCGAGGCCGTAGGCGCCGGCGAGTTTTTCGGACGAGCCAAAGCCGAGCACGATCGCGATCGCTCCGACGGCGAGCAGGCGGTTCACCAGCGGCAGATAGATCTGGCCTTCGACGGTGGCGTTGGTGTGCAGAACTGTGAGCCTTGGGAAGAAACCAAGCTGGATCGCCTGGCGCGTGAGCGAGTAGGTGCCGGAGATGAGCGCTTGGCTGGCGATGATGGTCGCCGCGATCGAGAGCAGCACCAGGGCGAAGCGCGCGGGACCGGCCGGCGCGAGCGCGAAGAACGGGTTCTCCAAATCCTCAGGGTGGGCGAGCACATGGGCGCCCTGGCCGAAGTAGTTCAGCACGAGGCCGGGCAGCACGACCCAATACCAGGCGCGGGCGATCGCGCGTCGGCCGAAATGCCCCATGTCGGCGTACAGCGCCTCGACACCGGTGATCGCGAGCACGACCGCACCCAGAAGAAACGCGCCGCCGCGCAGCGGCTGGGCCGTGAGCAGGTTCCAGCCGTGAACGGGATTGAGCGCGCGAAGCACGCCGAAGTTTTCCGCCACCCGCCACGCGCCGAGCAGGCCGATGGTGGTGAACCACACGAGGATCACCGGACCGAAGAGTCGGCCGATCGTCTGTGTGCCCTTGTGCTGGATCCAGAACAGCCCCGCGAGGATGCCGCAGGCCAGCAACGGAATCAGGTCGGTGATGCCCGGAGCGACCGTGCGGAAACCTTCCGCGGCGGCAAGAACCGAGATGGCGGGCGTGATCATGCCTTCGCCGTAGAGGAGCGCCGCACCCGCGAGGATGACGAAGACACCTACGGTCATCTTGCGGGACGGGGAGTTGGTGCGGTGTTGGAGCGCGAGCAGCGCGAAGATGCCGCCCTCGCCGCGGTTGTCGGCGCGCGTGATGAACGAGAGATACTTGCCGCTCACGACGAAGAGCAGCGCCCAGAAGACGAGCGACAACACGCCGAGCACCCCGGCCTCGGCGTCGCCGGCGGGCAGGTGTTTGAGGCACTCGCGCAAGGTGTAGAGCGGGCTGGTGCCGATGTCGCCGAAGACGACCCCGAGCGCGCCGAGCGTGAGCGCGATCTTGGCGCTAGGGGAGGGAAGGCCGACGGGTTTGCTCATCCGAGTCGCGCGAGTGTGCGCGGCGGCAGAGCGCGGCCAAGCCGTTTCAACGCGTCCGGCCGCGATCCATCCTGCGGTTACAGCTGGATGGGCAGCCCGAGCTCGACGATCTGGCTCGGCGGGATGCGGAAGTAGTCGCGCGCCGGGCGGGCGTTGCGACTGAGCAGACCGTAGAGTTGTTTCTGCCAGACGGGCATCGGCGAACTCCCGCCGGTGACGACCATCTCGTGGTTGAAGTAGTAGGTGGCGGTGTCGGGCCGGAGCGGCAGGCCATGCTCTCGCGCGGCCTCGAGCAGCGCGCTGGCGTCGGGAGACTCCATGTAGCCGTAGCGGCCGACCACGCGCCAACAGCCTTCGCCGATTTCGGAGACGGTGAGGCGGTCGGCGTCGGCCACGTACGGGACGGTCTCCGTAAGCACGCTGAGGATCGCGATGTGTTCATGGAGGCTGCGGCTGGCCTTCAGGTGATGGACGAGCACGAGCGGCGTGCCGCGCGGATTGCCGGCCATGAAGACGGCGCTGCCGCGGACGCGGGAAACGTTGCGGCTGCGAGCCATCGAGCGGAGTTCGTCCTCGGTGATCTCGTTCGAGTAGACGCGGCGCACGACCTCGCCCTTGCCGGTGCGCCACGTGTGCATGATCGCGAGCACGCCTGCGCCGATCAGGAGAGGCAGCCAACCGCCATCCTTGATCTTGCCGAGGTTGGCGGCGAACAACGAGGCGTCGATCACGAGGAAGAGCGCGCAGAGCGGAAGAGCGCGCCAGAGCGGCCAGCGCTTGCGACGCAACACGGCAAAATAGGCGATCGTCGTCACGACCATGGTGCCCGTGACCGCGATGCCGTAGGCCGAAGCGAGGCTGGTGCTGGACCCGAAGGCGATCGTCACCCAGATGGTCGCGACGGCGAGGGTGACATTGACCAACGGCAGATAGATCTGGCCCTCGAGTGTCGCGCTCGTGTGACGCACGGTCAGGCGCGGGAGGAAACCGAGTTGGATCGCCTGGCGCGTGAGCGAAAACGTGCCGGAGATGAGCGCTTGGCTCGCGATGACGGCGGCCGCCACCGAGAGTCCCGTGAGCACCAGGCGCGGCCACCCCTCGGGCGCGAGTGCGAAGAACGGGTTGGTTTCATCGCCCGGGTGCGCGAGCGCCCACGCACCTTGGTCGAAGTAGCTCAGCAGCAGCGCGGGCATCGCGACCGTGTACCAACCGGTGGCGATCGCCTTGCGGCCGAAGTGGCCGAGATCCGCGTAGAGCGCCTCGGCACCGGTGAACGCGAGCACGACGGCGCCGAGCATCGTGGCGATGTGGACGTTGCCCGAGGCGAGCAGGCGGATCGCGTGATACGGATTCAGCGCGGCGAGCACCGCGGGGTTGCCCGCGATCTGCCAGAGACCGAGCGCCGCGAGTGTGCTGAACCAGATCAACATCAACGGGCCGAAAACCTTGCCGATCGATGCGGTGCCCACGCGCTGCAACAGGAAGAGCAGAAACAAGACAATGACGCTCAACGGCACCACCGCGTGGTGCAGACCGGAGTTCACGGTGACGAGACCTTCCATCGCGCCGAGCACCGAAACCGCCGGGGTGATCACGCCATCGCCGTACAGGAGCGCGGCGCCGATGAGCAGGAGGAGAATCCACGCGGTGACTTTGCCCGCGCCGGGTTTTTCCCCGCTGAGGGCGAGCAGCGCGAAGATGCCGCCTTCGCCGTGGTTGTCGGACCGCGTGATGAACCACACGTACTTCACGGTCACGACGAGGAACAACGCCCAGAACACCAGCGAGAGCACGCCGAGGATGCCGGAGTCGCGCTGGTCGGCCGGCAGCGCGGCCAGACATTCGCGGAACGTGTACAGAGGGCTCGTGCCGATGTCGCCGAAGACGACGCCCAAGGCGCCGATGACAAGGCCCAGACGCGCCGGCATCGCGGCGGAAGATGTGGAGGGTTTGCTCACTCGGGCGCGCACACTAGCGGCCGACGACCGGGAACCAAGCGGTTTTCGGCCGCCCGTTCAGGGAAGCGAAACGCGTGCATTGGCCGAGCTTGGCAAACGCGGGCGGCGTCCTAACGTCGCCGGCCATGTCTACCCAGTGGCAGCCCTGCAAGACCTACGAGGACATCACTTATCACAAGGCAGGCGGCATCGCGAAGATCACGATCAACCGCCCGCAGAAACGAAACGCCTTCCGCCCGAAGACGGTGTTCGAGCTCTACGATGCGTTTCTCGACGCTCGTGAAGACCAGAAGGTCGGCGTGGTGCTGCTCACCGGCGCGGGACCGCACACCGATGGCAAGTACGCCTTCTGCGCCGGTGGCGACCAGAGCGTTCGCGGTCACGCGGGCTACGTGGGCGAAGACGGCGTGCCGCGGCTCAACGTGCTCGACCTGCAGAAGCTGATCCGCTCGATGCCGAAGGTCGTGATCGCACTTGTCGCCGGTTACGCGATCGGCGGCGGCCACGTTTTGCACCTCGTCTGCGACCTCACGATCGCCGCAGACAACGGGATCTTCGGCCAAGTCGGCCCCGCGATGGGCAGCTTCGACGCCGGCTTCGGATCGAGCTACCTCGCGCGCATCGTGGGCCAGAAAAAGGCCCGCGAGATCTGGTATCTCTGCCGGCAATATGATGCGGCACAGGCGCTCGAAATGGGCCTCGTCAACGCCGTCGTGCCCGTGGCGCAGCTCGAGGAGGAGGGCGTGAAGTGGGCGAACGAGATCCTCGACAAGAGCCCGATCGCGATCCGCTGCCTGAAGGCGGCGTTCAACTGCGACGTCGACGGCCAGCAAGGCATCCAGGAACTCGCGGGCAACGCCACGATGCTCTACTACATGACGGACGAGGCGAAGGAGTTCCACCGCGCCCAACGGGAGAAGCGCAAGCCCGACGCCCGGAAGTTCCCGTGGCTACCGTGAGGGGCGCCGGAGCCGGCGCGGGCGGCAAGCGGCAATCGCCGCGGGGCTTCAACGCCGGGAGTTTCTGACTCGTGCGCTTCGCCACTCCGCGAACATTCCAACCACGTCAGCCGCGCTCACCTCGGACCATCCGGCGCTCATCCCCTCGACGCACAATTCGCGACTCCCGACAGACCCGCTCCGGGTCATCGCGCATGTCAACCAATAGTTGACATGCGCGTCGGCGCCGACCCGGGTTGGGCGGGACTATTTGAGCACGGCGCGAGGAAACGCGCGCGGAGCAATCGCAGTCCGGAACGCGGCTCCCGCGCGAAGTCGGCGGGAGCGCGTCAACCCTCGATCGCCTTGATACGGCGGACGTGGCGAGGGTCGTTGCTGAACGGCGTCTCGAGCCAGAGCTGCACGATCTGGAGCGCCAGCTCGAGGGAGATCATGCGCTCGCCGAGGGCGAGGACGTTGCCGTCGTTGTGGTCGCGGTTGGCCACGGCAGTCTCGACGCTCCAGCACAGGCCGCAGCGCACGCCTTTCACCTTGTTGGCCACGATCGCCTCGCCGTTGCCCGAGCCGCCGAGCACGATGCCGCGGTCGAACTCGCCGCGTGCGACCGCCTCGGCCGCCGGGCGGATGAAGGTCGGATAGTCGCAGGACTCGGTCGAGTAGGTGCCGAAGTCGCGCACAGTGTAGCCCTGCGCGAGAAGCATCTTCTTGATCTCTTCCTTGTAGCGGAAGCCGGCGTGGTCGGAGGCGATGGCGACGGAGAGCTTGGACATGGCGGAAAGCGGCGGAAGTTGGGCGGGAGCGCGGGGGTTGGCAAT
>DATGXA010000019.1:0-7197 GCA_035299125.1 Opitutaceae bacterium
GAATCGTTACGGCGGGGCCGACGCGGACCGGTGGCTGCGCGCCGGCCCGCGGTGTTCCGTCCGGTTTTCGCCTGACTCGCGCCGGCGCCCTCCGCAGGCTGGCCCGGGTCGCGAACCCACTCGCGCCCACAACCCACCGGAACGCATGTCCGAGGACCGCAACGGCCTCGTCGGTTCGCCCGCCGGCAGCGCCCAATTCCAACCCACGCAATGGAGCGTCGTGCTCGCCGCCCGCGGTGGCTCGCCGACGCGCGGCGCCGCACTCCAGCGCCTCTGCTCGACCTACTGGCTCCCGGTTTACGGATACCTTCGCCGCCGGGGCCACGCCGCGGCCGACGCCGAGGACCTCACCCAGAGCTTCTTCGCCTATCTGCTGGAGAGCGACTTCCTCGACCGGCCCGATGCCGCCAAAGGTCGTTTCCGCGGCTACCTGATCGGCACGTTGAAATACTTTCTCAGCAGCCACTTCGAACGGGAAAACGCGCAGAAGCGCGGCGGCGGCGTCCAGTTCGTGGACTGGAGCGGCGTGGAACCGGAGCGAGAACTGGGCGCGCTCGAGCCCGAGCAGCCGCAGGCCGATCCGAGCGAGTCGTTCGACGCGAACTGGGCGATGGTTCTCTTCCAGCTCGCGCTGCGCCGTCTCGAGGAGGAGCAGTCCGCCGCCGGCAAAGCGGCGCTCTTCGCGAAACTGAGCGGGTTCCTCAGCGCGCCGCCGTTTCCCCAAACTCCGGGTGCACGTCTCCTCCCGATGTCTCCGAATCCAAACGTTCCGCTCTGCCCGCGCTGCGGCACCCCGATTCCCCGCGGCGGCAACGTGTGCCTGCGCTGCGCCGGCTTGCGCGTGCTGCGCCTCGAATCGACAGGTTGCGGAAACAGCGTGTCCGGCGACACGCCTTCGAGCCGCGGGGCGAACTTCGCCCGGAACCGCGGTTCCCAGTGCCGCCAGAACGACCGGCTGCGAGCGACATGTTTCTCCCAGAGCCGGCTCTGGGATTCGTGGATACCCATGCCAACCGCTTCTCCGAGCGGCGTGCCGATCCACTCGCGCGGTAGACCCTGCTCGTAGAGCCCGTGGCCGGTCTCGTGGATCGCACTGAAAAGCGAGTCGCGCGGGTTATCGGCGTCGAAACGCGTTGTCATCCGCACATCGAACCCGTGACCCGCGAAGAACGGGTGCAGTAACACGTCGATCCGGCCGCGGCCGTAGTCGAAGCCGAGGGCCTGCGTCACCTCGCTGAGAAACTCGCGTTGCTGTTCGACCGGGAAACCGCGCAACTGTCCGTGCGGCGCCGTCACCGGCGAGCCAACGATCCGGCGCGCGAGCGGCACGAGTTCGCGTTTCAGCTCGTCGAACAACGTCGTGAACCGTGCCGCTGCCATGCCGGGGTCGTGTTTGCCGAGCGCGTGATTGTAGGTGTCGGACAACCCGAGCATTTCGGACTCGCGCTTCGCGTGGTCGAGCCGGCGCGCCCCGGAAGGGCGCGAACTTCGCGAAGCAACGCTCCGCGCGCGCCTCGGCCCACGCGTGGTACGACTCGCTTTCGAACCTTGTCTTCTCGGCGACAAACTCCGCCGGCAGCTTCGTGAGCCGGCCATAGTCCTTCCGCGCGTGGCGCCGGAGGACCTTCTCCTCGTCGCTCGCGCGCTCTCCGAGCGCCTCGAGCGTAGCAAGCGAATCGCCGATGCGCGGATTCGTCGCCTCGCGGTGCTGCAACTCCGCCATCAGCGCCGCTTGCGCGGCTCGGCGATCCGCGGCATACGCAGGGAGAAACACCTGTTCGTCCCAGCTCAGCAATGCCCCACGGAGGCGGCGACGTTGGCACGTTTCAGATCGGCGACGAAGGGTTCGGCGGCGGCCGACATGCCGCGCGCACTGGGCGGAGTTCGCCGGCGGCTCAAGGCCGGTTCCGTCACCCAATTGTCATCCATTCGCCTCATGCTGACAGTCGGACGCCGCCCACCACCGAATCCAATCTCCGGAGTTGTCAGTTTGTCAGCCATCATTTTGGATTTCCGGAGAGCAGCGGTTGGTGGAATACAAGCACGGGAGCCGCCCCGCAGAAGCGCGGAGCCCACCGCTGATCGGCAAACCCACAACCGCATCCGCCCTATCCTAGCATCCTCCCGCCTCCGCACCCTCCTGCCCCCTCAGCCATCGCCCCCTGTTCACCACCTTCTCCCACTCTCGAATCGGCAATCCCAAACCGAAAATCTCGTGCGCCTACCCGCCCTCGCCCTCCTCGCCCTCCCGCTCGCGGGCTTTGCCCAGTCGACCATCGACGCCGCCAAGCCCCACGCCTACGCCGCCAACGCCGGCTGGATCAACCTCCGCGCCGACGGCACCAACGGCGTCCACGTCGGCGATACCTTCCTCTCCGGCAAGGCCTACGCCGCCAACTTCGGCTGGATCGACTGCGGCAGCGGTGCCCCCGCCAACGGCCACACCTACGCCAACACCAACAACACCGACTTCGGCGTCAACCGTTCCGACCTCGGCCTCCTCTCCGGCTACGCCTACTCCGCCAACACCGGCTGGATCAACTTCGGCTGGAGCACCAACATCGCCGACGCCAATACACCGATGGTCGACCCCGTCACCGGCGACTTCTCCGGCTATGCTTACTCCGCCAACCTTGGATGGATCAACCTCGGCGCCGGCTACCTCAAGACCTCCTCCATCGCCCGCCCCGACACCGACGGCGACGGCATGCCCGACGCTTGGGAGCAGCTGCATTTCGGCAACCTAACCAAGGCCGGCATCTCCACCGATGCGGACGGCGACGGCCAGAGCGACGCCGCCGAGTACGTTGCCGACACCGATCCGAACAACTCCACCAGCTTCCTCCGGATCGTCTCCCACGCCTACGCCAACGGTCAGGTGCAGGCCACCCTCACGTTCACCTCCACGCCCACCCGTCTCTACCGCATCCAGCACTCCACCGACCTCGCCACCTGGACCACCTTCACTACCGATGCCGGCAGCGTGTCGCTCGATCCCTTCGAAGCCGACGCCGGCCCCACGACGACCAAGACCGTCGCCTACACCGGCAGCGCCCGCCACTTCTTCCGGGTCGTCGCCGCCCTCCCGTTACAGTAACGCGCCTTCCCGTAGGGCTGGACCTCGCGTCCATGCCGTCCGCCCTGTCGCCGGGGTCGTCGCCCCTGGTCCGAGAGCTGCGCCACCATCGTCCACCCGCCCCTTGGCACTTGTCACCTGGTACTTGCTACTTTTTCACATGAAACGTCTCCTCCTCGCCACCGCCCTCGCCCTCCCCGCCCTCGCGTTCGCTCAGGGCGCCCTCACTCCGTCGGCCGCCCCCGCGCCCTCGATGAAATCCCTCGATCAGATCGAGCCGCGCTACATCGTCGAACCGGGCCGCTATGGCGTCACGCGCGACGCCGCCGGCGCCCTCCATATCGAGGACCCGGGCTCCTACTACCTCGCCAGCGACCTCATCGTCCGCAGCGGCACCGCGCTGATCATCGAGGCCTCCAACGTCACCCTCGACCTCGGCGGCTTCATGATCAAATCCGAGTCCGCCTCCGGCTCGGGCATGGGCATCGAGATCGCCCAGGGCGCCATTAACGTCGTCATCCGCCACGGTCGCATCGTCGGCGGAACCCTCCGGCAAGCCGCCGGCACCTACGCCGGCGGCGGGTTCGTCGACGGCATCGCCGCCGTATGGCCGGGCAACACCACCGTCCAAGGCTCCCTCGTGGTCGAAGACGTCGCCGTCGAGGGCATGGCCGGCCACGGCATCATCCTCAGCAGCATCGACAGCACGATCCGCCGCTGCACCGCCGGCCATTGCGGCAGCACCGGGCTCATCGCGTGGCAGGTCCTCGCCTCCTCCACCAACAACTGCTACTCGGGCCTCCAGGCATTCCGTCATGTGTGCGATTCCTACGCACACGGCGACACCTACGGGATTATGGCGATCGGTGGCTCCGTGCAGAACTGCCACGGCTACGGCGGATCCGGACCGGGCGTCAGCGCCCAAACCATCGCCCACAGTGTCGGGATCAGCACCACTGGCCCCGGCCTCGTGGCCACCACGGTCGCCGACAGCTCCGGCGAGTCCACCGACAGTTTCGGCGTCACCACCACCGTCGCCACCGGTTCCTTCGGCACCAGCACCAACTCCACCGGACTGAACGCGGCCACCGCCACCAACTGCTACGGCTACAGCTACAACGGCTGGGGCCTCTACGCCACCGAGGCCACCAACTGCCACGGCAAATCCGAGAACGGCACCCGCGGTCTCCACGCCGAGAACACCGCCACCGGCTGCACCGGCGAGATCGTCAACGCCACCGGGCCCGCCAGCCGCAGCGCCACCCAAGGTTCGATTCCCATGGGCCTCCGGGCCCTCAACGCCCAAAACTGCGTGGGCACCATCGGGACCGGCAGCTTCGATGGCAGTACCCCGCAGGCCGGCACCGCCACTGGCGTCTGCTACGGCCTGAAAGCGATCACCGCCGGCAACTGTCGCGGCACCATCTGGGCCACCGAGACCCCGTACGCCGGTGATCGCGGTGCCGGCCTCTTCGCCGGCAATGTCGCGAACAGCTACGGCCTCGGCGGCTCGGGCTACGGCATCGAGTGCTATGTCGCCGCGAACAGTTTCGGCACGAGCACCGCAACCGATGGCATCAACGCTTTGGGTACTGCCAGCTTCTGTTTCGGCTCCAGCTCCGGCTCCAGCGCCATCACGGCCCGCATCGCCGTCGCCTGCACCTCCGGCGGCGGTCCGATCACCGCCACCTCCAAGCAACTCGGCACGCCCTGAAGGCGTACCCGCGGCCCGGTTTCGGGTTCAGAATTCAGTGGTCGCAGGCGCTCGCCTCTTCCCCGGTGGGTCGGTCCCGGGGTCGCCTCTGGCGCAGCGAAAGCTGCGGGCAACCCTGCGTCCGTGGTCCGGCTGCAGGACCCAACCTTGGGGCCGTCCTACCGCAGGCGTCCGCCCGAGCGGGGTCAAAGCCCAGAGTTCAGTATTCAAATCTCGGAAACGCCAGTCGCCCCTCGCTGCTACTTGTCACCTGTTCCTTTCCACCTGTCACTTCCCGCCTTCCCATGCGGCTCCTCTCCGCCCTCTTCGTTCTCCCGCTCGGTCTCCTCGCCGCCGACAAGGCCGTCGTGCTCGACGCCACCTGGGACCGTTTCAGCCAGCACACCGACCTGCGCTACACCCGCCTCGGCACCCGGAGCCGCATCGAGTCCACCGCCGCCGACAAACCCGATCCCTACCTCCTCGTCGACACCGCGCAGGACCAACGCATCACCGTCTACCGCCACAACAGCTCCTGGCGCCTCGACTTGCTCGAGCCCAAGCCCCGCCACGACTCGCCCGCCGGCGCCCCCGGGATGCCCGCGATGCCCCAACCGCCACCCGGCGTGGGGCCGCAGGGCCCGATCGGCCCCCGCACCGGCTCCGGCGCCACCACCGCGAACCGGCCCACCGCCCCGGCGATGACAGCCATGCCCGAGATGCCGCCAATGCCCCAGATGCCAGCGGCTCCTTCTTCAGGATACGGAGCAGGCGCAGCTACGCCGGCCATGCCGCCGATGCCCGCCGGAATCGGCCCGCAGGCCGGAATGGGGCCGGGCGCCGGCAGCATGCCGCCAATGCCCGGAGCCGGCATGGGCGCCGGTTTCGGCGGAGGCATGCCCATGCCGTCGACTTCCGCCATGGGTGGCCGCGAACAGGCGCCGACCCTCACCAAGACCGAGGAGACGCGGACCATCCTCGGCCGCACCGCCGTGAAATACACCATCACCAGCCGTATGATGGAGACGGTCGAGATCTGGGCCGTGCCCGACACCGATCTCGGCGCGTTCTTCGCGTACCGTCCCCAGCCACTGCACCATCTCGGCCCGATCGATCTGCAGGAGCAGTGGGACTCGCTCCTCCGCACGGAGCACCTCTTCCCGTTGCTCGCCGTCTTCAAACAGGCCGACCGCGAGATCGCCCGCTTCGCCGTCTCCAAGATCGAGGTGGCAGACATCGCCGAGCCCGCCACCTTCTTCGCGCCGCCGGAGGATTACTACCGCTGCCTGCCCGATCCGTTCTGAGCGGAAACGCCGGTTACATGCCCACCACGTGATCGACCGACACGCCGAGATCGCGCACGAGGCCGTCGCCCAGGCCGTAGATCCAGCCGTGCACGGCGAGCGGTTGGCCGCGGGCCCATGCGTCGCGCGCGACGGTGGTCTGCGCGACGTTGGCGACCTGCGCGACGACATTGCACTCGCACAGCCGGTCGACGCGCTCGGCAAGCGTGGGCGCCTCCGCGACCGCGGCGACGTTCTGCTCCCACACATCCTGCACGTGCCGCAGCCAGTTGTCGGCGAGCCCCACGCGTTCGCCGCGGATCACGGCGCGCACGCCGTTGCAGCCGTAGTGCCCGCACACGATCACGTGCTGCACCTGGAGAACGTCGATCGCGTACTGGAGCACCGAGAGGCAGTTGAGGTCGGAATGCGCGACGACGTTGGCGATGTTGCGGTGGACAAACATCTCGCCCGGGAGCAGGCCCACGATCTCGTTGGCCGGCACGCGGCTGTCGGCGCAGCCGATCCAGAGAAACGCGGGGCGTTGCTGGCGCGCGAGCGTCGGGAAGAACTCGGGGTCGCGCTGGCGGATCGCGGCGGACCAGGCGCGGTTGTTGGCGAGCAGGCGTTGGATGTCGGTCATGATGGTAGCGGATATGTGGGCACCGCCGGCGCGAGTGACGCCGGCGGCAGGGAGGCGCGAGGAGCGTCGCGCTCAGGGCAGCTTAGCCTCGAGGACTTTCTTGGTCTGCGCGGCGCGGTAGGAGTCGAGCGCCTGGCGGAGGCGTTCGTCGCCCTGCGCGAGGATGGCGACGGCGAAGAGCGCGGCGTTGAGCGCGCCGGGTTTGCCGATGGCGAATGTCGCCACGGGGATGCCGCCGGGCATCTGCACCATCGAGAGGAGCGAATCGAGGCCCTTGAGCGACGCCGATTCCATCGGCACGCCGAGCACGGGCAACGGCGTGACGGCGGCCATCACACCGGCGAGGTGCGCGGCGCCGCCAGCGGCGGCGATGATGACCTTCAGTCCGCGGCTACCGGCGCCGCGGCCCCAGTCGAGGGCGGCGTCGGGCGTGCGGTGCGCGGAGAGCGCGCGACGTTCGGTCGCGATGCCGAACTCGTCGAGCAGGCGCGCGGCGGCTTCC
>DATGXA010000020.1:0-6981 GCA_035299125.1 Opitutaceae bacterium
GGCTCCGCCGCTCGCGCAGCAGCAGCGCTGCGCCGCAGACCGGGTAAAGCTTCAGCCCAAAGCCGACGAGCAGCAGCCCCGTCGCGGCCACCGTGCTGCGCCTCGCCGCGAACAGCGCGAGCGCCGCCACGACGAACAGCACGAGATCGATGTTTCCGCGCTCGAGCGCGAGCATGACCGCCGGCGACAACAGCAGCGCCCCGAGGCCAAGCGCCGCGCCGCGCGCCAGCCGCCGCGGGAAGACAACCACCGCCGCCAGAAACGCCGCGACGACTCCGATGCCCAGCGCGGTCGTGTGCCGCCGCTCGACGCCGAGGTGAGCCAGTGATTGCCACACGCGCGGATAGTTCAGCTGCCGTCGCAGCGGATCGCGCGGGTTCTCGTGCAGCGGATCGAAGCCGAGTGCGCGCGACTCCGCGCCAGCCGTCACGACCTGCAGATCGAGAAATGGCGTGTCGGACGCCTGGATTCCCCAGGCGTCCCACGCGTGCTTGTAGCCACGAGTCGCAGCGAGTCCGGCCAACAACAACCCGCCGAGCAGCAGGCAGCCGAGCAGCCATCTGCGGCCGCTCGCGAAAAAACGCTCCGGGATCGTGTCGCCGCTGCCGTTCTCCGTCGGTTCCGACATACGCGCGGCATCCTGCCGAGCGATCCCGGCGTGTGTCAGTTCTTTCCGCGCACTGCGTCGAGCACGGTGCCGGGCGTGAGCACCTCGGGCAGCAGCAGCGGCTCGGCACGGCCGGGCACGTAGACGAGGGTCACGGGCACGGCGGCACGACCGAATCGTTGCAGTTCGGCGGCGATCTGCGGATCGCGGCTGGTCCAGTCGCCGCGGACTTTCGCGACCTTGAGCGAGCGGAAGGTCTCGTTCACCTCGGCCGAGCCGAAGACGACCGCCTTGTTCGCCTGGCACGTCACGCACCAGCGCGCCGTGAAATCCACGTACACGATGCGGTCCTGCGCGCGCAGTTTCGCCACCGTCTCCGGCGACCACGGGACCCAGTCGACCTTCGGCCGCGGCAGGCCGAGCACGATGCCGCCGGCGAACAATGCCAGCGCCACGCCGCGGGCGATCCAGCGCACGCGGGCCGCGCGCATCAGCGTCGCCCATCGCCCGATCACCCAGCCGGCCATCGCGATCAACGTGAGCCCGAGCACGACCTCGAGCAGCCCGTCACCCACCTGGCCGGCGAGCACGTAGACGAGGTAACCGGCGGTCGCGTAGAGCGGAAACGCCATGAACTGCTTGAACGTTTCCATCCAGGCGCCCGGCCGCGGCAGCACCTTCACCAGTGCGGGCGCGAACGACAGCACGAGGTACGGCGCGGCGAGCCCGAGCGCGATCGCGGTGAACGCCGCCAGCGACTGCACCGGCGGCAGCACGATGGCGGCGCCGAGGGCGGGCGCGAGAAACGGCGCCGAGCACGGCGTCGCCACCACCGTCGCGAGCACGCCGGAGAAGAACGATCCCGCGTACCCGCTTTTCGACTGCAGCCCGACGCCGGCGCCGATGAGCGAGCCGCCGATCTCGAACACGCCGCTCAGACTGAGAGCAAAAACGAGCATCACGATCGTGAGCACAAAGACGAAACCGGGCACCTGCAGCTGGTAGCCCCAGCCGAGCTGCGCGCCGCCGGCCCGCAGCGCGAGCAGCACACCCGCCAGCACCCAGAACGACGCGAGCACGCCCGCGGCAAATGCCAGCCCGTGCGCGCGCACCTTGCCGCGCTCCGCACCGGCCTGCTGCACGAAGCCGAGGATCTTGATCCCGAGCACCGGAAAAACGCAGGGCATGAGGTTGAGGATCAGACCGCCGAAAAACGCGAGCGCGAGGATGCCGGAAAACGCGCCCGCGCTGGACTTCTCGGGGGCGGACCCGGCTCCCTTCTCCTTCACCGCGCCCACCGCGGGCGCCGATCCTTCTGTCACCGGAATCTGCACTGCGACCGCCTTCGGGCCGCCGGACCACCAGCCGTCCGCCGCGACAAGCAAGCCGGTGAGCTCCTTCGGTTGACCGGCCGTCTGCGCTTGGCGCACGGAGAATTCGAGCGCCTCGCCCGCGGCGCGTGTCGACTGCAACGCCTGCGCGTCCACCGCGCCGTCGTCGGCGAAGAAGCCGACGCTGCCCGCCGCAAGCTGCGCGCCCGCCGCCGGCGAAACGCGGATCGTGAGATCACGTCCGGTGCGGAAGGCGCGGGCCTCGAGGCGATCGCTGCGCTGCGGCAATGCCGCACGCGCCGTCGCGATCCGCGCGGCCCACTGGGCGTCCGGCGCCGCCTCGGGCGCAACCGGCAGCGTGAGCGAGACCTTCGCCTCGCCCGGGACGCACGCCTCCTTGCACATCAGCCACTCGGCCTCGGCCGAGAGCGCGACGTTTTCGCCCGGCCGCGCGTCGGCGGGCACGGCGATCTCGACCAGTAGCAGCAGGTCACCGCCATAGCCGTAGGTGAGCACGCCACCCGTGTCGGTGATCTCCGGAGCAGGCCATTGGATCGGTCCGGCGGAGAAACCGGGCGGCAATGTCCACGCGAGCGTCGTCGGCAGGCCGGCTTCGCCGGGATTCTTCCAATACGTGTGCCAGTGCTCGTCGTGCACGAGGCGCAGCGCGACGGTCGTCGTGCGCCCGGGAACGAGCGCCGTACGCTCCGCGACGAGCGACGCGGCAACGTGTTTTTCGCCGAGTGAAAACGCCAGCAATCGACCCGAGCCGCACAGGCCGACGACAAGGGCGAAAAGAATAAAACGCAGTTTCATGGGTAGGAGTACGCGCCCGCGTGGACGCGCCGGGCGTGATAGTTTCGTACTCCGGGCCTGGTCAACCTAGTGTGCTCAACCATTAGTCTCGGACCGTCGCAGGCAATCCAGTATCAGATACCCTCAGCCGAACACGGCACCGCTCAAGGTCCCGCCGAGCCCGCGCGCAGATAACCGCTGTCGGCCAGCCAGTCGGCAAGGCGCTGCGGCCAGGTCCGCACCGAGCGCAACTCGGAGCGGTCGCCCATGTTGAAAGCGTGTTTGCCGCGCGCGAGCAGGTGCAGTTCGACCGGCACTCTCGCCGCGCGGTACTTCTCCATGACCTCGATAGTCGAGGCGTCGCAGCCGTACTCGTCGTCGTTGGCGCAGAGCAGAAACGCCGGCGGAACATCGGCTGGAAGCGTCTGCGGCAACGCGCCGCCTGGGTAGAGAATCCCGCCCGGATAGACGAGCATCAGGAAATCGGGCCGGCTGGCGGCGCGCTCGACCGGATCGGTCGATGCGGCGTCACCCGCTCCCGGTTCGAAGGCAGCGATCATCGCCACGGCGCCGCCGGCGGAGAAACCGAGGAATCCGATACGCCGGGGATCGACGCCAAACTCGCCAGCCCGACTGCGCACCAACCGCACCGCGCGCAACGCATCCTCCCGTACGTTGGCGACCGCATAGGGCGAGCCCTCCTGTTGCGGCAGTCGGTACTTCAGAACAAAGACAGTCACACCGAGCGGATTGAGAAACTCGGCGACCTGCTCGCCCTCGGCGTGGAAGACGAGTTCGCGGTAGCCGCCGCCGGGCGCGACGATCACCGCGCAGCCGTTCGCCTTTGCAGCCGGCGCGGGGAAGACGGTGAGCGAGGGATTGTGGATGTTGCGCACCCAGTAGTCCCTCGCCTCTTCGGGCTCGGTGCGGCGGGATTCGAAGCCGGGCGCACCGTTTTCCCAGAGCGGGGCAACCGTCGGCGTGGCGCCGACAGCGGAGACCGTCAGGATGAAGAGCGAAAGCAGATCCAGAGGATGGCGCATAGGGGAGTTGGTTTCGGCAAAGTTCAGACTTCGACGAAATATGCGACCGGGTTCTCGCCATAGTGTTTCGCGCACTTCGGACAGTAGGCGTAGTGGAGCAGGTGTCGTTTGATGGTGAGGTTCCGCGCCGCGGCCCAGTCTTTCATCGCAATCGCCCACTTGCAGGCGTCGCGATAGGGTCCCCGGAAGACTTTGCTGTGGAACGTGCCGGTGAGGCGGACGTTGTCGGCGCCGGGCACCTCCTGCGTGCATTCGACGTGCACGTCCATATTCCAGCGCGAGGTATGATCCGAGAGCACCAGCGGTGGCGCTGGCGTGAACGCCTCCCCACGTTTCAGATCGAGAAGACAACGCTGCATCGCCGTGCCGAAGCTCAGCGGGATGTAAAGGAAGCAGCGCACGCGGTAGCGCAGGAAAGTTTTCCCGCTCCAGTGGTGTTCGCGGTCATCCCAAAGGGCGGCGTCGAAGCGCGTGCAGCAGCCGGTCTCGGAGGGGTAAGGGTAGTTCATGCGGCTCGGAGCAGTAACGATTCCGGTAACACATGGCAATCCACCGGTGCGCCGGCGCCGCCGCCTTGAACTGGGGCCGGCCGATCGGGGTCGGGGCCGCGGGGCCGGCCGGGGCGAGCGGACTGCCCGGTGGTCACCCCGCCGCAATCAGTCCGGTGTGCGCGGATCTGCCGGTTCCCCGGAGCGGTCGCCGCCAACGGCCGGTGTGTCCGACGCGGATTGCGCGGGTTTCGGCGCTGGGGGGAAGAGCACCATCGTGCCCTCGGGCAGAAGCCGGGCGAGGAAGGGACAGGCGCCGACGACCTCGATGCGGAGCGCACCCGCGTCCTCGCGGAAACGAAGCTCCGATACGCCGGGCGGCAAAGTGATCTCGCCGGCGTCCGGCCAGACGCCCGTGCGCTGCCGCTCGACCGCAAACCGTGCCAGCAACTGCATCACCTCCGGCGTGAGCCGGATTCCCTGCGCCTCTCGACGCGCCGCTTGGCGATCCAGCAACTCGATCGTCATCAGCGCGGCGGAATCGCCGAGCACGCGCAGCATCTCCGATTTATTCGCACTCTTCGCCGCCGCAGGTGGGGGCGCCGGCCGCGTCGCACATCCAGCCAGCAGCGCGAGCGCAATCGCACCCGGCACCATCCACGACCACGATCCATCCTGTCGGATTGTCCTCATGCCGCCACGATGCCGGAAGCGGTGTCGCGCGACAAGTGGCGTCGTTGGTATGGCGTTACCGTTCGTCGAGCTCCCAGCCCACCGGGCGGTTGTCGGGCCCAGTTCCGGATTGCGTGGCCAAACGGCGGCCAGTTCCGTCGTGCGCCCATGAACGCCACCACGCTCGATCGACGCACCCGCCTGCTCGGCGGAGGGATGTTGCTCGCGTCCTTCGCGTGCAACTTCGCGGTGCTGTTCCTGCCGTTCATGGAGCTGCGCAAGGGGCTCGGCACCGAGCCGTACTCGCTCGTGCGCTCCGTGCGGATGATGTGGGGCAGCGGGCTGTACGTTTTGGCGATCCTCGTCGTCGGCTTCTCGTTGGTGTTCCCGTTCGCAAAGCTCGGCGTGCTCGCGGCGCTCTGCCTGCGCGGCGGCTTCGGCGAACGCGGGAGTCGCGCCCTCGAGTGGGTCGAGCGGCTCGGCAAATGGTCGATGCTCGATGTGTTTCTGGTCTGCCTGATCCTCACGCTCACCTCCGGCCAACTGCTCGTCGGCGCGCGCCCGCTCGCGGGAATCCCCCTCTTTGTCGCCGCCATCATGCTAAGCCTCGCCACGGGCAACCTGCTCGCCGCCCGCGCCGAACCGGAGCCGCCGCGCGCGCCGCGGATCGGCGGCTGGTGGCTCACGCTCGCGTGGATCGCGCTCGGCGGCACGCTCGCGATGCCGTTCCTTCAGATCCGGGACTGGCTGCTGGCCGATCGCGCGTACAGCATCGTCACTCTGGCGATCACGCTCCTGCGCTCGGGCGCGTGGACGGCCGGCGCGGTGGTGGCGCTGTTTCTCGTCGTCGCGCCGATCGGGCTGCTCGCGACGGCGACGACCCTCTGGCGCCGACAACGCCGTGGGGAACCGGACCAGCGCGCCGAGCGCCATCTCGAGCTCTGGCGCCGCTGGAGCATGCTCGATGTGTTCGGGCTCGCGCTCGCGGTCTTCCTCGTCGAGGGCGAACAGCTCATGCGCACCGAGGTGCGCTGGGGCGCGCTCTTCCTCGTCGCCATGGTCGCCGCCCGCTGGGGGCTCGACGTCCTGCTCGCGCGCAACAACGCCCACGACCAGCGCTGACGCGGCGCAGCGCGGCGGTATTATTCCAGCGCCGTGCAGAACCGGCTGAAACGTGGCCGCAGCCAGTGCGCAAGGTCGCCGGAGACGAACACCGCCTCGGCGCGACCGACGATACGCTCGACCGGCATGAAGCCGAAGTAGCGCGAGTCGTGGCTGTTGTCGCGGTTGTCACCAAGAACCAGGCACTGGCCGGCCGGCACGATGACGGGGCCGTAATTCCGCCGCGCCGGTCGACGAGGCAGCACCATCAGCGCGTGGCTGGATTCGCCAAGTTTCTCCTGGGCGAACAACGCCTCCCTCCGCTCCGCCGCGTCGAGGTACGGCAGGCCCGCGGCATCGGCCGGCAACGGCGCGTGCTCGACGCGCGCGCCGTTGAGGAAGAGCACGTCGGCGCGCAGCTCCACGGCATCGCCGGCGACGGCAACCACGCGTTTGACGAGCCGCGTTCCATCCTCGGGCGAGAAACAGACGACGATCTCGCCGCGCTGCGGCGTCGCCCACGACGCGAAGCGGTGTCGCGTGAACGGCAGTTTCAGGTCGTAGGCGAGCTTGTTCACCACCACGACATCGCCCTCGAGAATCGTCGGCTTCATCGAGCCGCTCGGCACGTAGTTGATGTCGGCCAGCGCCGATTTCGCCGCGAGGATCGCCAGCACCGGCAGCGCCAGCGGCCGGATCCACTCACGCCACAGGAACCCGCCGCAACGGCGGAGCGCGTCGCGAAGACGAACGGTCGTTTTCATGCGCGCCTCACTGTGTCACTGCGCGGCCGCCGCGCGAGGCAGCTTGGACAAGCGGCACCAGTGCCGGACCGTAGGATCAATCATGTCAACTATTGGTTGATATTTAAAACACCGATTAGCCACGGAGCGTCGGCGAAACGGAGCGGCCGTGGGCGAGCCGCGCCTTGGCCGTAACGATTC
>DATGXA010000021.1:0-13239 GCA_035299125.1 Opitutaceae bacterium
ACCGGCGCGATCGGCGGCGGACGTGACTTTGGTCCCGGCTTTCCCAATCACTCCACGTGGCCGCTGCTGCCCGGTTGGATCGAGAAAACGCGTCGCGTGCACGCGATCACCGGCTACCGCCTGCCGCTCGCCGAGGTCGCCGTCGTGTATCCGGTGCCGACGGTGCTCGTCGGCCGCGAGCCGGAAAACGACGCGCTCATCAATCGCGTGAACCGACTCGTCGGCGCGATGCCGGCCGCCGGCGTCGGCGTCGATGCGATCTCGGAGAACTTCTTCGCCGAGGGGAAACTCGTGGCCGGCGCCTTCGTCGTGCGCGGCCAGCGCTACCACGCGGTGGTGCTGCCGCATGCGCGCGTCCTGAGCGCCGCCGGACTCGCGCAAGTCCGGGCGCTGCTCGCCGCGAATTTCCCCGTCCACTTCACCGAAGAACTGCCGGCCGTCACGCTCGACGGCGCGCCCATCGCGCTGCCGGAGGCGACGGTCGCGCTAAAGACGCCCGACAATGCCACGAAACTGCCGGAGCTGATCGAGTCGTTGCACCTGCCCTCGCCGCTCACGCGCCTGCCCGGCGCGTACGTGAGCGCGGTCCCCGGCGAAGGCGGGAACACGCTCGTGCTCGTGATGCCGATCGAGCCCGGAGCGACGGTCAGCGGCGAACTGACCTGCCGCGGAACGAAGTTCACTGTCGCACCGAGCAGCACGCTCGCGATCTACGAGGTCGGAGCGACTGGCGCGCGGCGGTTGGTGCTGGAGTAGCGATTGCCAGCATCCACGTTTTGCCAGGTATCGCACGGGTGAGGGATCGAAACCCTTGGATGGTTTCGCTACGACGGACCGGAGCCGCGCTCGTGGAACTTGCGACGCACTTCGGTTGCTGGGCTCGGGCGCTCCAGATTCCTCGTCTGCGAGCGCGGTCGCACGCTACAGCGGCATCTCGACGTGGACGGCGTTGGTGCCGGGGATGCGCGAGAGCTTGTGCGGGTAATTTTGGAAGAGGCCGAGCATGGCGGCGTTCTCGGGAGCGACTTGCGCGTGGAGCGAGGCGAGACCGCGTTTCTTCGCCTCGGCGCGGAGGCGCTCGAACAAGGCTCGGGAGAGGCCGCAGCGGCGCTTGGTCTCGCGAGTGACGAACGCCACCTCGGCGCTCCGCGCGTCGGCATCGAGATAGTAGCGGCCGACGGCGTGGATCACTTCGCGCGGGCCCTGCACCTCGAGAACGCCGAGAGCGAGGTCGCGCGTCTGGTCGACATTGACGAGCTCGTAGGCGCGTTCGCGGCTCATGCGGCTCACCATGTAGCCGTAGCGCGATTGGATCGTTTCTTGCGTGTGCGAATAGAAGAACTCCTGGAGCCGACGCTCGTCGGAGGGTTGGAGCGGGCGGAGGACGTAGCGCTCCTTCTTCAGGACGAGCTTGGTCGGCGCGAGCCCGTCGGCTCGACGGGCGGTGGGCGCGTCGGGTTTCTCGTAGACGGGCACCCAGCGGCGGGCCTTGGCGACGGCGAGGAGATCGGCGCGGTGGTCGGGGTGGGCGATTTGGATGAGCTCGAGCGCGCGTTCGCGGATGCTGCGGCCGCGGAGGGTGGCGATGCCGTACTCGGTAACGACATAGTGGACATCGCCGCGCGAGGCGACGATGCCGGAGCCGGGCAGGATGTCGGTGACGATGCGCGAGGAGCCGTCGGGTGCGGTGCTGCGCAGGGCGACGATGGGGCGGCCGTCGGGGCAGAGCGCGGCGCCCCGGAGAAAGTCGGTCTGGCCGCCGAAGCCACCGACAAATTTGTGGCCGATGGAGTCGTCAACGACCTGGCCGGTGAGATCGACCTGTTGCGCGCCGGCGATGGCGACCATGCGGCGGTTGAGCGCGATTGTGGCCGGATGATTCACGTAATCGCTCGGGAGGAAGAGGACCTTTTTGTTGCCGTCGACGAAGTCGTAGAGTGCGCGCGAGCCGACGGCATAGGCGGCGACGGAGACGCCGTTGTGCTGGCCCTTGCGTTTGTTCGTGACGGCGCCGGATTCGAGGAGCGCGTGCAGCGAGTCGCCGAGCCGGTCGGAGTGGATGCCGAGATGCTGGTGCTCGCGCAACGCGGCGGCGATCGCGGTGGCCGGCGCCGTGGAGCCGATGCGGAGTGTGCTCTCGTCCTCGACAAGCAGCGCGACATGGGCGGCGATGCGTTCGTCGATCTCATCGGGTGAGGGGCTGACGACCTCGGGGAGCTCGGCGGGCGCTTGGAGCACTGCGGCGAAGCGCGTCCATTCGACGAGCGTCTCGCCGGCGGTGCGCGGCAGTCGCGGGTTCACCTGTGCGACGACGAGCGGGGCGGTGTCGACGGCGGCGCGGGTGATGTCGCACGAGATGCCGAGGGAGCAGCGACCGGATTTGTCGGGCGGCGTGACTTGGACGAGCGCGACATCGAGAGCTAGGATACGCTGGCGGAAGAGCGACGGAATCTCGAACGCGTAGGCCGGGGTGTAGTCGGCGTGGCCGGCGGCGAGCGCTTGCTGGAGGCCGGGACCGAGGTAGAGCGCGTTGGCGTCGACATGGCCGTGGAGGCGTTCGTCGACCCACGGGGCATCGCCGAGCGTGAGGAGATGGACCAGCTCGACATCGACGAGGTGCTCGGGCCGGGCGAGCAACGAGTTGATCAACGCGAGCGGGGTGGCGGCGTACGACCCGAGGAACACGCGGCTGCCCGGCCGCACGAGGGTGGGCCAGTCCTCGGGCTGGAGGGGGAGCGGCGGGAGTTTGCGGTTCTTCGATGCCACGGGGGCGCAGGCGCGTGGCGCAAGGATGTGCCCGAAAGCCGGAGATGCGAGCGGGAAGCGGCCCGCGGCGCCTGCCGGCGCCTCAGAAGGCGTAGCCGACCGTGGTGGTGACGCGCTGGTCGCCCTTTTCGCTGCCGCTCACGTAGGTGTTGTCGAACTCGTATTCGTAGCGGAGCGCGAGGCTGAGCGTCTCGGTGATCTTGCCGCGGAGGAACGATTTCAGCGCGAACGTGTAGTTCGTCACGTCGGTGTTGATGATCTGCACCTGACCGTTTGGCAGGATGCGGATGCCGCGGCCGCTGGGCGAATAGTTGGCGGAGAACTCCTCTCCGAGTTCGAGGCGTGGGGAGAGCTTGAGTGCGAAATCCTGGAAGATCTCGCCGAAGAGGCTGTTCTCGGGAGTGGCGCCGACGACTTCGCGGTATTGGCCGGTGAGGCCGGCGCCGACCGAGGCGGAGGTGCGTTCGGATTTCGCGAGGCGGTAGCCGAGGCCGAGGTTCTGCTCGACGTTGTGATCGATGCCCTTGAGTTCGGACGAGTAGTACGTGGCGGAGGTCTGGCCGAACCAGCGGTTGCTGATCTCGCGGCGCCAACGCAGGGAACCGTCGGTGCGCTCGGAGGTGACGGCGTCGTTGGCCTCCGAGTACGCATAGCGGGCCTGCAGGCGGAATTCGTTGCGGCGGCGCTTGAAGGTCGACTCGGCGCGCAGGTTGATGTCGGTGCGGTCGTTGCGCCCGGATTGCACACTCACGCCGGACTCGACGACCGTGCGCCAACGCGGGGTGGGGGGCGCGGCGGGCTTCTCCGCGGCGGCGGATTTCTGAGCGGAGGGCGGTTTCGCGCCGGCGCCGGGGACGGGGACGATCGCGATCTCGGGCGCGGCGGGTTCGGGGGAGGGCTGAATGGTGGCGGAAGTCTCGGAGACGGAGAGGAGACCGAGTTGCGGATGTTCCCAGCGGATCATGCCGGCTTCGCGTGTCACGAGTTTCCCCTGGAGCAGGTCGCCGTTGGCCAGCTTCAGGACATCGGCGTGGGAGGTCGCCGCGAAGCCGAGGAGGATGACGAAAACGAGGAGCAGATTGGCGGTGGACGGACGCATGCGACGGAGGGGAAAGGCGGAGTCGGGAACAGTGGGTGAGGGAGTTAGCGGCGGTTCAACGAACCGGAAAGCCCAGCGAAGAGAGAGCAGCGAGCAGCTCGCGGGTGGAGCCGGAGAGGTCGAGGAACTGGAGGTTCCGGGGGAATCGAGGGAGTCGGTGGCGGATGCGGATACCTTTGAAGAACCAAGGATAGAAGCCGCCGCGGGAGATGCTGACGACTGCGGCGCGGGAAAGGAGGAAGTCGCCGCGGTTGCCCTTGAGGCGCAGCGTCTCGGGCGTGGCGGTAAGGGTGGCGCCGGGCATCGGGCCGAAGGTGGAGGCGACATCGTCGGCCATGTGGCCGTTCCAGTGTAGAGGGGGTGAGGAGTGTGAGGGCGCTGAGGAGGTTGAATCGGGATTGGCGGAGGAGGTCATCGCGAAGGCGGACCGAGCGGTCACACCGCCCCGCGTGAATCCGCGAAGGCGGAGCACACGAGTTGGCGGACGGATGGCCGGCGGTTGTGAGTTGAGGAAACGGCGGCCCGACCGTCTCGATTGCCTTCGGAGACTGCGTCTCCGAACCCGGGTCGAATGAGGCGAAAGCACTGTGCGAAGGCAAGAGCCGGCGCACGACGCGAGGGGAAAAACGGTCGAAAACGTGAATGGGCGTAGGCGGCGACCAAAGAAAAAGACGGCGCCGGAAGGCGCCGTCTCGTGAAGCGAATGACTTCGGGGGTGGTCAGCGGTTTTGCGACTCGAACTCCATCATCTCGGGCGTTTCGCGTTTGCTCTGCCAGACGGCCCAGATGATGGCCGCGAGCGCGACGAACGAGATCACGATGCCCACCGCCCGGGCGGTCGCGACGGGATCGCCCGCGGCGACCTTGGGGTCGATGACGTTGTAGTGCATCACGAGGCCGAGGGTGAGCAGGCTGACCATGTTCATGACCTTGATCAGCGGGTTCACGGCGGGGCCGGCGGTGTCCTTGAGCGGGTCGCCCACGGTGTCGCCGGTGACGGCTGCCTTGTGCGATTCGGAGCCCTTGCCACCGTAGTTGCCGTCCTCGATGAACTTCTTGGCGTTGTCCCACGCGCCGCCGGCGTTGGCCATGAAGACGGCGAGGAGGAGGCCGGAGAGGATCGTGCCGGCGAGGAAACCGCCGAGCGCCTGCGTGCCGAGCAGGAAGCCGACGAGCACCGGCGTGAAAATGCCGAGGAAACCGGGGCCGATGAGCTCCTTCTGCGCGGCGACGGTGCAGATGTCGACGACGCGGCCGTAGTTGGGTTTCTTGGTGCCGGCCCAGATCTCCTGATCACGGAACTGCACGCGGCACTCGCCGACGATGAGGAACGCGGCGCGCCCCACGGCGCGAATGAGCATCGAGCTGAAGAGGAACGGCACTGCGCCGCCGATGAGCAGACCGATGAAAACCATCGGATGCGCGACGGTGAGCTTGCCCGCCTCGGTGAGGTACTGCTCGGTCGTCATGAGGTTGATCTTCTCCTCGGAGCCGACGGCAATCACGGCGATGAACGAGGCGAAGAGCGACACGGCGGCGATCACGGCGGAGCCGATCGCGATGCCCTTGGTCTCGGCCTTGGTGGTGTTGCCCACGGCGTCGAGATCGGCGAGGATCTGGCGGGCGCGTTTGAAGGAGCCGGGCTCCTGTTTCTCCATCTCCTCGGGCTCGTAGCCCATCTCGCCGATGCCGTTGGCGTTGTCGGCGACGGGGCCGAAGACGTCCATCGAGATGGTGTTGCCCGTGAGCGTGAGCATGCCGATGCCGGTCATGGCGACACCGTAGGCGATGAACAGCGGCGGAGTGTCGGTGTAGCAGATGTAGGAGAGGAAGATCGACGCTCCGATGACGATCGCGGCGGCGACGGCGCTCTCGTAACCCACGGCGAAACCTTGGATGATGTTCGTCGCGTGGCCGGTCTGGCAGGCCTTCGCGAGGGACTTCACCGGGGCGTGCGAGGTGTGGGTGAAGTAGCTGGTGACCTTGTTGAGCGCGATCGCGAGGATGACACCGATCAAGCAGGTGAGCGCCGGGCGCATGTCGAGACCGGCGACGCTGAAGTTGGCCCAGACGGGCAGGCTGGCCGGATCCCCGTTGGCGAAACCCTGGGCGGCCATCGGGTTGCCGGCGAAGTAGGCGGCGTCGAACCGCAGGTAGAACCAGCCGAGGACAAAGAACCCGACGACGGAGATGAAGGAGCCGATCCAGAAACCGTTGTGCACGGATTTCAGCGCGGTGTCGGAGGTGTCGTTGGGACCGGCCTTGACGGTGTAGGTGGAGATGATCGAACCCAAGACGCCGATACCGCGGACGAGGAGCGGGAAGATGACGCCCTTGTGGCCGAAGGTCGCGAGGCCGAGGATCATCGCGGCGACGATGGTGACTTCGTAGGATTCGAAGATGTCGGCCGCCATACCGGCGCAGTCGCCGACGTTGTCACCCACGTTGTCGGCGATGGTGGCGGCATTGCGCGGATCGTCCTCCGGGATGTTCTTCTCGATCTTGCCGACGAGGTCGGCGCCGACATCGGCGGCCTTGGTATAGATGCCGCCGCCCACGCGCATGAACAAGGCGAGCAGGGTGCCTCCGAAGCCGAAGCCGAGGAGGGCCTCATAGGCCTGTTCGCCGTAGACGAGAAAGATGAGGGTGCCGCCGAGCAGGCCGAGACCGTCGGTGAGCATGCCGGTGACGGTGCCGGTGCGGTAGCCGAGCTGCATGGCCTCGCCGTAGGAACGGCGAGCGGCGGCCGCGACGCGGAGGTTGCCGATCGTGGCCAGTCGCATGCCGACGAAGCCCACGGCCCAGCTGAAGATGGAACCGATCAGGAAGGCGCCGGCGCGGCCGAACTTGAACCACTGGTCGTCGCTCGGCGTGGTGAAATACAGGATGCCGGTGATAACGACGATGAGGATGCCGATCTTGCGGAACTGGGCGGAGAGATAGGCGTTGGCGCCTTCGCGCACCGCCTCGGCGACGGCCTGCATCTTCGGGGTGCCGGCGTCCGCGTCTTTGACCTGCTTGGCGAGCAGCAGGCCGTAGACGAGACCCGCGACCGCGATGCCGAGCACCACGAGCAGGGCGATGCGCTCCATCGAAGTGTAGCGGGCGTCGCTGAAGAGGGCGAAAGGCGAGAAGGCATGGCCACCGTGGGCGCCTGTGGCAGCCGGAGTGGCCGTTTGCGCGAAGAGCGGCAGCGACACGAAGCCGCCGAGGAAGGCGGCGGCCGCGCAGCCGAGCAGGACCGTCTTGGTGCGGCCCTGCGGTTTGGAAAGGAGCCAGTGCAGGAGCATTGGGGAAAAGGGGGGAGGGTTGGAAAGCGGGGTGGGGTGAAGGGCGCGCTCAGGTGAGGTAACTGCTGTTCGCGGAGCGCCACCAAGCGTAGTGGACGGACTCGAGATCCTCGCGGCCGGGGAGTGGGTAATAGGCGATGCCGGTACGATCGGCCACGTAGAAGCCGCCGAGCACGGTGCGGTAGAGGATCGACGCGGTGGTGTCGCGCGCGACGACCTTGGTGGGCTTGGCGTAGCGGTTGCGCAGTTCCTTCAGGCAATCGCGCAGATGGTCGAGATTCGCGTAGGGGAGATTCGAAGCCGGGCCTTTTTCGGGATCGCTCGCGAGCGCGTCGAGGCGGAGTTCGGCGAAGACGATCTTCTCGACCGAAACGGGGTTCTTCCGGTCGGTGATGTACGCGGCGAACTCCTGCGGTGCCAGCTTGCTGGCGACGCGGGGAGTGACGGGGCAGATCTCCTGATAGAGATGGAGGCCGCTGTCCGGAACGGATGGTTGCCGCTCGGTGCTCCGTGCGACGCCGAGGACCCGTCCATCATCCGTCGAGAGGTAGAGTTTCCCGAGCGCGGCGAGCGGCACGTGTTCGAGGGCGCGGTAGATCGAGAGGTAGCTGGAGCGCCGCGGGCTGCCGTCCTCGTGCGGCACGCAGCGTTTCTCGGCCTCGTGGAGGCGGAGGTAATCGCTCTCGAATGAAGGATCCACCTCGAAGAACATCGCTTGACCACGCGAGCGCTTCTGGGAGCCGACGGCGTAGTAATTGCCGAACTCCTCTGGCGCGAGATGCGAGGCGATGAGCGCCTCGGGGATGACGGACAGGTACAGGTTAACTTTCATTTGGGGAACGGGCTGATGAAGAAAACCGTCGAACTGTGCCGCGGGGGGTAGCCGCGTGTGGGGCGGACTGGGGCTAGATCATGGGGCGGACCGCAGAAAAGGGCTGGAGCAAAGAACGTGGGGCCGGACAGACGAACGGCGCGGCTTCAAGCGCCGCGCCGTTCGAGATGTTTCAGGACTGCCAGACGACACCTCTCATGTCGCCAGTCTTCAAGAACTGCTGGTGCATGAGGAACGCGTTGCCGAGCGTCTGCGGCGTGTGGCCGTGCTCAGTGGCGCGCACGTAGCGCATGAGCTGGTCGCGGAAGATCGGGTCGGCGCACTTCTCGACGATGAGGTGGGCGCGCTCGACAGGGTCCTTGCCGCGGAGATCGGCGACGCCGTGCTCGGTGACGACGACCTGCACGGAGTGCTCGCTGTGGTCCATGTGCGAGACGAGCGGGACGATGGTGGAGATCTTGCCGCCCTTGGCCGACGACGGGCAGGTGAAGATCGAGATATAGGCGTTGCGGGTGAAATCGCCGGAGCCACCGATACCGTTCATGAGGTTCGAGCCCATGATGTGGGTCGAGTTCACGTTGCCGAAGATGTCGACCTCGATGGCGGTGTTGACGGTGATGATGCCGAGGCGGCGGACGAGCTCGGGGTTGTTCGTGATCTCCTGCGGGCGGAGCAGCACGCGCGGGCGGAAGAACTCGAGGTCCTCGTAGAACTTGGACAGCACGTCCTTGCCGATCGTGAGCGAGGTGCCGGTGACGAACTTCACCTTGCCGGAACGCACGAGGGCGATGACGGAGTCCTGAATGACCTCGGAGAACATCTGGAACTGCGGGATGTCCTTGTTCTCGCCGAGGGCGCCGAGCACAGCGTTGGCGATGTTGCCCACGCCGGACTGGAGGGGAAGGAACTCGCGCGGCACGCGGCCGACGGCGATTTCGTTGGCGAGAAACTCGGCGACGTTCTGGCCGATCTTGTTGGTGACCTCGTCGGCCGGTTCGAAGCCGCCGACCTCGTCGGGGGCGTTCGTTTCAACGATGCCGACGATCTTGGACGGGTCGACCTTCACGGTCGGTGTGCCGATGCGATCGGAGGGGCGGACGATCGGAATGGGCTGGCGGTGCGGCGGATCGAGCGGTTCGTAGATGTCGTGGAAGCCGCAGAGGCGCGGGGAGTGGAAGCGGTTCAGCTCGACGAGGATCTTCTTCGCGCTGCGCAGGAACGTGGGCGCCGCGCCGACGGAGGTGCTGAGGACGATCTGTCCATCGGCCGTGATGTCGGCGGCTTCGACGATGGCCCAGTCGAACTGGCCGAGGAACCCGCAACGCACCTGCTGCGCGAGGTGCGAGAGGTGCATGTCGAAGAACTTCGTCTTGCCGGCGTTGATGCTGTCGCGGAGCGACTTGTTGCTCTGGTACGGCGTGCGCCAGGAGATCGCTTCGGCGCGGGCGAGCTCGCCGTCGAGCGAGTCGCCGGTGGAGGCACCGGTGACGACGGCGACTTTGAAGGGCCGGCCGGCCTCGTGCTCCTTGCGGGCGCGGGCAGCGAGCGCCTTCGGAATGACCTTGGCGGCGCCGGCGGGCGTGAAGCCGGAGAAACCAATGGTCTCGCCGTTCTTGATGAAGGACGCCGCTTCGTCGGGCGTCAGGATCGGGAACGATTTGCTCATGATAAGTCGGTATCGGTCGGAAGATCTTCGCGGAGCAGCTCGACTTCGTGCGGAGCGAGCGAGCGCAGTCCAACTGGAGATTGGAGCAGGAGCCGCCCGTCGGGGTCAACGCCGACGAAGGTTCCTGAGCACTTTTCCCCGTCGGGACGGAGGGTCACGTCGACGGGCAACCGACGCCAATACGGCAGCAGACCGGCGACGAGCGCGGCGGCATCGTGGACGGCGAGCAGGCCGTGCGCGCGGCGCAGGGAGGAGAGGATGGTGTCGCGCAGCGCCGGAAGCGTGGGGGGGACGGCGAGGAGATCGGTGAGGCGCGCGACGGTGCCGGCCAATTCGGGGGCGGCGGTTTCCGGGCGGTTGGCGTAGTTGATGCCGAGGCCGACGACTGCGGTGTCGGGGCGGAAACGTTCGACGAGGATGCCGGCGAGTTTGGCTCGACCGACCATGATGTCGTTGGGCCAGCGGAGCCGGTGGCCGGCGAGCCCGAGCGCGGTGAAACCTTCGCAGAGCGCGAGTCCGGCGGCGAGGGGAAGCAGGGACCATCGCTCGGCGGGGCCGGTCGCCGGGACGACGGCAGAGAGCCAGAGCCCGCCGGTATCGGAAACCCAATGCCGGTCGTGGCGGCCGCGGCCGGCGCTCTGGGTGCGGGCGGTGACGGCCGTCCACGGGGGCAAGGCGGCGGCGTGGCGGTTCGTCGAATCGACTTCGTCCAGTTCCCGAAACGTCCAGCGCTCGGCGGCTGTCGCCGCCGAGGCGGTGGGGGACGGAAGCTGGACGGAGCCGCTCATGTAACGGAAATCAGGGGATGACGCCGAGTCCCTTGAGGACGCCGAGCATGATGGCGGCGGCCATCACGGAGCCGACCTGACCGCCGGTGTTGGCGCCCATGGCGTGCATGAGGAGGAAGTTCTGCTTGTTCCAGCGTTGGCCCTCGGCCTGCACGAGGCGGGCGGCCATCGGGTAGGCGGAGATGCCGGCGGCGCCGACGAGCGGATTCATTTTTCCGCCGGAGAGCACGTACCAGATCTTGCCGAGGAGAATGCCGCCGACGGTGTCGATCGTGATGGCGACGAGCCCGAGGCCGAAGACGAGCAAGGTCTGGAGCTTGAGGAACTGTGTGCCTTCCATGGTGCCGCCGATGGCGAGGCCGAGGAAGAGCGTGGCGACGTTGGCGATCTCGTTCTCGCTGGCCTTGGTGAGGCGCGAGACGGCGCCGGTGACCTTCATGAAATTGCCCAGCATGATCATTCCCATGAGCGGCAGACCTTTCGGGGCGATGAGGCCGGTGAGCAGCGTGACGACGATGGGGAAGGCGATGAGCGCGGTCTGCGAGACTTTGCCTTCGACGGAGGGCATTTTCACGATGCGCTCCTTGTGCGTCGTGAGTGCGCGCATGATCGGCGGCTGGATGATCGGCACGAGGGCCATGTACGAATAGGCCGCGACCGCGAGCGCGCCGACCATGGCGGTGTCGATCTTGCCGAGGCCGGCGAACATGTTGGAAACGTAGATGACCGTCGGGCCGTCGCAGGCGCCGATGGCGGCGATCGAGACGGCGGTTTCCTTGATGTTGGCGGGGTTCACGCCGGGCACGAAGGGCAGGACGAGGAGCGCGAGCAGCAGCGTGGCGAAGATGCCGAGCTGACCGGCGGCGCCGAAGAGCAGGAGCTTCGGTTCGGCGAGGAGCGGCTTGAAGTCCGTCATCGAGCCGATGCCGACGAAGATGAGCAGCGGGAAGAGTTCGTTGCCGATGCCCATCTCGTACATCGTGCGCAGCACGCCTTCCTGGTGCATGACCTCGCTGAGGGGGAGGTTGACGAGGAAGCAGCCGAACGCGATCGGGAGCAGGAGCAGCGGCTCCACATCTTTCGCGATGGCGAGGTAGAACATGACACCCGCGATCGCGAGCATCACGAGGTTGGCGCCGCCGAGGTGGGCGAAACCGGAGACCAGTGCGGAGAGTCCGTTGAGGATGGCGTCGAGCATGGCGGGTTACTCCTGGTCGCGGGATTCGGCCGAGGGGCGAAAGATGGACGTCAGCGCGCGGATGCAGACCGTGACGATGAACAAGGTGAGCAGCGTGCCTCCCATGCCGACAAGCAGCATGGTCATACCGAAGGTGAGATTATCCATAGGGGTAGGGGAACCGGGGTTATTTCTTTTCGGTGGAATTCGGGTGCGCGTCCCTCTCGTACCAGATGGACATGACGATGGAGACGAGGAGCACCAAGCCGATCACGAGGAGCGAGGCGGAGGTGTGGATCTTGAACCAGTGCTCGGTGCCTTCGAGCTTGGTGCCGACCGTGTGCGCCCCGAGGAACATGAGGGCCTTGCCGAGACCGGGGACGATCATCTTTCCGCCGATGAAGAAGAGGATGATGCTCACGCCGTGCTTGAGGAACCGGAACATGCCCATGATGCCGCGGATGGCGAAGAACAGGGAGTTCAGGCCGAGCACGGCGAAGATGTTCGAGGTGAGCACCACGAACGGGTCCTGGCTGATGCCCATGATCGCCGGGATCGAGTCCACGGCGAAGAGGACGTCGGTGCTGCCGATCACGACGAACACGAGGAAGAACGGCGTGATGAAGAGCTTGCCTTCGTAGCGCGCGAACAGGCGCTTGTTCTCCTGCGGGTCGTTATGGAGCGGGAAGAGCTTGGAGGCGGCGCGGTAGAGGAGGTTCTTCTCGGGCTGCACCTGGTCGTCCTCTTCGCTCGAGATCATCTTCCAGGCGGTCCAGACGAGCACGGCCCCGAAGAGGTAGAGCAACCAATGG
Organism: Opitutaceae bacterium; assembly: GCA_035299125.1. Taxonomy (GTDB): domain Bacteria; phylum Verrucomicrobiota; class Verrucomicrobiia; order Opitutales; family Opitutaceae; genus CAJCBL01. Next base: position 12,431 of record DATGXA010000021.1, read on the forward strand.
AACCGCTCGACGAGAGCGATGCCGAACACGATGAAGATGATGCGGAGGACGATCGAGAGGTAGATGCCGAGTTTGATGAGTTTCGGCTGGGCGACTTCCTTCACCCCCATCAGCGAGAAGATGAGGATGAACACGAAGAGGTTGTCCACGGACAGCGAGTACTCGGTGAGGTAACCCGATATGTACTCCATGACCACGGCCTTGCCGTTGGGATGGAGCAGGTAGATCGCGATCGAGAACGAAAGGGCGATGCACACCCAGAGGGCGGTCCAGCGGAGGGCGGATTTGACGCCGATCGTCGTCTTCCGATGCGTGACGACAAAATAGTCGACCGCGGAGACGAGCACGAACGTGGACCAGAAGATGATCCAGAGGAGCGTAGTTGATTCCATGGGGCGGGGGAAAGAAAGCGGCGTGAACTAGCGCACCTTGCGGGAGCCGAAGATCTGCCGGCGGCCCTCCATCGACCAAGTGGCGCCTTGTCCCTCGGTGTTGATCGAGACTATCCGGTAGTCGGTGCCGAGGCTTTCATAGACTGCGGCCGAGATGACGGCGAGGACCTCGGGGGACAGCTCCTGCGCGGGTACGGAACGCGGGGCCGGCTTGGCTTGCGGGGTGATCCGGGCGGCGAGTTCATCGACGCGGCGGTGGAGGTCAGCCAACGACTTGATCGCGATTACGCACGCGATGCCGAGGATGATGAGAAGCGCGGTCTGAATCGAGATGGGCTGGGCAGCGGGCTCGGCTTGGGCGAGTAGTGAGAGCATCATGGGTTCAGGGGCGACTGGCGTGGAAAGGAACAGAGGCGG
>DATGXA010000022.1:0-4049 GCA_035299125.1 Opitutaceae bacterium
CGCGCTCGCGCGCGATCCGCGGGCGGCGTTGCGCGGGTTCGCGAAGGCCGACGTGCCGCAACTTTACTGGACCGCGGCGGCCTGGGCGGCGGCGATCGCATTGAGCAAGGACGATCCGGCGCGCATCGCGGAAGTGCCGCAGATGGAGGCGTTGATCGATCGCGCGGCGGAGCTCGATCCCGACTGGGGCGATGGGGCGATCCACAGTTTTCTGATCACGTACGAGATGGCCCGCCAGGGAGCGAGCGGGGATCCGGCGGCACGCGCACGGACCCATTTCGAACGTGCGGTCGAGCTGGCGCGCGACCGGCAGGCGGGGCTGTTCGTGAACTTCGCCGAGGCCGTCTGTATCGAGAAGCAGGATGTCGCTGAGTTCGACCGCCTGCTCGCTCACGCGCTCGCGATTGATGCCGACGCCGCGCCCGAGCAACGGCTCGTGAACCTCGTGATGCAGCGGCGCGCGCGTTGGCTGCAGACCCGTCGCGAAGACTTGTTCCTGATTCCGGAACCCGCGGCCGCGCCGGCGCACTGAAACCGTTTTCCAATGAACAACACTTCCTTCGTCTCGCTCCTCCGCCGCTGCGTCTTCGGCGCGGCCTTCAGCGCCGCCTTCGCCTGTTCGGTTGCCGCGGCGCCTAAGCTCAAGCTCGGCACGTTGGTGCCGGTCGGCACTTCCTACCACAAGACGCTCATGACGATGGCCGAGACCTGGCGGAAGGAATCGGCCGGCGCCACGGATCTGAACATCTTCGCCGGCGGCAAACTCGGCGGCGAAGCCGAGATGGTCGGCCTGATGCAGACGAACAACCTGCAGGCCGCGCTCCTCACCGGCGTGGGACTGGCGGAGATCGAGCCCGGCGTGACGGGTCTGCAGAACATCCCGATGGGCTTCCGCACGCTCGCCGAGGTGGACTACGTGGGCGAACACCTCCGGCCGTTGCTTGAGGAGCGGCTCGCGAAGAGGGGCTTCGTCGTGTTGTTCTGGGTCGACTCCGGTTGGGTGCGCTTCTTCGCGAAGCAACCGATCGAGCGGCCCGACGATCTGCGGAAGCTGAAACTCTTCAGCTGGTCGGGCAACCCCGCCCAGGTCGAACTGTACCAGTCCGCCGGTTTCGATGCGAAGGCGCTCGAGACGGACAACATCCTTCCTGGTCTGCAGACCGGACTGATCGACGCCGTGCCGCTCCCGCCGTTCTTCGCCATGGCCATGCGCGCCGATGAACGCGCGCCGCACATGCTCGAGCTGAACTGGGCGCCGCTGATCGGCGCGCTCGTCGTGCGCAAGGAGAGTTGGGAGAAGATTCCCGAAGCCACGCGCGCGAAGCTCATGGAGTCGGCGCGCACCGCCGGCGCCGAGATCAAGGCCACCGGCCGCCGTGAGATGGACGAATCCGTCGCGGCGATGGAGAAACGCGGTCTGAAGGTCCAGAAGGTCTCGCCCGAGATCGAGGCCGAGTGGCGCGCCATCTCCGAACAGGTGTACCCGAAAATCCGTGGCAAGCTCGTGCCGGCCGACATCTTCGACGAGGCGCTGCGCCTGCTTGCCGAGTGCCGCGCGCAGGGGAAGAGCTGACGCGCCGCTGGCTGATCGGGTGTTTCGTAAGGGCGTCGCTCGTCGACGCCCGTTGCGTATTCTGTCGCACGCAACGCCGCGCCTTCACGAACGAGCGTCGCCGAACGGCGCCCCCACGGCGCCAGCCGACCGCAGCAAGTGGTGCGGCAGAGTGGAGTTTTCGCGGAAACAGCGGAAGGTGCGCGCCGCCGCGACCCGGCGCCACGTTGCGCCTCCGGTTGTGCGGCGAAATCCGCAGAGAGGAGAACTACACGATGAGGATCACACGCAGCGGTTCCGCCACTTGGCACGGTGGCCTGAAGGACGGCAAAGGCACGGTCTCGCTCGCGAGCGGCGCGCTCGCCAACCACCCGTACGGCTTCGGCAGTCGGTTCGAGAGCCAGAACGGCACCAACCCCGAGGAGCTGATCGGCGCGGCCCACGCCGGCTGTTTCACGATGGCGCTCTCGCTGATCCTCGGCGAAGCGGGACTCACGGCGACGCAGCTTGAGACCAAGGCTGACGTCGCGTTGGAGAAGCTCGCCGACGGCTTTGCCATCACCGCCGTGAAACTCACGTTGCGGGCCCGCGTGCCCGGCTCGGATCGGGCGAAGTTTCAGGAGCTAGCGAACAGGGCGAAAGCGAACTGCCCCGTTTCGAAGCTGCTCAAGGCCGAGATCACGCTCGACGCGCTCCTCGAGGCGTAACCGGACAAACAACGTTGCCGTCGCGCGTCGCGCTCACGCCGGCGGCGCGGTGTTCACCAGTCGTCCGTGCGAAATGGCGCGGCGGGGAGGCCGGCGCCGTTGTAAAGATTGGCGTCGGGCTGCGGATCGTTAGCGAAAGCGTAGCGCACGGCCATCGGCGCCTTCACGGCCGGGCTGCTCACGATCACGACATCGCCCTCGATGCGCGCTTCGGCGGGCTGGAAGACCCGGTCGGCGCCGGCGAGCTGGAAGCCCTGCACGCGAGGGCCCCGGCACACGAGGCCGATCTCGGCGTGGTCGAAACGAATCCGCACGCTGCCGTCGGGTGCAAACAGGTGCTCGGCGTAGATCGGGCCGGAGGCGTCGAGCCCTTCGCCGAAAACTTGGGCGCGAGCAAGGAGCGCGAGGCGGCGGCCGATCTCCTGTTTGTGCGGCGGATGGAGATTGGCGCTTTCGCCGACGTCGATCGCGACCGCCATCCCGGTGGCGGGCAACGCGAGCGCGGAGGCTTGCGCCTCGCGCAGTCGCGCCCACGCGGTGCCGGTCGGCGCGTTGTCGGCGTAGTTGGGCAGCTGAACGAAGAGGAAAGGAAACGGTTCGAGCGCGAGCGGCGCGGCGACGGCGGCTTCATCGGTTTTCCGGCGGCGCGTCTTCTTCGGCTCGCCGGCGGGCGTGGCGGGCTGCGCGGCGGCGGCCCAGGCTTCGCGCCAGCCGCGGATGAGCGTGGCGAAGAGATCGCGGAACTCGGCCTCGCGGCCGACGTTCGACTCGCCCTGGTACCAGAGCACACCGCGGATCGCGTACGGAATCGCCGGCGCGACCATGCCTTGCCACACGACGGTGGGCTCCTCGGGCAGGCCCGGGCCGGCGGGGCGCCACGGCCGGTCGGGCGGCTCGGGCTGACCTGCGGCCTTGGCGGCAGCGGCGCGTTGTTCCCACTCGGCCATGCGGCGGTCGTGCTCAGCTTTCTTGGCCGGGTACTCGGCGACGGTTTTCGCCCACGCCTGCGCGATGGAAGCCGCGTGCGGCGAGGAGGCGAGCATCGCGGGCGAGAGCCAGGTTTCGAGCGGCGTGCCGCCCCAGGAGATGTTCAACAATCCCTGCGGCACGCCGAGCGCCTGGTGGACATCGCGCGCGAAGAAGAAGCCGACGGCCGTGAAATGCCCCGCGGTTTCCGGCGAGCATACCGCCCAGCTGCCCTGCACCTCGGCGGCGGGCTGTTCGCGGGCCATCTGCGTGGCGACCTTGAAATGGCGGATGAGCGGGAAATGTGCGGTGGCGGTCTCCGTGGCGGCGTAGTCGGAAAGCCGGACGGGCCACTCCATGTTCGACTGGCCGGAGCAGACCCACACGTCGCCGACGAGCACATCGTGCAACGTGAGCGTGTTCGAACCTTCCACCACGAGATCGGCCGGGTAGGGGTTCGCCGGCATTGGCGCGAGGTTGATGCGCCAGGAACCGTCGCGATCGCCCTTCGTGACGAGCGTCTGGGTACGAAACGTGACGGTGACCTTCTCGCCCCGCCGCGCCGTGCCCCAGATCGGCACGACGGTGTCGCGCTGGAGCACGGCGTGATCGGTGAAGATGGCGGCGAGCTTCACCTCGGCGTGGAGTGTGGCGACGAGGTGGGCGCTGGAGAGCGCGAGAGCCAGGAACGTGGGGATGCGAAGGGTGCTCATGGAGCGACGAATGTGGCGGGGGAAGAATGGCGAACGCGCGCGGGTTGACGAATACCGAATGGCGCCGCGCGCACGTGAGCGCAGGAAAGAAAAAGGCGCCCGCTCGGAAAC
>DATGXA010000023.1:0-11805 GCA_035299125.1 Opitutaceae bacterium
GGAGGCGGCGCTCAACGGCGTCGGGCTCAAGCCGATCTGCCAGATGTTGCACGGCGTGCCCGAGGACGAGATCGCGGCATACGTGGCCGCGCGCGGGATCAACTGCCTGATCATGGGCGCGTACGGCCACAGCCGGATCCGCCAGTTCGTCATCGGCAGCACGACGACCGCGATGATGCGCCAGTGCCGCGTGCCGGTGCTGCTGTTCCGCTGAACGAAACGAATGTGGGTCGGACTTCACGCCCGACTTCCCCGGTGCGCACGGCCACAGCGTAGCGGAAGCCGTGAGACTTTCGTTTGGCGCGAGTGGCGAAACTCTCCCGAGTTCCGCTACCACGCATTGGCGTCTCACACGGCCCCGGCGTGAATCATCCGGGCCACGGTCGGTCGAGCCGGCCGGCGGTGCGCTACGCCTGCGGATCGAGCTCGGGTGCGGGCTCGAGCAGGAGCGAGCTGAGGAGCCCGCCTTTCAACCCCGCGGTGATGCGCCGGCGGATCTCGTGGAGTTGGCGGCGGTGGACACGCAGGTGCGAGACGCTCAGGCAATGCCAGCGATGCAGGTCGAGTTCGCCGAAAAGCGGGTGCTGGTGCGTGAGCGTCCGCTCGGGCCCGAGCTCCGTCCGCACGAGGTGCGGGTAGGTATGGCCGAGTTCGCGCAGCGGCGGCATGATCTCCACGCCTTTGGCGCCGCGGGGGCGGGTGGCCTCGCGGGAGAATGCCAGTGGTGGTTGTTGCCCGCGGCTGAGGAAGACCAGCGTCCGCCCGATCGCTTCGCCCACGAGCACCATGTGCTCGACGACCATCGAGGCGGACCAATGCCGCTCATCGTCCTCGAGCCCGCTCATCGGGGCGACGGTCACGCGGCGCACGAAATCGTCGGGCGAAAAGCGCCCGCAGAGTTCTTCGATCCGGCGCACTTCCGCTTGGAAGTCGCTTGTCGCCCGGTCGAACGACGTGGTTCGGCAATAGGCGGGAAACGCCACGTAACGGGCAACGAAGTCCTGATACCACGGCAGCGGCGCGTGGTCGTTGGCGGAAGCGGATGTATGGCTCTCGGGTTCCGTCATGAGCGTTGGACGGTAGGCGGGAGCAGCTAATTGGCCAGCCCGGAGGCGGGCGGAAAAACGCGGTGGCCGGCTTCGTCAATTGGGCGAACGAGGCAGCCGAAGATCCGGGGCACCGCGTCTCTGCGCCGGAGGCCGGGCGTGGAGCCCGACGTGCCCTGCAACCGTCCTGCTCAGTGGTCGCGGGCGCGCGAGCCGGCGGGAGCGTCTTTCGGGAGCTTGTTGTCGGTGCTCAGGACGAGCACGGGCGTCTTCGTCTTCACGGCGACTTCGACTTCCTTGAAATGCTTCGCGGGAACGCTTTCGAACGCCTCGCCCATCGTTTCCACCGGGAGTTTCCGGCCGCGGCGCGACGCGTTGAAATCGTAGGCGGCCTTGTGCACGCGCTCCTGCAACGAGAGCGGGCTGGCCTCCTCGGGGATCTGCAACACCCAGCCGGCGAGCTCGTGTTCCGGCATCTGGCCGTCCGGATCGGAGACGAGGATGACGAACTGCTTCTTCTGGGCCGGTGGCTTCTCCTCTTCGCCAGCCGCGGCTTCCTCGGTGACTTTGTTGATCTGCTCGAGGATGCGCCGCATCACGGCGGGCTCGAGCTGGTTCTGCCGGAGGATGTCGGCGACTTTGGCGATTTCGATTTTGGCCATGGCGGAGGAGTTGAGCCGCGAGTGTTTCCACGCCGCGCGACCGGGAGCCAGCTGGAAATTGATCGCGGGGCGCCGCGCGCCTGATTCACGACTGCGCGGGGCGGATCGGGAGCGCGAAATAGAACGTCGCGCCTTCGCCCGGCTTGCCCTCGGCCCACACCCGGCCGCCGTGGCGTAGGACGATGCGCTTGGCGTTGGCGAGCCCGATGCCGGTGCCCTCGAATTCCCGCACGTGGTGCAGGCGTTGGAAGACGCCGAAGAGTTTCGAGGAATACTTCGGGTCGAAGCCGGCGCCGTTGTCGCGCACGAACACGGCATGCTCGCCCGGGTGCAACGGGTCGGGCGGCACCGTGCCGATCTCGATTACTCCCGGCGAGCGGTGGCGGGTGAACTTGATCGCGTTCGAGAGGAAGTTGGCGAGCACCTGCCGGAGCAGGGTGGCATCGCCCGTCACAGTCGGCAGCGGGCCGATCTTCCACTCGATTAGGCGCTGGTCGTATTCGGGGCGCAGTTCCGCGATGACCTGCGTGGCGAGCGGATTGAGCGCGACGGGCGCGACCTTGAAATCGGCACGATTGAGGCGGGCGAACGCGAGCAGGCTGTCGATGAGTTGGCTGAGGCGGATCGTCTCGGCGGTGATGATCTGGAAGAACCGGTTGCTCTCCGGATCGAGGCTGTCGCGGTTGCGGCGGCGCAGGAGGTCGACGAAGCCGTTGATGTTGCGCAGCGGCGCGCGGAGGTCGTGCGAGATCGAATAGGAGAACGACTCGAGCTCCTGGTTGCTGGCGGTGAGCTGCTCGTTCGTGCGGACGAGCGCCTCGGTGCGCTCCGCGACGCGGTGCTCGAGCTCGGTGCTGAGCTGGCGATAGCGTTCCTCGCTCACGCGCAGCGCCTCGGCCTGCTGCAACGTCGACTCGATGTTGCTCGCGAGCTGCAGATTGACCTCGTTGAGCTCGCGGGTGCGCTGTGCCACCAACATCTCGAGACGCGCCTTCTCGACCCGCTCGCGCCAGCTGGCGTACCACGCGATCAGCCCGACAAACGCGAAGGCCGCCACGCCGTATGCGGCGTACGCCGTGCGCGTGCGCGACCAGTGCGGCCTCACGGTGAACTCCAGCGAGGTGACCGGCCCGGGCTTGTTGTCCGTCACCGGGCGGAGCTGGAGGATGTAGTTGCCCTCGTCGAGGCGGTTGAAACTTGTCGAGCCCGCGACGCCGGTGGACACCCATTCGTCGCTCGCGCCGGCGAGCCGCACCTGAAACGTGACGGTGCGCGATGGCGGCGCGCCCACCGCGACGTAGTGCACGATGAGCGAGTTGTCGTCGGCCGGCAGCTCCGGCAGGCGGCGGCGCGGCGCGAACAGAGAGCGGTTGCTGTTGGTGAGCTGCACGCGGGTGATGAGCGCGCTCGCCTCGGCGCGCGGGGGCACGGGCACATCGGGATCGTAGCGGGCGAGCTTGAGGCGCTGGTGCAGCCAGACCGGGCCGCTGTCGTCGGGCGTGAAGAAGAGCGGCTGGAGGCCGGCGGGGAACTCCTCGTCTCGCGCGCAGAAGACCGGGCCCTGCCGCGCGAATACCAGCGGCGCGTTGGCCGTCGCGAGCCAGAACTGGCCGCGGGCATCGTAGGCAGGGCGGCCGGCGACGCCTTGGACTTCGGGAATCGCCCGGGTGAGTTCGTTGGCGGGCACGAAGCGACGGAGCGCGGGCTCGAAGCGGAGGAGGTGCCCGGTGACGTTGGCGTGCATCTCACCCTCGAGCACCGTGAGTTGTACCCAGCTTCCGCCCACGCCGTGTTCGGCGCCGAAGATCTCGAAACGCGGTGCGCCATCGGTGAGTTCGAGCCGGGCGACGCGGCCGGTGCCGAGTTCGCCCCAGAGTGCGCCGTGTCGATCGCGGATCGCGCCGTAGGTCATGCGCAGCTCGGGCGCCGGAAACCGCACCATCTCGTACGCCTCGCCGACGATTCGTAGCCACCCGTAGGCGTCGTCGCCGAGGACCGCCCAGCGGCCGGTGGCATCGGGCGTGTTGGCGAGATGGGGGTCGGTGATGGCGTCGGCCACGAGTTTCCAGCCGTGCGGCCCGCGGCGGTAGAGCCCGCGCCGGCCACCCGCGAGGAGGGCGCCGGTCTCGGTGGAGAGCGCGCACAGGAACTCGTCGGCCGGAGTGTCGATGTCGAAACGCAGGAGGCGGCCTTCGTCGTTGTAGATGCCTCGTTGCGCCTGGCCGTCGCCGAGGAGCCAGAGACGGCCGTCGAAGCGGTACGGTTGGGCGAAGACGAGTCCGGTGGAGACGAACGGCTCGTAATACGAGAGGCGCGCGGGGAAATCGACGCGGACGATGCCGTCGTTGAGCAACCCCCACACGACGCCGAGTCGGCTGTAGAAGAGCCGCCGCACGCGAGCCAGGCGGTGGTCGAGCGAGCGGTCGAGCACTTGGATTGTGCGGAGCTGGCGGTCGAAAAACACGATGCCGACGTTGTCGATCGCCGCGGCGTAGAGTCCGGGCACGGTGGCGCAAAGGTCGTTGATCCGGCTGAGTCCGGCGAGAGCGCCACCGCTCTCGATGGGCAGGAGGAGGCCCTTCTCGAAGCGCCTGAGACCGTGGCCGTTGGTGCCGACGAAGAGTCGGCCCTCGCCCAGATCGAGTCCGCACGTGACGCTGTAGCTCACGTTCGTCTTCTCGGCGGCAATGATCTGCTCGGGGCCCTCCGGCGTGACGCGCCAGAGCGTGCCATTGGCCCGATCGCTGATGTAGTCGGAGCCGCCGAGTTCGAAGGCGCGCTCGAAATCCGTGATGCGGGCGACGGTGGTCGGATGTTCGCCGGGGCGCCAGCGGACGACATCGCCCGTGCCGCCATGCCAATACCAGCGGCCGCGCACATCCTGCACGGTTGTCGCGAGCATCATGGGGTTCGGCGCCTGCGTGACGGGCACGCGGCGGAGGTAACCTTCGGGGCGGAACTCGAGTCGGGCGAACCACGATGGCATGCCCACGTAGAGCTGGCCCGCGGCATCGATCGAGACCTGCGTGGAACCGTCGAGCGTGTCGCTCGCCGCGAGGCGGAACACTTCCCAACGGGTACCGTCGCCGATGGCCAGCTCCCGGCCGGCGAGCGCGAGGATACGGCCGTCGGGCAACGGTTGGAGATCGGTTGGTGGCGCGCTCAACCCGAGCGCGGCCGGCGAGCTGATCGCAAACGCCGGCACGCCCGCCTCGTTCAGCCCCGGAGCGGCGGCCCGGATCGACGAAGGCTGGGCCCGCAACAGCGCGGCCGCCGCGAGAGCGCCGCACGCGAGCACGCGGCGCAGGCGGGTACGGAGCGGAAAAGGTGGGCGTAGCAGCTGGGGCATCCGTTGCGTGTCTCCTTCATCGGCCGGCGCGGGCGGTTCTGTACGGCAACGCGTTGGGGACCGCGGCGGGGCCCGGGCGTGCGCGGGATTGCCCTGCCGGCGGTGCGACTCTCAACTGGCGGCATGGCCCACGAAGAATGGTTTGATGTCGTCGACGAACACGATCGCGTGATCGGCTCCGCGCTGCGGCGCGAGGTGCACGCGCGCGGTCTGTTGCACCGCTCGGTGCACGCGCTGGTGAGCGATGCCGCGGGCCGCGTGCTGTTGCAGCGTCGCTCGATGCGCAAGGACCTCTACCCGAACCAGTGGGCTGCCTCGGCGTCGGGGCACGTCGATCGCGGCGAAGATTACGACACCGCGATGGTGCGCGAACTGGGCGAGGAGCTCGGCATCCACGTGAGTACGGTGCCGCAGCGCATCTGCCGGATCGAGGCCTGCGAGGAGACCGGGCGGGAGTTCGTCTGGGTCTACCGCTGCCGGCACGACGGCCCGGTGCAGGCCAACACCGACGAGATCAGCGAGATCGTGTGGAGCACGCCGGCCGAGATCGACCGGTGGGTGGCGGAGCGCCCGGAGGAGTTCGCCCCGTCGTTCCTGCTCGTGTGGGAACGTTGCCGTGGGGCGGCGTGAGCGGGCGCGTCAATCGTCGGCCGAACCCGCCGGACGGCCGCGCCGGCGGATGAGCGCGAGGATCTTGTCGTGGATGACGCGGCGCGGCTCGCGCTTGTTCGCCTCGGCGATGACCTTGTCCCAGTCGTCGTCGTCGGGCGTGAGGTAGGGCTCCCACGGTTGGAAACGGGCTGGCTGGCATTCCCAGATGATGTTGCCGCCGAAAACGCGCAGCCGCACCTGCAGCTTGCGTCCGTCCTCCGTGCGTTTCCAGAAACCGATTTCGACGTTCATGCGACGCGCAATCTCGGCGAGCGGACGTGGCGGCGGCGAGCGAAAGTTTCCGCGCGCGCGATCCGTTTTCTGGAAAAAGCTTGAGCCCATGCGGGCGGGACGGAACGTGTCCAGCCACCATGGCGGTCCTCGGTTCCTACGGTGATCTATCCGAATTATTTCGAGAGCTTCCGCTGTTTGCGGAAGCTTTCGAGTATCTGCGCCATTGTTTCACCAAAGGCACCACCGAGCATGCGCGTCTGCTCGCGATGGCGGAGGGCGCCACGTACCGGCACGAGCTGCGCGAGGGGGCGTACGCGATGGAATCGGCATACACGACGCGCGCCCGCGGCGACTGCTTCTTCGAATCGCACCGCCGGTACATCGACGTACAGGCGCTCGTCGAAGGCGAGGAGGCGATCGAGCTGCTTCCGATCGATCGGCTGCGGATCTCCGCCGACTACGTGCCGGAGAAGGATCTCGTGAAATACGCCGACTCGGATTTCGCGTCGCGGCTGCGCTTGGTGCCGGGCGAGCTCGGGATCTTCTTCCCGCCCGATGGCCACATGCCGTGCCTGCGCGTCGCCGAAACGCGACCGGTGCTCGTTCGCAAGACTGTGGTGAAGGTCCCGGTGCCGCCGGGCTTCGCGCTGCGATGAACTACCGCCACGCGTTCCACGCGGGCAACTTCGCCGACGTGCTCAAGCACGTGCTGCTGCGCGAGCTGATCCGCGCGATGCAGCGCAAGCCGAAGCCGTTCCTCTTTCTCGACACCCACGCCGGCCGCGGCCGCTACGATCTCGCGCAGGCCGAGACCGGCGCCCGTGCGCCCGAGTGGCCGGAGGGCATCGGCCGGCTCTGGAACGCCGCCGACCTGCTCCCGCCCATCGCCGACTACGTGGCCGCGATCCGCGACTACAACCGCGCGTGCGGCGCCGGCGGCGAGACGCTGCGCTTCTATCCCGGTTCGCCGTTGCAGGCGCTCGCGTTGCTGCGGCCGGATGACCGGTGCGCCCTCTGCGAGCTGCAGCCAGAGGAAGCCGACGCGCTCGAGCGCGAATGCGCCGGCCGGCGGAAGGTGCGCGTGCATCGCAGCGACGGCTTCGGCGCGCCGCGGGCGATGCTGCCGCCGCTGGAGAAGCGCGCATTGGTGCTGATCGATCCACCATTCGAGGCGGCCGACGAGATGGCGCGCGTCGCCCGCGCCGTCGAGGAGGGGCTCCGGCGCAGCCCGGCCGCGGTGTTTGCCATCTGGTATCCGATCACCAAGCGCGCCGCGACGGCGCCGCTTTTCCTGAAACTGCGGGAGCGACGCCTTGCTCCCACGCTCGCCGCGGAGCTGCGGGTCCAATCGGAGGAGGCGGAGATCGGCCTGAGCGGCTGCGGTCTCGCGATCCTCAACCCGCCTTGGCAATTCGATGCGGCGATGCGGCCGGCGCTGGCGCAACTCACTCGGCTGCTTGCGCTCGATGGCGAAGCGGGCTTCCGGATGGACTGGCTCGTGCCCGAGTCGACCTGAACCCCCGATCCGCCGTGAAATCGCTCCTCGCTCTCGTCTGCTCCCTTTTCGCCGTGTGCTTCGTCACCGCGCAGGACGCGGAGATGAGCGTGCTGCAGAATCTGCAGGAAGTCGGCGTGGTCGTACGCGGGCTCTCACCCGATGGCGCCAAGCTCGGGCTAACCGAGTCGGCCTTGATCGCCGGCGTGCGCGCAGTGCTCGAACCGGCGGGCGTGAAGATCATCCCGCCGCCGATGCTCGAGCGCCTGCCGCAGGCGCCGGCCCTCGAGATCACGGCCAATGTGAGCCTCACCGGGAAGACGAGCTACTTCTACATCCTCGATCTGCAGCTGCGCGAGCAGCTCAAACCTGCCCGCGCACATCGCACGCTTGTGACCATTCCGGCCGTCACCTGGGCGCAGCAGACGGCGGGCGTGACCGCGAAGGCGGAAAACGTGCAGGCCGCGCTCGCGCGCCTGACGCAGCGATTCGCCGAGGAATGGGAACAGGCGCAGGCCGCGGCGCCGGCGCACTGAGCGGCGCGGTCAGGCTTTGACGTCGAGCGCGGTGCCGACGCGGCGATCGGCCCGGTGAGCCGCCTGACGTTGCTGCGCTTCCTGCGCGGCAGTCTCCCGTGCTTGGGATTCGGAGGCGCGGCGCTTGGCATTTTCGTCGTCGCGCAGTTTCTCTGAGGCGCGCTGCTCTTCGGCGTTGTTGGTTTCACGACGAGCGCGCGCGAGGGCGGCGCGATCCTGCGCGCTTTGCGCCGGGGTAGGAGAGGAGCTTGCGCTGGAGACGTTCATGGCGATCGGGAGTGCGGGAACGTGCGCCCGCCCGCGCCGACCGCAACGCCGCAGACGGGGAATGAGGCGAAGACCCCGCGTGCCCCTCGGGCTTGCCCGGCCCGCGACGGAGCGTTCTCTGGTGGAATGACCCGACAGCAACGCGCCGACCTCGCCAGCCGCATGCTCGCGGAGCTCTATCCGGCGCCGGCAATCCCGCTCGCGCACCGCGACGCCTACACGTTGCTCGTCGCTGTCGTGCTCTCGGCGCAATGCACGGACAAGCGGGTCAACGAAGTCTCTCCGCAACTCTTCGCGCGGGCTGACGATGCCGCGGCGATGGCGCGTGTGCAGGAACTCGAAATACGAGACCTCATCCGTCCGTGCGGGCTTTCGCCGCAGAAGGCGAAGGCGATCCGGCGGTTGTCGGAGATCATCGTCGCCGAGCACGGCGGCGCGGTGCCGCGCGATTGGGCGTCGCTGGAGGCGCTGCCGGGAGTCGGACACAAGACGGCGTCGGTGGTGATGTCGCAGGCGTTCGGCGAGCCCGCATTCCCCGTCGACACCCACATTCACCGGTTGGCGCAACGCTGGGGCCTCACCGACGGGCGCAGCGTGGAGCAGACGGAACGCGACTTGAAGGCGTTGTTTCCCCGCGCCGAATGGAATCCGCTCCACCTGCGGATCATCTACTACGGCCGCGAGCATTGTACGGCGCGGGGGTGCGATGGCACGGTGTGCGCCATCTGTCGCGCGTTGTATCCGAAACGCCGGAAGCCGGTGGCGACGCGGAAGTAGGCGAAGGTCTCCGCGGGGAAAGAAGCCCGCCCGGCGATGCGGGCGGGCCGAGCGGGCGAAGGGTTATTTCTTTGTCTCGGGCTTCGGCGCGGATTCGTGGTGGCTGGTGCAGTCGCACTTGTCGGCGCAGTGCTTGTGGCAGTCGTCGGCCGATTTGGCGCCGCACTTGCACGCGGGCGCTTGGGCTTTGTCGCAGGAGCCGCACGATTCGCCGGCAAATGCGGCGGAGGCGAGACCGAGGGCGAGGAGGGGAATCAGGACGATTTTCATGGGTAGCAACGGAGGTTGGAGTTGATGACGCCCGGAGCGGGTCGTCGTCTGAGCTACACCGTCCGCGGCGGAATCCCTCGCGCTGTTTTCGATTTTGCGCGAGCCCGCGGGCGCGGTGGGGCAATCGAGCGGGGCGCGAAAGAATTTTGTGGATTTCGCCGGGGGAATGTGCGTTTTCCCTGCCTCCCTCACGGGCGATTAGCTCAGTTGGTTAGAGCACCAGTATCACACACTGGGGGTCACTGGTTCGAGTCCAGTATCGCCCACCATTTGCAACGAGGTTTTCGCCTCCGCAATTTCCCGGGAATCAGCGAGTTGCGCAACCTGTAGCAACTCAGCTAACACAGAGCGCAAATCCCGCTTTGCCCCGTCTCCTCTGACAGAATGTGACTCTGGCGCTTGTATGTGCCCAACCGCGGGCATCCGCGCCACCTCACGGGCCACCTGCGCCTCGCTCGCGACCGTATAGACGTTCGCCGTCAACGCCGGATCGGAATGCCCGAGGACCGTTTGCACAGCCTTTTGCGACACACCAGAAGCCGCCGCCAGCGTCGCGAAGGTCTTCCGGAAGGAGTGCCAGTGCACGACACGCCCATGAGCCGCCTTGCGCTCGATTCCGGCCGCCGCGAGATCCTTCCAGAACGTCCGCCGCTTCGGCCATGCCGGCACCACACGGCCGCTCCGAGGCGACACCCGAGCCGCACGCCACAGCAGGTCATCTTGCACCGAAGGATGAAGCGGCACCGTGCGCGCTTCGCGATCCTTCGTTTCCGCCGCACCGAGCCGCACGACGCTGTTCGCCAAGTCCACAGCCTCCCATTGCAGCCGTCGCGCCTCGTTAACGCGCATCCCCGTGTAGGCGAGCAGCCGATAGATCCACGCCCGGGCCGGTGCGACCTGGCAGAGCTTGGCAAGCTCCTCCGCCGTCAACGGCCGCGCCGTGCGCACCGCCTCGCCTCGTGTCTCGACGCGGGGTAAGGTAGCCATCGGCGACACCACCGCACGCCCCGTCGCCACCAGCCAACGACAGAACGCCTGCCAGCTGACGCCGTATTCCTTGCGCGTTTTCGCCGAGACCTTAAGGCCCGCGCGGTAGGTGACGAATTGGTCAACGCGAATGTCCGCCAGACGGCGCCAGCGCAACTTGGCCACCGTCCGACGGAGCCGAGCACACGTGTTCTGCACGTGCTTTTCGGCGAGGTGTCTCCCACCCAAATCCGCCTCATATGCGGCAATCAGCCGCGAAAGTGATTCCTGCGCCGCCTCACGCTGCGCCTTCGGTGCAACGAGCCCCTGCGCCTCGCGCTCCGCCTCTACAACCAGCGCCCGCAACTTCGCTTCCGCC
The DNA here is from genome assembly GCA_035299125.1 of Opitutaceae bacterium. Taxonomy (GTDB): domain Bacteria; phylum Verrucomicrobiota; class Verrucomicrobiia; order Opitutales; family Opitutaceae; genus CAJCBL01. The sequence goes on from DATGXA010000023.1 coordinate 10,633, forward strand.
GAGAGCCGATCCGTCACCCTCAGAGCAACATCCGAGATCGGGCCCGCTTCCCCGAGCCGATACCGCCCGCGCCAGAGACGGGCACCGCTGCGCCTGTAGACGTATTCGATCATGCGACAGCGCGTGCCCTCGACTCGCAACAAGCCATCGCGGCATCGAGCGAAGATAGCACCTTATCGAGCGACCCATCATCGCCGCCGACGTGAGCCCGCCAGCCCCACCGATGACCGTTCGCCTCCCTGAAAATCACCGCGAACGGGATACCATCGCGAAACAGCATCCGCTCCGCCCTGCCACGCCCAAGCACCTCCCACTTGAGCCTCACCTTCACATGGACTTGTTGCGCTTCCATGACCGCAATGACTGACATGACTGGCGTATCCGTCAATACCGAAATTGCGCCAGCCACGCCACACACCCACGGTCCCTCTGTGGAGAAGAAATCCGCCACATTCTACGTCCGCCTCACGCCGACCCAGCGAAAGCGTCTCGACGCCATTCATACGCGCTTTTTCTCGAATGACAGCGCAATCGGCTCCGCCCTCATCGACGCATTTTGCGACCACGTAGAGCGTACCGGAAAACTGGAGTCGCCACTAGTCATATCCACCGCGCCCGCCCCAAAAGCCAAGAGCGCCTAACCTCCCCCGGTTGCTGGCAAAAGCCACCCCGCTACGCCTGCGGACACTGCCCGCAGTGTCACCGCACGCGATAATAGAACCCATCGTCGCGGGTCTTCTCTAGCTCGAGTCGCCGCAGCGAATCGGCCAGCTCCTCCGTCGCCACCGCCGTGCGCGCCGTGTGCTCTACCACAAGCGCCACTGCACTAGCGACCGCAACCGAAAGCACCGCTCCGAACACCGCAGCAACCACCGTGAACGCCCCAAGACTCGCAATTGGCGCGAGAATCGGGGACGTCGAAACTGCCGCCAATGACCCAATCATGACCACGCCGGCGACCGACAAATGCCCCGCAGCACCGAGAATCCCGATGACGTGCAGTGCCGTGCAAAACACCTTCACATTTCGACTCACACCGTTGCGCATCCCCAAACGCTGCCATACCCACAGCGCCTTGCAACAATCCATTTGAGCAGGACGAGAGCGCTCCACGCTCACGTCAGCCGGCACCGACTCCCATCCTGATCGGCGCCGGGGCGCGGCGCCTCCCCA
>DATGXA010000024.1:0-5814 GCA_035299125.1 Opitutaceae bacterium
GATCCCTCTCGGGCCGTGGTTCGCGCGGCTTGTGGAGACGTACGCGCCGCGCGCGGCGGAAGCGGGTGTCCGGCTCGTGGCGACGCCGCCCGCGGCCGGAGCGGCCGTGCGCTGCGACCCGGATTCGCTCGATCAAGTGGCGCTCAACCTCATCGACAACGGCCTGAAATATGGGGCGGCGGGCGGCGTGCTCGAACTGCACGCCGACGCGGTTGCCGGCGGCTGGGCGGTGGTCGTGGCCGATCGAGGGCCGGGCGTGCCGACGGCGCATCGCGAGCGGATCTTCGATCGTTTCCATCGCGTGGACGACTCGCTCACCGCGACGAAGCAGGGCGCCGGCCTCGGCCTCACGATCGCGCGGCGCCTAGCGCGCGACCAGGGCGGCGATCTTGTCTGCCACGCGCGCGAGGGCGGCGGTGCGGCCTTCGTGCTCACGTTGCCCGCCACGACGGCGACGACCTGAAAGACCGAGCCCGCTGCCCTTCATTCCCTTACTCCTTCACTCCCTTTCCCTCGTGAAAGCTCGCATCCTCATTGCCGAAGACGACTCCGCCATCCGCCAAGGCCTCTGCGATCTGCTGGAGGGCGAGGGCTATGCCGTGGTGCCCGCGGCCGACGGCCTGCAGGCGCTCAAACTCGCGGCGCAGGAGAAGACCGACCTCTACGTGCTCGATGTGATGATGCCCGGAAAAAACGGTTACGATGTTTGCCGCGAGCTGCGGCGCCGCGACCAGCGCACCCCGGTGCTGTTCCTAACCGCGAAAGGCGAGGAGATCGACAAGGTCGTGGGGCTCGAGCTCGGCGCCGACGACTACGTGACCAAGCCGTTCGGCGTGCACGAGCTGCTCGCGCGGGTGGGCGCCCTGCTGCGGCGGGCGAAGCGCGGCGCGGCCGAGTCGGAGGCGGCGACGTTTGGCGACACGCTCAAGTTCGGCGATGCGGTCGTGGACCGGAAGACGTTCACGGTGCGGCTGCGCGGGGCGGAGGCGCCGCTGACGCCGCGCGAGATGAAGCTGCTCGAGGCGTTCGCCGCGCGGCCGGGCGAGGCGCTCACGCGAGACCAGCTGCTGAACGCGGCGTGGGGAATCGATTATCTGGGGACGACGCGCACGCTCGACCAGCATGTGGCGCAGCTGCGGAAGAAGATCGAGGTGGATCCCGAGACACCGCGCGTGCTGCTCACGGTCCACGGCGTGGGTTACCGCTTCGCGCGATAACGGGACGAGCGAAAGGCGCGGCCGGGCGGAGGGTGTCACGCGCTCGTCACGGCCCGGTCCCTTGACACTGCGGCGGACGGTCATTACTCCGGTGCCCCCGATGGACGCCGCGCTCGCACAACCGGTCCTCGTGCTCAACCGCCTCTGGCAGGCGGTGAACGTGATCGCGGCGCGTCACGCGTTCATGCTGCTGGCGCGGGAGCACGCGCAGGTGGTCTATCGCGACGAGGCGCTCGACGATTTCCGGGTGTTCTCGCTGATGGATTGGCTGGATTTCTCCCGCCACAATCCGCCGATCGAGGAATGCGAGCGCGTGCGGGCGGTGCGGCAGCACATCCGCGTTCCCCGGGTGATCCTGCTCACGGTCTTCGACAAGATGCCGTGCAAGGAGCTGAAGCTGACCCGCAACAACGTGTTCGAGCGCGACAAGAATCGTTGCCAGTACTGCGGGAAGACTTTTCCGCGCGAGGACCTGAACCTCGACCACGTGATCCCTCGTCACTACGGGGGCAAGACGACGTGGGAGAACATCGTGTGCTCCTGCATCGCCTGCAATTCCCACAAGGCGAACCGGCTGCCGCACGAGGCGCACCTGCGGCTCATCCGCAAGCCGGCGCGGCCGAAGTGGCGGCCGATCATTTCCACCGTCCTCGAGAAACAGCCGCACCATCCGGCGTGGAAGCACTTCCTCGACGTGGCCTACTGGAACGTCGAACTGGAAGAGAGCTGAGGCTGGCTACAGGGCGCCGCCCGGTTGGCGCGCTTCTTCGGCGAGATCGACCCCGCGCAGGAGCAACGCCTGCTCCTGGAGTGCGAAGAACCACGTGCCGAGCAGCACGACGCCGAGTTGCGAGAGCAGCAGATCAACCAGCACGCGGCTGGCGGTGGTGCCGGCGGCGACGACGGTGCCCAGCAGGAGCGGTTGGGCGAGGAAGAGCGCGAGGTTGGCGACGAGGGCTCCAATAATCGGCGGGGCGATGCCATCGCGCGGCAAGCGCGCGCGGACGGAGTGCCACGCGGTGAACAGCGTTGCGAGCAACAGGGCCGTGGACCCGAACGGCACCGGGCGGACGGCATCGATCACCAGGCCGGTGAGGAACATCGCGATCAGCCCCGGGCGGAAGCGTAACCGAAGCCCGGCGACGGGGAGCGCGAGTCCGCAGAGGTACACTGTGACGGGCGCATGCGCGAGGTAGTGGTTCAACTGGCCCTCGAGAAAGACGAGGAACGTGTTGGCCAAGACGATGACGACCCAGCGCGGATCCATGGCGGCTACTGCTGCTCGGGGTTGAGCGGGACAAGCACGGCGACCTCGTGCAGCTCGTTGAGGCGGGGATCGAGCAGCACGGCGCCGCTCTTGAAGAGCCCGCCCGTGTCGAGTTCGAGCGACTGCACATGGCCGATGACGATGCCGGCGGGGAAGACGCCGCCGAGGCCGGCGGTCACGATGCGTTTGGGCGCCTGTTCGCTCGCGTAGATGTCGAGCGGCACGAACTCGACCGCGCCACGGGCCTGCGCGAACGGCGGGTTGGGCCCGCCTTGGAAGCTGAAGGGGCGTGAGTCGCCATCGACCATCGCGGCGATACGCAGCGTGGGGCTGCTCACCAAATCGACCACGGCGGTGTACGCGTAGACCTCGGCGACGCGGCCGACCACACCGCCGGTGAACACCACGGGCGCGCCGACGGGGATGCCAGCGTTGCGGCCCTTGCGGATGACCAGACGCTGCGACCAGGTGCCGAATTCGCGGCGCACGACGCGGGCGATTTCCGTGCGGTACTCGGCGTCGGAGGGAAGATGGAGCGCTTCCTCAAGCCGCTGGACCTGCTCGCGCAACGACTCGTTTTCCTGGATGCGCAGCTCGTAGCTGGCGTTGAGGTTGGCGAGATCGCGCGCGGTTTGCAGGAGCTCGTTCTTTGTGCGGGTGCGCAACGACCAGTACTGCTGGAGGTCTCGCGCGTAGGAGGCTGCGAAGTCGGCCGGCGCGCCGAACTCGAACAGACTGACCTGCGCGAGGCGTTTGAGGGCGACCGGCGTGAGCAACCAGAGAATGGCGACGACCGCGAGGACGGCGAAGGGGCGCTGGCGGATGAATTGCAGGGGCGACACGGCGGTGGAGAATCTCAGATTTGAGATTTGAGATTCCGGATTCGCCGGCGGCGAGGGCCGGTGCGTTTCAGCCGGTGCGCTCGCCGGTGAGGCGACCGAGCAGCCAGTTGAGGTCTTCGAGGACGGCGCCCGTGCCGTTGGCCACAGCGCTGAGCGGGTCGTCGGCGATGGTGACCGGCAGGCCCGTGCGTTCGGAGAGGAGGCGGTCGATGCCCCGGATGAGCGCGCCGCCACCGGCCATGACGAAGCCGCGGTCGACGAGATCGGCGGAGAGTTCCGGGGGGCAGCGCTCGAGGGCGTTGCGGACGGCATCGACGATCGAGGCGATGGTGTCGGCGAGGGCCTCGCGGATTTCCTGCGAAGTGATGTGAATGGTCTTGGGGAGACCGGCGACCGAGTCGCGGCCCTTGACCTCGAGGGTGAGCTCCTCTTCGAGCGGATACGCCGAACCGACCTTGATCTTGATCTCCTCCGCAGTGCGTTCGCCGATGAGGAGGTTGTACGCCCGCTTCATGTAGCTGATGATCGCGAGGTCCAGTTCGTCGCCGGCGACGCGGATGGACTTTGAAAAGACGACGCCGGCGAGGGAGATGATGGCCACCTCGGTGGTACCGCCGCCGATGTCGACGATCATGTTCGCGGCAGGTTCCTCGACGGGCAGGCCGACGCCGATCGCGGAGGCCATCGGTTCCTCGAGGAGGAGTACTTCGCGGGCGCCGGCGTGAATGGCGCTTTCCTTGACCGCGCGTTTCTCGACCTCGGTGATGCCCGACGGGATCGCGATGACGACGCGCGGCGGAATCATCTTCGAGTTGTTCTGCACCTTCTTGATGAAGTAGCGCAGCATGGCCTCGGTGATGTCGAAGTCGGCGATGACGCCGTCCTTCATCGGGCGGATGGCGTTGATGTTGCCGGGGGTGCGGCCGAGCATGCGCTTGGCCTCGTCGCCCACGGCGAGCACGCGGCGGGAGGCGCTGTCGATGGCCACGACGCTGGGCTCGCGGAGAATGATGCCCTTGCCCTTGACGTAGACGAGCGTGTTGGCGGTGCCGAGATCGATGCCGATGTCGTTGGAGAGGACGCCGAAGATGTTACCGATCATGGTCGCGTTTCAGGGTGCGGGCCGGGCGGGCAGGTGATTCTGGCGCAAGCATTTGCCGGGGGTGGGGGAAGTCAAAAGAAAAGCCGGTCAGCGCGGTGTGCGGCCTTGCGGTGGTGCGTTGGTTCGCGGAGTTTGCGGCGCATGGACGGACTGGAATTCATCCGCGACCTCGGAATCGTGGTGTTTGTCGCCGCGTGGGCGGGGTGGGGCTGCCGGCGCATCGGGCTCTCGCCGGTGGTGGGCTACCTGCTCGCGGGACTGATCGTGGGGCCGTACACGCCGCCGGCGTCGCTCGTGACCGATGCGGCGCGCATCGCGACGCTCGCGCAGCTCGGGTTGGTGTTTCTCATGTTTTCGATCGGGATGCAGCTCAGCCTGCGGCGGCTGAAGGCGCTCGGGGCGACGGTGCTGGTGGCGACGGCGTTGGGGGCGGCGGTGGTGTTCACGCTCGCGCGCGGGCTCGGGTTGGTGCTCGGGCTCGATGCGATGCAAGGGCTGTTCCTCGCGGGCATGCTCGTGGCGTCGAGTTCGGCGATCGTCAGCAAATCGCTGCTCGAATCGGGGCGGCTGCACTCGCCGAGCGGGCAGTTCGCCGGAGCGATCACGGTGCTGGAGGACGTGGTGGCGGTCGTGGTGCTGGCTCTGCTCAACTCGTATCTGCAATTTGGCGGAGCGGGTGATGTGCGGCTCGGTGCGGCGCTTGGTGGCATGGGCGCCTTCATCGCGCTGCTCGGCGTGGGCGGATTGCTGCTGGTGCCGTGGCTGTTGCGGCGGCTCGACCGCAGCGGAAACGACGAACTGCGGACGCTCATCGTGGCCGGACTGTTGTGCCTGCTCGCAGTGGGCGCGCAGGGGGCGGGTTACTCGCTGGCGCTCGGGGCTTTTCTCCTGGGCGTGGTCGTGGCGGATACGCCGCAACGTACGGCGCTGGACCGGGCGTTTGGCGGGTTGCGCGACGTGTTCAGCGCGGTGTTTTTCGTGGCGATCGGGATGATGATCGACCTGCACGCGTTCGGCGCGATCTGGTGGCAGGTGCTCGCGGTCGCCTTTTTCGCGGTGGTCGTCCGCTCCGCCGCCTACGCGCTGGTGTTGGTGGCGACGGGGCAACCGACTCGGCTCGCGGTGGAGGGCGGGCTCGCGCTCACGCCGGTGGGCGAGTTTGCGTTCATCATCGCGCAGGTCGGCGTGACAGCGGGCGTGCTTCCGCGGGAATACCAGCCGCTCTCGGTCGGGGTGGCATTGTTAACCGCGATCGTGGCGCCGTGGCTCACCGCGCGTGCGGCGCCCTTGGCGGAACGCGTGGTCGCGTGTCAGCCGGCGCTCGTGGAGCGGCTCTTCGACAAATACCGCCGGTGGCTCGAGCGGGTGGAGGCGCGGCGCGCGGGG
>DATGXA010000025.1:0-49383 GCA_035299125.1 Opitutaceae bacterium
AGGGGTTGGCAATGCCCGGTTGCGGACGAACATTAGCGCTGCGTTCCTGTCGGAGCCGTTTATCCCTCTACCAACCCCGATTGCCCCGATGAACAAGAACACGCTCCTGATGGCTCTCGCCTTCGCGCTGGTTTGTGCCGGCTGCTCGACGCCCGACTCCCGCATCCAGAAAGATTCGGCGACCTTCGCGAGCTATCCGCCGGCGGTGCAAACGAAGATCCGCGCCGGGGAAGTGGAAATCGGTTACACCGCCGACATGGTGCGGATGGCGCTCGGGAAACCGGACCGCACGTTCCGCCGAGTCACCGCGCAGGGGGAGACCGAGGTCTGGGCGTACGCGGACAAAACGCCGCGCATCGGGATCGGGCTCGGATTCGGCAGTTACGGCCACCACTCGGGCGGCGGGGTGGCGGTGGGCACTTCGACCGGAGGCAGTCGCGGCGATCGCCTGCACGTACAGCTCCAGGCCGGCAAAGTGACGGCGATCGATCGTTTCGAGAAGTGATCGATTCGCCGCGGGCGGGAGACGCGAGGAGGCGCGGCGATCAACGCAGATCGCGGATGAAGCGTTGCAGCGGCTCCGGATCCGAGAAATCGCGCACGAGCAGATCCGGCCGGTGCGCGGCGAGTTTGTCGTAGGTGAATCCGCCAGTGGCGGTCGCGACGGCATGCGCGCCGACGAAGCGGGCGCAGGCGATGTCGTACGGCGTGTCGCCGATCACGATGAGATCGGTGGGCCGCAGGTCGGGGCGCCCGCTGTGCTGGCGCGCGCGTTCGAGGGCAATCGGACCGAGGTGGTTGCGCTCACCGGAATCATCGGCGAACGCGCCGAACGGGAAGAAGTCCCACAGCCCGAAGTGATCGAGTTTCACGCGCGCGCCCGCGACGATGTTTCCCGTGAGCAAGCCTTGAGCGAGATCGGCCGTGTCGCGGAAACCGGCGAGGATTTCGCGGATGCCGGCGCATGTATGCGCGCGCGGGTTGTGCAGCTCGCGCCGGAGCGCCTCGAGATAGACGGCGTAGAACTGCTCGACATGGGCAGGCGTGGCGTCGAGACGGTGCTGCTCGCAGAGAAGCGCGAGCACCCAGGGATCGGTGCGCCCGCCGAAATCGAAGTGAGCGAAGGCATCCTCGAGCCCGAAAACCGCGCGCGCCGCGGCGTTCATGGCGCGATGGCCGGCATTGCCGGAGCGGATCAGCGTGCCGTCGATATCCCAGAGGAGAACCTTCATCGCGGCGGATGACACGAACGAGGGAACCGGAAGCGAGTTGAAAAGGTCACACCGCCCTGAATCATCATCCTCCGACGCTATCCCACCATGAAACGTTTCCTGCTTCTTCTGGCCTGCGTAATCGGCCTTTCCGCTCTGGTTGGCTGCAGCACTCCTCAAACCCGGATTCGCAACAATCCGGAGCTGTTCAACAGCCTCACGCCGGGCGACCAGGAACTGATCAAACAGGGCAAGGTCGCGATCGGCTTCACGCCCGAGATGGTGAAGCTCGCCGTGGGTGAGCCGGACCGGGTGTACGCTCGCACCGACGCCACCGGCCGCAACGAGTCGTGGGTCTATACAAGCTACACCTCGCGCGGGGGCACGATGGTCTACTACCGCGGCTATTACCACCGCTGGCACCCCGGCGCCTATGCCTTCTTCGCCGACTACAACGACCGCGAGGTCGTCGAGCGCTATCGCGTCGTCTTCAAGGAAGGCAAAGTCTCGTCGATCGAGGAGATGACCGGCGACTGATCTCAGGCGCGGCTTTTCCGCTCCCGCCGCTCGCGCCAATGAAAAAGAAAGGGCCCGCACCGATCAAGGTGCGGGCCCTTCGTTTTGAGAGAGAGGCGAACCAGTCTGGCGGCTTCCTTCGGGTGGATCGGGGCAGTTGGGCTGTCCGGGCACCGGAGAGGAGGGGGCTTCGACTGAGCGGCACTGCCGGGCGGTTCTGACTCGAGCTGCCGCGGATTCCTCGGGAGGCGAGGGCGATGAAGCCGTCGTGGTCCGGAAGAGCCCGCTTGCTGCGCGTGTCGGAAGCGCCGCGATGCGGTGTCGTGGTCCGCCTCAGGCAGCCATCAGCTGCGCGAGGTGTTCACAAAAGACAGCCTCTCCGGCGGACGCACGCGCAAGGAGTTCCTCGGCTTGGTCGTCGGGAAGGTCGTCCCAAAAGATATGGAGAATTCCCGTCATGGCGGTGATACAGATCGACACAAACGTTGATAAGTTTCGGAGAAAAACGCGGAAAACTGCGGAAATCCGAGAAGAGCGTGCTGAGCGTTCTGCCGGCAGTTCCACCGTAGTGCCGCGCCGCGTTTATCATAGCGGTGTTCGATCGTTTGTCGCGTGGGCGGCGCAAAAGTTCCGCGTTTTTCACGGCTGGCTGACGTTAGCACGAGAACCACACTTGCGCGCCTAGGGAGATCTCCTTTCCCTGCGCCTCGCATGAACGATTTGAGCGAGAAACGGATCTTCGTCAGCGGGCACCAGGGGATGGTCGGTTCCGCATTGGTGCGGCGCCTCCAAGCCGCGGGCTGCAAACACCTCCTCCTTCGGCGGAGACAGGAGCTGGACCTCGCGAGCCAGGCCGCGGTGGATGCGTTTTTCGCCGCCGAGAAGCCGGAAGTGGTGCTCGTCGGCGCGGCCAAGGTCGGCGGCATCCACGCGAACAACACGTACCCGGGCGAGTTCATCTACGACAACCTCGTCATCGCCGCGAATCTCATCGAGGCCGCGCGCCGCCACGGCACGGCGCGGCTGCTCTTCCTCGGCAGCTCGTGCATCTATCCCAAGCACGCGCCGCAGCCGATGACCGAGGAGTGCCTGCTCACCAGCGCGCTCGAGCCGACCAACGAGGCCTACGCCATCGCCAAGATCGCCGGCCTCAAGCTCTGCGAGTACTACCGCAAACAGTACGGCGTGCTCTTCCACTCGGCGATGCCGACGAATCTCTACGGGCCGAACGACAACTACCACCCGCAGAACTCGCACGTGCTGCCGGCGCTCATCCGCCGTTTCCACGAGGCGAAGGAAGCTGGTCTCACCGAGGTGGTGGCGTGGGGCACGGGCACGCCCAAACGCGAGTTCCTCCATGTCGACGACCTCGCCGACGCGTGCTTCTTCCTCCTGCAGCAGGCGAATCCGCCCGACCTGATCAACGTCGGCTCCGGCACCGATGTCACGATCCGCGAACTCACCGAGACCGTCGCCGCCGTGGTGGGTTTCGCAGGTCGCATCACCTGGGACACCTCGAAGCCCGATGGCACGCCGCGCAAACTCATGGACGTCTCCCGTCTCGCCGCGCTCGGCTGGAAGGCGAAGATCGGGCTGCGCGAGGGCGTCGAGCGCACGTACCGGTCGTTCCTCGAGGAGAAGGCGGCCGGCCGCCTTCGCGGCTGATTTCCGCCGGCGGCGTGGGACCGCGAACACCGCCGCTCCGTCGCCGCCAAACCGGGCTTGCGCTCGCCAACCGCGGAGCCGTTGATGGCGACACCCGAGCGATCGCATGCAACTCGAGATCCTCACCCTCTGCCGCGAGGCCCGCTACAACGGGCAGGTGCTCGATATCGCGGGGGCGTTCGACATCTTCGTCACGCCCCGCATGCCGCTGATCGTGCCAACCTGCTGGCTCGCCGGCCGAGTGCGTTTCGAGCGCATCGAGGAGGGCGACCACCAGCTCAAGCTCATGATCATGGACGCCGACGGGCGGCTCGTCGTACCGGAGATATCGGAGGACCTCACCGTGCAGTTCGCCCGCGACCTGCCCACGGTCTGCAAGGCGTTCGCGATCCAGTTCAACCAGCTCGTGCTGCCCGAACACGGCGAATACGCAATCAAGGTCGCCGTCGACCGGATCAGCCTGGCGTCGGTGCCGATCTACGTGCTGCCGCCGAAATGAGGGCCCGGCGATGGAGGTGATTTTTCTCGGCACCGGCACCTCGCAGGGCGTGCCGATGATCGCTTGCGACTGCGCGGTGTGTCGCTCGAGCGATCCGCGCGACCGGCGCACGCGCACGAGCGTCCACGTGGTGCTCGGCGACGTGCACGTGCAGGTCGATGCCGCGCAGGAATTCCGCCTGCAATGCCTCGCCAACGGCATCGTGCGGGTCGACGAGTTCATCCTCACCCACGGCCATGCCGACCACCTCGCGGGCATGGACGACCTGCGGCGCTTCTGCGATCTGCGCGGCAACATCGCGCTGCCCGTCTGGACCACCGAGCAGGGCGCGGCGCGCGTGCGCGAGGCGTACGCGTACGCGATCGGCGAGAAGCCCCAGTTCCGCGGATACCCGGCCTTCCAGCCACGGGTCATGCCGGAGGTGCTCGAACTCGCCGGCGGCACAATCCGTTCCACGCGGCTCCACCACGGTGCGGTGGAGGTGCTCGGTCTCGTCTTCGAGGAGCGCGGCACGGGCGCGAAGTTCACCTATTTCACGGATTGCAAGGCCGTGAACGCCGACCAACGCGCGCTGGCCTACGGCTCGCAACTCGTCGCGCTCGACGGCCTGCGCCCCGAGCCGCACCCGACGCACATGAGTATTCCCGAGGCGATCGCGGTGGCGCAGGACATCGGTGCGCCGCGGTCGTACCTCACGCACCTCGCGCACTTCGTCGCGCACGCCGACAGCGAAGCCCTGCTGCCGCCGGGCGTGCATTTCGCGTACGATGGATTGCGCCTGCAGGTGGACGGCTCCGGTGTGACTCAGCTCGAGCGATGACGGAAGCGAAACAACAGCCCGCCGCCGCGCCGAACGAGGTGCGGCTCGACAAATGGCTCTGGTGCGTGCGCGTCTACAAGACGCGTTCCCAAGCGACCGAGGCATGCCGCGGCGGCAAGGTGACCGTCGACGGGCAACACGCCCGCCCGGCGCGCGACGTGCGCACCGGGCAAATCGTGGCGATCCACCTGGGCGGCTGGACGCGCACGCTGCGCGTCGGCCCGTTGTTGGAGAAACGCGTCGCGCACGCCGAGGTCGGCGCCTTCATCGAGGATCTCACGCCGCCCGAGGAACGGGAACGCGGCCGCGAGCGCAGCATCCAGAATCTGCTGGCGCGGCCCCACGGCGAGGGGCGCCCCACCAAGCGCGAGCGCCGCGCCTTCGACCGCGCGTTCCGCGGACCATACGACGTCTGAACGGGAGTCGTCCGGTCCGCCTGCTCAGCGCGCGCGCCGGGCGGTCTGCCGGATGAGGCGTACGCCCTCGTCGACCCGGCGCGCATCGCAAACGCCAATCATGCGTCCGGCAGAATAGACGGGGTAGAGGCGTTGCTTGCCGCGCTTCAGGTCGCGCAGCACGGAGAGCAGCGGCCACTCGGCCTGGAGCACCGCGAAGTCGTGCACCGCATGCAACGCGAGCGGGTCGTGCTCGCCGCCGGAACGGAGCGCCGCCGCAAACCGCGCGCGCGGCACGATGCCCACGGGCCCGCTGGCGCCGATCAGGAGCAGATCCTGCGCGATCGTCCGCCGCAACGTCTCGAAGGCCGCGGCCACGGTTGTCTCCGGCGAGAAACCGACGAAGTCGCTACGCGTGACGTTGGCGACGATGAGGCCGGAGTAGAGCTCGCGCGTGCGCACGAAGCGGTACTCGGTCTCCGCCCCGTAGGCGATGAAGAGGAACAGCGCCGCGAGCAGGCCGTGTTCACTCCAGTCGAGGGCCGCAAGCGCGGCGCAGAGCAGCGCGATCGTCTGCCCGATCCGCGCCGCCCAGCGCGTCGCGACGAGGTAGTCGAATTTCGTCGCGAGCAGCGCGCGCAGGATGCGGCCACCGTCCATCGGAAACGCCGGCAGGAGGTTGAACACGCCCATGAGGATGTTCACGTAGAGCAGCACGGCGGGGACTTCGCGCCAGGCTGTTGGCACGCCGACGCCCGCAAGTGCCCGCGGCCAGCCGAAGGCGAGCAACAGCAGCGCGATGAACGCGTAATTCACCAGCGGGCCGGCGATGGCGATCACCAGCTCCCGCCTCGGTTCGCGCGGAATCTCGGCGAACTCCGCCATGCCGCCGATCGGCAGAAGGAGAATGCGGTGCGTGCGGATGCCGTAGCGGCGCGCGGCGAGGCAATGCCCCAGTTCGTGCAACACGACGACGGTGAACACCAGCAGGACGAAACACACCGACCACGCCATCGCGACCGCTCCGCCCTCCGCCAAGCCGGCGCTCGCGGCATAGGCGAGAAGCAGCACGAACGACGCGTGCACCTCCAGCCGGATGCCGAAGACCCGGAACAAGGCGATTGACCAGCGGAGCATTGAAACGAAAAAATCCATTTGGCCGCGGCGCCGTTGCCGTTGTCAATCCACGCTCACGATGTCCGCCGACACCACCGCACCGAAAACACCCACGATCCTGATCATCGACGACGACGAGGAGATTCGTTACTCGCTCGGCCGCGTGCTCAGCGCGCGGCAGTACCGCATCGTGGAGGCCGGAAGCGGGGAGGAGGGCTTCGCCATCGCGAAGAAGGGCGCGCCCGATCTCGTGTTTCTCGACATCCGCATGGGCGGAATGAGCGGCATCGAAACGTTGCAGCACCTGCGCGCCACGCATCCCCAATTGCTGGTGGTGTTGATGACGGCATTCGGCACCGCGCAGACGGCGATCGAGGCGATGAAGTTCGGCGCGTTCGACTACGTGATGAAGCCGTTCGACGCCGACAAGGTGCTCGCGATCGCCGAGAACGCGCTCAAGACCAAGGCCGATCTCCAGACCGCCGCCGGCTACAAGCCGAAGGTGAAGAGCGAAGACTACAAGGAGGGCATCGTCGGCTCCTCGCCCGCGATGCAGGAGGTCTTCAAAGTCATCGGCCAGGTGACGGCCAGTGACGTGACCGTGCTCATCTCCGGCGAAAGCGGCACGGGCAAGGAACTCGTCGCGCGCTGCATCTACCAGCACAGCCACCGCTCGGCGAAACCGTTCATGGCGGTCAACTGCGCCGCGATTCCCGAGAACCTGATCGAGAGCGAACTCTTCGGCCACGAGCGCGGCTCGTTCACCGGCGCGACCGGCCAACGCAGCGGCAAATTCGAGCTTTGCGACGGCGGCACGTTGTTTCTCGACGAGATCGGCGACATGTCGCTCGCCACGCAGACAAAGATCCTGCGCGTCCTCCAGGAGGGCGAAATCCAGCGCGTGGGCGGCACCGAGACGATCAACGTCGACGTCCGCGTGATCGCCGCCACCAATCGCGACCTCGAGCAGATGGTGAAGGCGAAGACCTTCCGCGAAGACCTCTACTACCGGCTCAACGTCGTGCGCCTCCGGCTCCCGAGCCTGCGCGAGCGCGTGACCGACATTCCCGAGATCGTCGACTTCATGCTCCAGATGCTGGAGAAGACGAAGAAGACCCGCGTGCGCAAAGTCGCCCCCGAGGCGATGGACGTGCTCACGCGTTATCGTTGGCCGGGCAATGTGCGCGAGCTCGAGAACGCGATCTACCGCAGCGCCGTAATCGCGCAGGGCGACACCATCCTCGTGAAGGACCTCCCCGCCGAGCTGCGCGAGGCGGTGAACGCCTCCGCCCCGATCGCGAGCAGCGCCCATCCGGTGCCGACGCCCACGCCCGTGCTGCCGGTCGCCACGACGCCGGAGCCAGCGATCCGCCCCAACGTCGTCGCGCCCGCGCCGCAGTCGCTCGAGGAGGCGCTCGATTTCATCTACCAGAAACTCAGTGCCGACAAAGCGGAGACAATTCTCGAGCGGCTCGAGCGCGAGATGATCGTGCGCGCGATGAAGGAGTTCGGCGGCAACCAGGTCCGCGCCTCCGACCGCCTCGGCATCACCCGCGCCACGCTGCGCAAACGCCTCGACGTGCTACGCGGCGGAAGCGCGGCAGAGTGATCGCGCCGCGCAAGTCGGCAGGACGTTCAGCCGCCGACCTGCAGTCGGTAGCGTGAGCCTCGTCGCGACAGCGTCACTCGTGCGCCGAACGTTTCGCTCAAGCGCCTCGAGGTGAGCGTGGTTTCGAGCGAGCCGGCGGCGAGGGCACGACCGCCACGCAGCAGCAGCGCGTGCGTGAAGCCCGGCACGATCTCCTCGACGTGATGCGTCACGAGCACCAGCGCCGGTCCCCGACGCGCGCGAGCGAGGCGGGAAAGGTTGGTCAGGAACGCCTCGCGCGCGATCGGGTCGAGTCCGGCGCAGGGTTCGTCGAGGATCAACAGCCGCGGTCGCGCCATCTGCGCGCGGGCAAGCAAGGTGCGTTGGCGTTCCCCCTCGGAGAGCTGCAACCACGTGCGCTCCGCCGCCGCGGCGAGACCGACTCCGGCCAGGAGCCGGCGCGCGCGCCGGTGCGCGGCGGCGGGAAACTTGCCCCACGGGTTCAGCATCGCGCGATGGCCTCCGAGCACTGTATCGAACGCGGTGGTGCCGGGCTCGATCAGTCGCGGCACACCGGCGCCGACGATCCCGATGTGCGCGCGCAGTTCGCGCCAGTCACTGCGGCCGAAGTGGCGACCGAGCACGTCGATCTCGCCGCCGGAAGGCGTGAGATAGCCGGTGAGCGCGGCGAGGAGCGAGCTCTTGCCCGCGCCGTTCGGGCCGAGGATCACCCAGTGCTCGCCGTGTCGCACGGTCCAGTCGAGGCCGGCGAGAATCGTAGTGCGACCGCGCACAACGCGCAGCGCGCGCAGGTCGAGCAGGGCCGGACGCTGTCGAGTCGAGGGCACGGCGGAGAACTGAACACGAGCGCGGCGCTCAGAGCAGCACGAGATCGTTGCGATGCACGACCTCGAGGTGTTTGCGCGCGGGATGGAGCGCGCGAACTTCATCGCTGTGCTTTCCGGCCAGCGCGGGAATCTGATCGCTGCCGTACGCCGTCTCACCGCGTGCGATGAGTGCGCCGTCGGGGCCGGCGATGTTCACCACCTCGCCCGCGGTGAAGCGGCCGGTCGCGCCGGTCACGCCGACGGCGAGCAGGCTGCTGCCTTTCTCGCGCAGGACGGGCACGGCGCAGGTGTTGACGTGGATGGTGCCGTGCGGACGCTGAAAATACGCGAGCCAGAGCTTGCGCGACTCGAGCGGCAGGCCGGTCGGCACGAAGAACGTGCCCGGACCGCGGCCGGAGAAGAGTCGCGGGAGGATGTCCGCCTCGGCGCCGCTGGCGATGAACACGCCGCAGCCCGAGCGCGTGGCGAGTTTCGCGGCGGTGATCTTCGTGATCATGCCGCCGGTGGCCGTCTCGCTGGTTGTGCCGCCGGCCATCGCCTCGATCGCGGGCGTGATCTTTTCGACGACCGGCACGATCTCGCCGGTGCCCGTCATGTCTATCAGGCCGGGCGCGGTGGAGAGGATGACGAGGTAATCTGCGTCGACAAGGCTCGCGACCATCGCGGACAGCGTGTCGTTGTCGCCCACCTTGATCTCGGCGGCGCTGACGGTGTCGTTTTCGTTGATGATCGGGACGGTGTCGTAGGCGACGAGCTCGCGCAGCGTGGCCTTCACTCCGAGGTGGCGCTCGCGTACGCGGAGGTCCTCATGCGTGAGGAGCACCTGTGCGACGGTGAGCTCGTGCGGATCGAAGGCGCGTTGCCACGTCTGCATGAGCAGACTCTGCCCGACGGCGGCGCAGGCTTGTTTGCGGGCGATGATCTTCGGTTTCTTCTCGAGCTTGAGCCGGCCCATGCCGAGGCCCACCGCACCGGAGGAAACGACAATGACTTCCGAGCCCTTGGCGCGCAGTGCCGTGATCTGCGCCGCCAGCGCCGCGAGCCGCGGCTCGTTCAGCTGCCCGATGCCGGAGGTGATGACACCGGTACCGAGCTTGACGACGATGCGGCGCGGCGGGCGGGAGAGGAGGGTGGAAGGCATGGGAGCGCTGGCGCTAGTGGTGAAGGCTGAATGTAGAAGGTAGAACGCGCGCCGCGGAAGACGGAAATGCCACGGCGATTGACAGCAAAAAGGCCTGACCGAAGTCAGGCCGTGCGATTGCAGGAGCGAGTGCAGGCGTTCCGCATCCTGCACTCTGCGTTCCTAGCTACACTTTGAGCAGTTCCTGCTCCTTCTTGGTGAGGTGGTCACCGATGTCCTTGATGAGGCGATCGGTCGAGGTCTGGATGTCCTTCTCGAGCTTCTTGGCGTCGTCCTCGGAAAGTTTGCCGTCCTTGAGCGCCTTCTTGACGGCGTCGACGCCATCGCGTCGGGCGTTGCGGATCGCGACGCGGCCTTCCTCGGCGAGCCGGTGGGCGACCTTGGTCAGTTCTTGGCGGCGCTCCTTGCTCATCTCGGGGAGCGGGAGCCGCACGGACGGGCCGTCGATGACGGGATTGATGCCGATGTTGGCCATCTGGATGGCTTTCTCGATCGGCTTGAGCAGCGACTTGTCCCACGGCTGCACGGAAATCATGCGCGAATCCGGAGTGTGGATGGCGGCGCATTCCTTGAGGCGCATCGTGCTGCCGTAGGCTTCGACCATGATGCCCTCGACCATCGCGGGGCTGGCCTTGCCGGTGTTGATGCTGGAGAATTCGTGGAGGGTGTGATCGAGGCTCTTCTGCATCTTGGCGACACAGTCTTTGACGAGTGGATGATCGGCCATGTTTGGAGGAGGTTTGAGGCTGGAGGGGAACAGTGGGCGGAACGGGACGGCGGCGGGCTCAGGCGTGGACGAGCGTGCCGACCTTCTCGCCGAGCAGGGCGCGACGGATGGCGCCGGGGTCGTTCAGGTTGAAGACGAGGATCGGGATGTTGTTGTCCTGACAGAGGGAAAACGCGGTCGCGTCCATCACGTTGAGGCGCTGGCGAAGCGCGTCGACATACGTGATCTCGTCGTAACGCACGGCATCGGGAAACTTCATCGGGTCCTTGTTGTAGATGCCATCGACCTTCGTCGCCTTCATCACGATGTCGGCGCGGACCTCGCTCGCGCGCAGGGCCGCCGTGGTGTCGGTCGAGAAATAGGGGTTGCCCGTGCCGGCGACGAACACCACCACGCGACCTTTCTCGAGGTGGCGCGTGGCGCGCCGCAGGATGAACGGTTCCGCCACCTGGTTCATCGGGATCGAACTCTGGACACGCACCGGCACGCCGAGGCTCTCGAGACAATCCATGATCGCGAGGCCGTTCACCACGGTCGCGAGCATGCCCATGTAGTCGCCGGTCGTGCGGTCGACACCGCGCTTCTCGCCGAGCGCGCCGCGGAAGATATTCCCGCCGCCGATCACGACGCACACCTGCGCGCCCATGTCGTGGACTTCCTTCACCTGCAGGCAGATCTGCTCGAGCGTGTCGGCGTCGATCGGATCGCTGCCGCCCTTCTTGCCGCGGAGCACTTCGCCGCTGAGTTTCAGGACGACACGCTTGTATTTCGCTTCCGGGTGGGCCGACAGGTTTTGCATGGTGCGGAATAAAACCGGCGGGCCCTCCGCCGGTCAATGCAGGAGGCGGCGGGGCAGGACGGAGGCGCGGACTCCGGATTCTCAGCACACGAGCAGCCAGGCGCGGCGCGGGCCGCCGAAAGGGCAGGGGACGGAGGCGGACAAAAGGGGAATCTCCCACCTGCCCCTCGGACTCCCGCCCGCAAGACGATCCGGCGCGGCGGTGTTAGCCTCCGGTGATGAGCTCCGAAACCTCTTCCAAGTGGAGCGCCGGCCGCGTCGCCGAGCTCCCGAAATGGGACGACGCCGACCGGCTTGGTTCCGCCCCGCATGGAGCCACCCGGCCGGCCCGCTGCGCCGAGAAACCGCAGCCGCGCGCCCCGCGCACCGCGTGTCGCCGTTGAGGCCGCAGCCCGCGAATCACCACGATCCGATGTCCGAACGAATCCTCATCACCGGCGGCGCCGGCTTCATCGGTTCGCATCTGGCCGACGAGTTGCTCCGCGAGGGCTACACGGTCCGGGCTCTCGATTGTCTCGTCCCGCAGGTGCACGGACTGCACGGAAAACGCCCCGAATACCTCCACCCCGATGTCGAACTGCACATCGGCGATGTGCGTGATCCGGAGGCGGTGCGGAGCGCGCTGCAGGATGTGGACGCCGTCTACCATTTCGCCGCACGCGTCGGCGTCGGCCAGAGCATGTACCAGATCGCCGATTACTGCCGGACGAACATCGAGGGCACAGCCGTCCTACTCGAAGCACTCGCCTCCCGCCCGGTGCGGCGCCTTGTCGTCGCCTCCAGCATGAGCGTCTACGGCGAAGGGCTCTATCGCACCTCCGGCGGGGCGTTGGTCGCCGGCGCCGATCGGCCGCTCGAGCAGCTGCAAGCCCGCGAATGGGAACTACGCGACATCCACGGCACGATCCTCTCGCCCGTGCCGACGCCGGAGACGAAGACGCCCGACCTCGCCTCCGTCTACGCCCTCTCGAAATACGACCAGGAACGTCTGTCGTTCATGGTCGGGCGCGCGTACCGGATCCCCACCGTCGCGCTCCGCTTCTTCAACGTCTATGGTCCACGCCAAGCGCTCTCCAACCCCTACACCGGCGTGCTCGCCATCTTCGCCTCACGCCTGCTCGGCGGGATGCCGCCGATGATCTTCGAGGACGGCGGACAGCAACGCGATCTCATCCACGTGACCGACGTCGCACGTGCCTGCCGGCTCGCGCTCGAGCTGCCCGTAGCCGTCGATCAAGTCTTCAACATCGGCAGCGGCCGGCAACGCACCGTGCTGCAGGCCGCGGAAAGCCTCGCGCTGGCGCTGGGCAAGTCGCGCATCGAGCCAGAGGTCACCGAGCGTCACCGTGCCGGCGACATCCGCCACTGCTTCGCCGACATCTCGCTCGCCCGGCGCGTGCTCGGTTTCAAACCACAGGTCGAGTTCACCGAAGGCTTGCGCGATCTCACCGGCTGGCTCGAGAGGCAGATCGCAGTCGAAGGCGTGAACGACGCGAGCGCCGAACTCGCCACGCGGGGGCTCACCGTATGACCGAGGTCGGCCCAGCCGGCGGGATCGAGCGCAAACGCGGCCGCGTGCTCATCACCGGCGGGGCGGGATTTCTCGGCGTAAATCTCGCGAGCCGGCTGCTCGACGAGGGCGCTCCGGTCGTGGTGCTCGACAATCTCGCCCGGCCCGGCGCCGACGACAACTTGCGCTGGCTCGCCGAGCGTTACCCAAATCTGCTGCGCACCGAAATCGCGGACGTGCGCGATCGGCAGGCGCTCGGGCAAGCAGTGCGCGGTGTCGCCACGGTCTATCATTTCGCCGCGCAAACCGCCGTCTCCGCGAGCCTCGCGGATCCGACGCACGACTTCGACGTAAACGCCCGCGGCACGCTCAATCTCCTCGAGGTACTGCGCACGCTCGACACTCCGCCGACGTTGATCTTCGCCTCCAGCTCGAAGATCTACGGCGCGCTCAGCGACCTGCCGCTTCGCGAGGCGCGGCGCCGCTATGTGCTCGCAGGTGAAGCGGAGGACCTACGCGGCATCGGCGAATCCCGACCGCTCTGTTTCCAGACTCCCTACGGCTGCTCGAAAGGAGCCGCCGACCAGTACGTGCTCGATTCTGCCCGCACGTTCGGCCTGCCCGCCTGCGCGTTGCGCCTGAGTTGCGTCTTCGGGCCTCACCAGATCGGCAATCCCGAGCAGGGCTGGGTGGCCCATTTTCTCCATGCCGCTCTCAACGACCGCCGGGTGACAATCTTCGGCGACGGCAAACAGGTGCGAGATCTCCTCTACATCGAGGACCTCATCGACGCCCTGCTGCTCGCGGAGGAGAAGATCGCCGGTCTGCGCGGTCAGGCGTTCAACCTTGGCGGCGGTTCGGCGAACGCACTCAGCGTCCTCGAGGTTCTCGCGCAGGTGGAGGAATTGAGCGGAGCCACTCTCGCCGTTGATTTCGGCGCGTGGCGCGCGGGCGACCAACGCTACTACGTCTCGGACTATCGCGCGTTTGCGCGCGAGACCGGCTGGCGACCGCAGGTCGATCTCCGCACCGGGCTGGTACGCACCTACGAATGGCTCGCCGAGCGACGCGCCGCCGCGATCGATCTGCCGGTCGCCTCGACCTCGACTCCGCCCCCCGCCCGCGACAACGCCTCGACCATCGGGCCCCCGGACAAGTGAACCGGCACCCAACCGAGGCTTCGCCATGACAACCCACCTCGCTGCCGAGCTCGCTTCGCCGCACACAGTCCGACTCGAACGTCGCTTCGCGCCTCCGCTCGGTCCGCACCGGGTACGCCAGCTGCTAGCCCGCGCCGAATCTTGGCGCGCCGCCGGCCAACTCATCCTCGGAACCGACGCGATAGCGATCGACCGGCTCTATGTCACATGAACGAGAACGCCGCCAACTCCGTGCGCCGCGTGCTCCTCACCGCCGATTCCGTCGGCGGCGTCTGGACCTATGCGACGACGCTCTGTCGCGAGTTCGCGCGCCGCGACATCGAGGTCGTGCTCGCGGTGATGGGGCCGGCGATGACCGACGACCAGCGCCGCAGGCTTCCGACGAACGTGACGCTGTGCGAAAGCCAGTTCCGTCTCGAATGGATGGAGGCGCCGTGGGACGACGTCCGCTGCGCAGGCGACTGGCTGCTCGAGCTCGAGCGCCGGCACGCGCCCGATGTGGTGCACCTCAACAGCTACGCGCTGGGCGCACTTCCGTGGCGTGCGCCCACGATCGCGGCGGCGCACTCATGCATGCTTTCGTGGTGGCGCGAGGTCCGCGGTGACAGCGCCCCAGCCCAGTGGAGTCGATACGCCGAGGCGGTCCGTGCGGGCCTTGCCGCCGTGCAGCGCGTCGTCGCACCCACCCGCTGGATGGCGGCCACCCTCCAGGAGCTCCACGGTCCGCTACCGCACATCGACGTCGTGCCGAACGGCCTCGAGGCACGGGCCAACGGCACGACGGAAAAGGAGCCGTTCTTCCTCGGCGTGGGCCGGCTGTGGGACGACGCGAAGAACTACCGTCTGTTGACGCGTACCGCGCAAGCGCTGCCCTGGCCGGTGCGGCTCGTCGGCGACGCACGTCCGCCCGATGGCGAGACTGCAGCGATCGACGGTTTCGAGCTGCTCGGTCAGCTCGCGCCGGAGGAGGTGAGCGAGCTCTACGCGCGTGCATCGATCTTCGTGTTGCCGGCGCGCTATGAGCCCTTCGGCCTCGCGGTGCTCGAGGCGGCGCAGGCCGGTTGTGCGCTCGTCCTCGGCGACATTCCGAGCCTGCGGGAAAACTGGCAGGATGCGGCCGTCTTTGTCTCGCCCGACGATCCGGAGGCGTTCCGTGCCGAGCTCTGCCGCCTAGCGGCGGGATCGCTCTCGCAGCGGCAGCACGGCGACGCGGCCCGCAAACGTGCGACCGAGTTCACCTCTCAACGCATGGCCGGGTCCTACCTCGAACTCTACGCCGCGTTGCGGGCCGCGACCGACCCGGCCGCCGCGGCGCTCGCCGTCTCCCGATGAAAATCGCGCTCTTCTACCACTCGCTGATCTCCGACTGGAACCACGGCAACGCCCACTTTCTCCGCGGCATCGCCACGGAGCTGCAGCTCCGCGGTCATCAGGTGTGTGTCTTCGAGCCCGAGGACGCGTGGAGCGTGCGCAACCTTCGCGCGGAGCACGGCGAGGGTGCGTTGCGGCGTTTTCGCGAAGCCTATCCGTTGCTCGAGAGCACGTGCTACGACCTCGCTGGGTTCGATGCGGAGAAAACGCTGCGCGCCGCCGACCTCGTCCTCGTGCACGAGTGGAACGCCCCGGAGCTGATCCGTCGCATCGGCGCCGCGCGGCGCAACCGCCGATTCATAGCGCTCTTCCACGACACACACCACCGACTCGTCACCGCGCCCGGGGCGTGGGGTAGGGACGAGCTCGACGGCTACGACGGCGTGCTCGCCTACGGCCGCGTGCTCCGCGATCGCTATCTCGCCGATGGCATGACCGGCCGCGCCTGGACGTGGCACGAAGCAGCAGATACACGGATTTTCCATCCGCGGCCCAAGAATGCGCTCGACGGCGATCTGGTCTGGATCGGCAACTGGGGTGACGGGGAGCGCAACGCCGAGCTCGAAGAATTCTTCCTCGAACCCGTGCACGCGCTGCGCCTTCAGGCGCGCGCCTATGGCGTGCGTTACCCCGCCGAGGCGATCCACGCGCTCGCCCGCGCCGGCGTCGAGTACGGCGGCTGGCTGCCGAGCCAGGACGCCCCCGAAGTCTACGCGCGCTTCAAGGTGACGCTGCACGTGCCTCGCCGCGTGTACGCGTCGACGTTGCCCGGCATCCCCACGATCCGGGTGTTCGAGGCGCTCGCGTGCGGCATCCCGCTGATCTCCGCGCCGTGGAGCGACAGCGAGCATCTCTTCACTCCCGGCCGCGATTTTCTCGTCGCTCGCGACGGGGCGGAAACGCGCGAGCTGCTGCGGATGCTCGTCGGCAACCCCGGCCTACGCCACGCGCTCGCCGAGCACGGTCTCGCGACGATCCGCCGCCGCCACACCTGCGCACACCGCGTGGACGAGCTCATGGCGATCGTGACCGAGCTCCGGCCCGACCTGCGTGCCGAAGCCGCCCGCGCTCCGCAGGAACACTCCGAAACCTCGACCGCGACCATCCGATGAACACCGCCCGCGACATCGCCTTTTCGGGTCGAGCCTTGTCTCCGCATACTGGAACGGTGCCGCCACCCGTTTTCGTGGCGGTGTCCGCGCGCTCGCCAAACGCGGGCACCGCATCATGTACTCCGCGATGCTCTCCTCGATGACCATGGCAAAGGCGCGGACCGAGGTTGGCGTTGGATGAACGGGGCGCGGGTGCGGCTCAGCCGAGCGTGGCTGGCGCGACCGCGGCGGGCGCATAACGCCGCACCATGCGCGCGCAGAAGTCGGCGTACTCTGCGATATCGCGCGGCGGGCTGGTGTGGTGCGGTTGCACGCCGAGGTGTTCGGGGGTGAAGCAGAACGTCACCGTGAGTTCGAACTCCGCGAGCGTGGCCATCATCTGGTCGAACCAGGCTTCCGCGCCGGGACGGAAGCTGTCGGCCCAACTCAGCCCGGTGCGCAGATGGCGCACGCCAAGGGAGCGCAGCAGCACCGCCGCCGATTCGAGCCGCGGATCCTGGAAATGGAACCATTGGCAGATGCCGATCTCGGGCGTGTGCTCCGCGAGCAAAGCGAGCGCCGGCTTCGGCGTGCCGTCCTCGCGCAGGAGCCCGAGGTAGTAGTGCCGGTAGTAGGCCGAGCCTTCGTCCTCCTTGTGGCGGGTCGTGGCGGGCCACGCTTTCGGCAGATCGTAGAGACTGTACCAATGAATCCGTGGCACGCGGCCGACGAGCAGTTGCGCGGTGCGATGCAGGCCGAAAGCCTGCACCTCCTCGGCGCCGAAACTCGAGACGCCCACCGCGGAGACCCAGACGGGGAGGTCGGTCACCGCGCGGATCTCGTCGATCTTCGCCGGCCACTCGTCGAGTTTCCAATTGGTCCAGTCGAGGGGGAAGCCGTGCACCGCGACCGCGTTGAGTTCGTCGAGCACGCCCTTGCCGGCGAGGTTGCGGATGAAACTCGCGTCGATCGGAGAGATACCGCCCAGCACGCGCGTGAGCGCGGGATTCTCGGCGGCGACGGCGCGGGCGGCGCCCTTCACCATCGCGGCGAAGATCGACCAGTCTGGATCGATCTCGAACTCCCAGTGCGATTTGTTGTTGGGTTCGTTCCAGAACATCACCGCTTCGATCATGACGCACCTCCCGGAGTTGCTGCTGCGACCGCTGGAATGAGGCCCCACATCTCAAGATCCCGCCCGCCACTGGCCGGTCGCAGCGGGAGTTGAGGCTGCGGCGATGAGTTGTTCGATCTCCGCCGCGCGGTGATCGGCCGTGTGTTCGGCGAGCGCGCGTTCCCGGCCGGCGCGGGCGATCGCCTGCAACTCCTCGTCGGATCGCCCGAGAGCGGCGACGACATCGGCGGCTTTCGATGCCACCAGAATTTCGCGACCGGGGGTGAAAAAGAGATCCAGACCATCCCACGTGTCACTGATGATCGCAGCGCCGCAAGCCGCGGCTTCGAACAACCGTCCGGAGGGGCAGAATCCCATCGCCTTCATTGCTCGCCTGGTGACGTTCAGAGTGAGGCGAGACGACGCGAAGAACGCCGCGTGGAGGCTCGGCTCGACGTGGCGCAGCAAGAAGAGGTTTCGCGCCGACGGGAAATGTGGCGGGTAGAGCGCTCCGCCGATGACGAAGCGCGCCTGGCGAAGTTGTCGCGCCGGCTCGACGAAGAGTTCTTCGAGCGCCGCCTGCCGATCGCTCGCGTAGGTGCCCAGATACGAAAGGTCGCAACGGAGCTCCGGGTCCGGCGCAGCGGGTTGATGCGCCTCGGGGTCGACGCTGGCGTAGAGTGGGGCGACCTGCCGTGCGCCCAAGCGGGAGCGCAGTTCCGCGAGAGCGAGGCCGCCGGTGTAGCTCAGAACCAAGTCGTAGTCCGCGAGCCCGTTGTCGCCGAGGTAGGCGACGTTGTCGCCGTGGCGGACGAGCTCCAGCGTGACGGGCGTATCGAGATCGTAGAACACCCGCAGCGCCGGCGAATCGCACAGAAGCGCTGTCGCCGCGCGCGAGTCGGGACAATAGGAGGTGACGAGACCAACTTCGGAGTCGGCCAACTCCCGCTGCGCGAGGGCCCGCGCTTCATCCCAGGTGGAGTAGAGCACGAGGCGGCCGCCTTCGAAGCGTTCGACATCGCGGTGAGCCGCATAGTAAGGAACGTCCCGCTCGAAAAACACGATCATGTGCCCGCGCCGGCCCAACGCGCGGCAGAGCGCGCGCCAGAGCGTGGCGTGTCCGTTTCCCCAAGAGGAGCTGATGGTGAGTCCGAAAATGACGATTTTCACTGTGCGTTCGGTAAACGGGGTAGCGGCGCGGAAGCCGGCGCAATTTTGCACATCCAACTCAGCGCGCGCAGCGGGTGGCATTCCCAGCGGCTGGTGGGAGAAAGCCCGAAGCCTTCGCCCCGGTGAAACGCGGTGCAGACGGGCCGCCGGAGCGGTCTGGGCGCCGCAGCTGTGGGTGGCGGTGCCGCGACGGTCGAGGATGCCGGCCTCGTCGCAACGGCCGGAGAGCTTGACGCGTGCGGCGTCTTCGCGGCGCTCAGGCGCCGGAACCTGCGGGCGAGCCGCCGAGTACCTTCTTCAGGATCTTGCCGAGCTCGCCCACGCGGAACGGCTTCGAAAGATAGCCCTGGAACCCCATGTCGAGGTAACGGCGCATCATGTCCTCACTGTCGTAGCCCGAGGAGATGATCGCGCGCAGCTCGGGGTTGAGCTTCTTGAGCTCGCGATAGGTTTCCTCGCCACCCATGCCGCCGACGATCGTGAGATCGAGGATGACGCAATCATAGGGCCGGCTGACGTTCAGATAGCGCTGGTAGAGCGCGACGGCGTCCTTGCCGTTGCGGGCTACGTCGAACTTGTAACCGAGATTCTCCAACATGATCCCGGTGAGGTGCAGGATCTTCTCCTCGTCGTCCATGACGAGGATGCGGCCGGTGCCGAACCGCAGGGTGGGCGCCTCGCGCTGGATCTCGGCGACGGGTTGGTCGGCGCGCGGCAGGAAGATCGAGAACGTCGTGCCCGCGCCGGGCGTCGACGTGACGCCGATCTGGCCGCCGTGCGTCTTGACGATCGAGATGACCGTGGCGAGGCCGAGGCCGGTGCCGGTCTTCTTCGTGGTGAAGAACGGCTCGAAGATCTTTTGCAGGTGCTCGGGGGGGATGCCGGCGCCGTTGTCCTGCACCTCGAAATGCACGTAGTCGCCGGCGGGCAACGGCGGCACATCGCCCTCGCGCAGCGCGGAGTTGTACGCGCGGACCCAGACGTTGCCGCTGTTGTTCGGCATCGCCTGGATGGAGTTGATGATGAGGTTCTGGAAAACGCGGATGATCTCGGCCTTGTCGGCGTGGATCATGTGGAGGTCGTCGCTGAACTGGAGCTCGACCTTCACGGGCGTGCCGACGGCGGCGAGGCGGACCGATTCCTGGAGAATTTCGCCGGGGTTGAGGATCTGCCGCAGGTCGGCGCCGCCGCGCGCGAGCGCGAGCAGCTGGCGGGTGAGGGCCTTGGCGGCGATGCAGCCTTTTTCGGAGTCCTCGAGCTGATTGTAGTCCTTCGTCTCGCGGGCGATGGAAATGCCGCCGAGGATGGTGGTGAGGAGATTGTTGAAGTCGTGCGCGATGCCGCCCGCGAGCAGGCCGAGCGTCTCGAAACGGTTCGAGCGGATCAGCTCGTCGGGCGTGAGCGTCATCTCCTCGGGATCGCGGAAAACGAATACGGCGCCTTGCACCTTGCCCTCGGTGTCCTTGACCGGCACGCAGGTGAACACGATGCGCCGGAGCCCCTGCTGGACGGGGAGCGAGTGCTCGTCGTTGAGAGGCACCACCTCGCCATCCTCGATCGCACGCACGATCGGGCTCTCGATCCGTAGCTGATTGAGCCGGTGGATGAGCGGCACGAGTTCCGCGGCGGCACGGCCTTCGCCAAGCTCGGGCGTGGTGCCGAGCATGCGAGCGGCGCGAGCGTTGAGGAAGACCACGCGCGCCTCGCGATCCGCGACGACAACGCCCTCGCTGATCGCGTCGTATGAGGAGCGCAGGAGCAGGGGCGGCATGCGTGCGGGGGCGCCAGGGGCGGCGCCGGGCACGAAGAAACCGATTGCGCGCAGCAGCGCCTTGCGCCGGTCGAAAGTGCGCACGATCGTCGCGTGCACGAGGACAGGCTGGCCGTCTTTTTTGCTCAGCTCGATGGTGTCGCGAAGCACCGGCTGGCCGGGCGATTGTTCGGCGAACCAAGCGTTGGCGCCGCGTGGAATCTGGGCGGTTGGAAGCAGGTGGGCGAAGCTCTCAGGACCCGCCGGCAGCTCGGTGTCCCGGTAGCCGGTGAGGCGGCGCAGGCCCGCGGAGAACCAGTAGGAGCCGTTGGCGAAATCGAGATCGAACGCCGCGAGGTCGCCCTGCCGGCCGAGGGTGTCGAGGCGCTCTTCGCTGGCCACGCACGATTCCTCGAACTCCTTGCGTTCTTGGATGCTGCTCATCGTGCCGAGCACGCGGATGAGCACGCCGCTATCGCCAAAAACCTGCACACCGTTGGCGAGCACCCATTCGAACGTGCCGGTTTTGGTGCGCATGCGGAACTCGGCCGCGAACGCGCGCGACTGGTTCGAGGCCTTGCGATCGGCGTGGTCGGGGGCGGCCGCGGAATCGTCGGGGTGGACGAGGTCGCGCCACGTGTTCTCCTGGTTCGGGAGATCGCTGTCGAGGAACCCGAGGAGGTTCTTCCAAGCCGGCGAGAAGTAGAACTGCTGGTTGGCGAAATCGAGGTCGAAGAACCCGAGCTGGCTGCGCTCGATCAACGGCGCGAAACGGGCGGCCGGTCCGGCATTCGCCGCGCCATGGCCGCTCTCGCCACCGGTCGCGCGGCCACCGACGACGGCCTTGCGAGCGTGCGCGAAATAGACCGGCGGTTGTGTGCCGGCGATTTTTTCGATGTGCACCGTCACGTCGAACGGCGCCGAGTTCTTCGGCTGCGCCGCAAGCGTCACGCCGCTCGGTGTGCTGCCGGTGTCGAGCAACGCGAGCCACTGAGTTTCCAGCCACTCGGGATCCGAGGAGACCACATCGAACACGAAGAGGTTCGAAAACGAGTCGCCATGCAACGCACCGGGGGCCACCTGCCACCATTGGCTGACAGTGGTGTTGGCGTACTGGATGGTGCCGTTGGCTGTGAGAAGCAGGAGGGCCTCGTCGCTCACGGATGGGGAGAGATTTCGGTGCTGCGAGCAACGCGCCGCGCGGCGCGTCGATGCGGGAGCCGGGAAGCTAGAGGTTTCCGATCCCGACCCAATCCGAAAGTCGTGAAAAATCGGTAAGCACCAAATCGCCACGCGCCGGATGCGGTCATCGCCGGTGTAGCGCCGGTTCCGTTTCGGCGCGACGGCACACACGTTGGCGCGAGAGAGCCGCCGGGGCTCACTTGCGCCAAGCGAGCGTGCGCTCCGCGAGGAAAGCGATGAACGCCGGATGGTCGTTCAGGCACGGGATCTGGCGGAACTCGGTGCCTCCAGCCTCGAGGAACGTGCGTTTTCCTTCCTGCGCGATCTCCTCGAGCGTCTCGAGACAATCGGCGGTGAACGCAGGCGTCATCACGAGCAGGCGTTTCACGCCGCTCTGTGCCAGACGCACGAGTTCGCGGTCCGTGAACGGCTCCAGCCAAGGCTCGCCGGGCAGCCGCGACTGGAACGAAAACGAGTACTGGGCGGGCCGCAGCCCGGCCCGGGCGCCGAAGGCACGCACCGTGCCGAGGCATTGCGCGCGATAGCAGGTGGCGTGCGCCGGACTCGCGACGCTGCAGCAATCGGGCGCGCACAGGCAGTGCGCGCGGGAGGAATCCGCCTTGCGGAGATGCCGCACCGGCACGCCGTGAAAACTGATCAGCAGATGATCGAAACCCCGGGCGAGATCCGGCGCCGACACCGCATGCAACGCCTCGATGTAGTCCGGATCGGCGAAGAACGGCTGGACGGTCGTGAACTTCAGCTCCGGCGCCACGCGCCGCGCCTCCTCGTAGACTTTCACCACCACCGTTTCCCAGCTCGACATCGCGTAGTGCGGATACTGTGGAACGAGGAAAACATCATGCACGCCGAGCGCGCGAAGCCGCGTCAGCGCCGAGGCGATCGACGGCTCGCCGTAGCGCATCCCGGCCAAAACCGGCACGCCCACGGCCTCCTGCAGTTTCGCGCGCACTTTCTCCGTCGTGACGAGCAACGGCGCGCCCTCCGGAGTCCAAACTTTCTCGTAGGCGTGGGCCGAGCGTTTCGGACGCACGCGCAGGATGATCCCCTCGAGCAACAGCCAACGAAACCACGCCGGGTAATCGATCACACGTTCGTCGCCGAGAAACTCCCGCAGATAGCGGCGAACATCGGGGACGGAGGTGGAGGCGGGCGAACCGAGATTGACCAACAGGACGGCTTGCTCGGGCATGGCGCGAAGAGGTCGTGAGAAACCGGTTGGTGTCAACGGGGGAGGTGAGCGCCGCCGCGGAATGTCGGCGCGCTTCTCGTGGGCGTTCTCCAGCATTCGGATGTTTCCTTCGTACGCCGCTGTTGGTCTGCTGCCTCGCATCCACGCATGGCCCGCCGCAACGTACGCGATCTCTGGAAAGCCAAACTCGAAGGACGGCTGCCGCCGCCTGCGATTCCGGCGACATTGCTGCGGACGAACAGCCGCGAGACGCGACCGACCGGCGCCGTGCTGCCGCAGCGGACGAATTTTGCCGGCCGCGTGCTCGGGATCGACCCGAGCTTGCGCGGCACGGGCCTGTCGCTCGTCGAAATCGCCAACGGTCGGCAACCGATCGTGTTGTTGAGCCGCACGCTCCGGATCCCGCCGAAACACGACATGGCGTTCTGCCTTGGCGAGATCTTCCGCGCCGTGGCCGCCGTGCTGCGCGACCACGCGGTCGATCACGTGGCGCTCGAGAAGACGATCTTCGTGCAAAACGTGGCGACGGCACAGATCCTTGGAGCGGCGCGCGGCGCGGCGATCGCGGCGGCGGCGATCGCGGAGAAACCCGTTTTCGAGTATCCGCCATTGCGCGTGAAACAGGCGGTGGTCGGCGTCGGCCGAGCCAGCAAGGAGCAGATGGCGCGCACCGTGATGGCGCTCGTCGGCCATGGGCGCCCGCTAGGCTACGACGAAGCCGATGCGACCGGTGTGGCGCTGTGCCATGCGTTCACATGGAGAGGGTGAGCACGTCAGTTCCTAATTAGACATAATGCCTATTGTGCGTTATGCCTACAAAGACCCGTTTTCCTCGAAAATTCGCCAGTAAATCCCAAGCCGCTGCCAACCAGCGCTTTCCGCAGAATCTGACCCAGAAACCCCGGGCTGGCCGCGAAAATCCCGAGACGGTTGGCACGGAAACCGAACTTCCCCCGGGTGAGCCCGTCGCGGGGAACTTCACCGTGCAGCTTGTCACGGCCGAGACGATCGCCGCTGGGTTCCCGTTTGGGATCCGGTTGAACGTCTTCGCCGACACTCCGGAGACCGCGATTGAGGCCGCCGAAGAGCAGCTGCGGCGGTTCTCCGCCTCCGTCACGCAATCCGCCCGTGTCGGGCTGGCCGCCGAACTCTCCCGCGTCCTCACCGGCGCTTGACCGCAGCCATACCGCCCGGCGGCCGGCACGGTGTAGCCGTGCAGGCGTAGAGATCGAGCCAGCCGCCGGGCGCAATGCCCAACCCCGATCATGCCGAGGACTGCCGCCGAGTGTGCCGGGCTCCGCCGCGAGCCCACCGTGTCGCCGAAGGATTTCGCCGACGCCGCCGGGATCGCCGTAAAAACGGTTTACCGCCGCTTAAGCCTGTATCGCGAGAACCCGAGCGCCCGCGGTGCTCTGCCCCATCTCGTGAAGCTCGGGCCGCCGTGGCGCATCCCGCTCGCCGCCGCCCGCGCGCTGCTCGGTCAGGACGAAATCGGCACCTGCTGACCATGCCCGAAACCTTTCTTGAGCTTCTGGCGGAGCTGTCCGCGCACCGCTTGGAAGTCGCCCTTGTCCCCGCGCGTGTCCAACGTCACGAGACGCACTGTGTGCGTGTCGCCGTGGCGCAGAATCCGCGCTGGTATCGCCGCCTCTGCGCGGCGCATCCGTCCTCTCGTCGCCGCGCCAAACGCGCGCCCGACACCCGAATTCGTCGCCGCGACGTGCTCGCGCTCTTGGAGCGTCTGGCCGCCGGACAAGCGACCCGCAGCCGCTACGCTGCCGCACTCTCCAAGGAGGCCGCTCGGCGCGAGTCATGCCCGTTCTGATAGACGCCGCCGTAATCCTTCGGGATAGTTATCTCCGCGAGGCAATCGACCTGCGCCGCGCGTGGATAATTTGCCACGAACAAGGTGAGCCGATCGGCCAACGCACACTCAAGCGGCTGATCCGTGAGGCTGCGATGAATTGGCGCCGTTTTCGCCTACGCGTCGCAGACGCTCCGGTAGAACTACAGATGGCCGCAGAAACGGCGGCGCGGAGGTGCGCGCGATGAGTATCGAGCTGCACCCACACGACGACCGTTCGCCGCTCGGGCCGTTCGCGCTCGGGCGACTCCGGCAGTTCGGCGACATGCTCGACTCGTGGGAGGAAATCCACCTCGCCGCCGTTTCCGCGGGCGCCATCTCGCCGTTTCACACCGAGACGCACGGCCCCGGCCCGCGCCACGTGCGCGACATCACGCTCGATCCAGCCGGCACCGTGCGCGAACTCGGCGACGCCGACGAATCCGCGCTCTGGCAGGGCGAGCGGTACGAATACGATCTCACCGAGGCCGAGGAGGCCGGCATCCTCTTCCGCGAGTCGGAATACGTGCGCCACTGCCGCAACCGCGCCGGCGAGGTCGCGACGGCCGAGGCATGGCAAGAGGCGCAGACCTCGCGCGAAACGCTCGCCCGGCAGAGCCGCGAGGCGGCCCTTGCGCTCACTTCCGAGGGCATCCCGGCGTTTCTGCCGCCCACGACACCCCGCGCCTCGATCCTCGACCCGGAAACGCGCCAGTGCATCACGCCGCTGCCACTGCGCCGAGTGAACTACTTCCCGGCCGTCGCCCAACAGCGCCGGTCGGACATGGTCAAACACCTCGAAGCGTTCCTCCTCAAACACCCCGACACCCAGCTCCTCACCCTCACGGCCGGCCGCCGGCTGTTCGTCCGGCGATGGGAAGAGCTGCGCGAGGCGGTCGGGGCGTTTCATTCCCGAATCAATCACCTGAACAAGGGCTGGCTCTTTGAGGTGTTTGGCTTCCGCCTCGTATTTCGAGGCACTGAGCTGGGGACCGTTAAACGGGTGTTTGCCTGCCCGTTTCCCCGCGAGCGCGGCACGGAAACGGGCGTTTGGGCGCTCTCGGTGCACCTTCATGCCCATTGTTTCGGGCGTTTCGCGCGGAAGCTGCCCGAGGCCCGCAACGTCTGTTTCTGCCGCCTGCTGCATGTCCACTGGGCGGCGGCGTGGAACTTTGGAGGACAGATCAACGCCGCCCGCGAGGCGTGTAAGTACCCCATCAAGCCGGCCGACATGGATGGCCTCGAAAACGCCGACCATGTGACCCTTTTCCGGGCGTTGCGCGGGATGAAGCTCGTGCAGCCCCTCGGCGAGCTGCGCGAAACGATCCGCGACCGTTTCGCCGCCGCCATCAAAGGCCGGCGTTGGAGCGTTTCGACGCCCGAGGGCAAACGCCTCGAATTGCGTTTCCGGCCCGATTGGAACGCCCAGCCCCGCGACCTGAAGGCCCGGGCAAACACCGCTGCCTTGCGCGAGCGCGAGCGCAAACGGGCATTGGCGTGGTTCATCTTCGCCGCCATCGCCCTCGAAATCGCCCACGCCGCCGCCGGCATCGCCCGGGCGGCCGGCATCGCCGGGCGTTTGCGGCTGGCGAAGGCATGGCGATGGGTGGCGTTGAACGCCCACCGTTTGGCCGTTTGGTGGGCGTTATCACCCTATCGGCCGGCCGAGGAACGGGCGTTTTACGGGGCAAAGGCCCTGAAACGCCTCGAACGGGCGGCAAACGCCCGGACGAAAGGCCCGCCGCGCAATCAGATCGTGGCGCGGCTCGCCCCGGCGCACTACTTCGACCGCGTCTCGCGGCCGGCGTTGCTCGTGTGGAACTTCAACGGCGACTGGTCCGCCCTCACCGGCAACGGCTTCGTGCGCGAGTACCTGGACGCCGTCCGGGCTCAGATCGAGGCGGCCGAAGCCTCGATCCGCCGTGAAAACGAGGCCGTAGCCGCCGACGCCGTCCGCGGCGGCCTCTTAGGGAATGTCCACACCAGTCACACAACTGGTTTTGAGAACTCCGCGCCGGAGGTGCTCGCGTGAACACGCCCTTCCGCGCCTTCCGCGTGCACCGGAATGCCTTCGGCTCTGTCCAGATCGACCCCGTGGACGTGTTCGCCGTGGAGCGCATCACGCAGACCGCAACCGTCGCCCTCGGCGCGGGCTGGCGGCCCCGGGAATGCCCGTTCGCCGAACTCGCGAGCACGCCAGCCAAGGCCACCGCGCTCGCCCTCGCCCTTCTGGCTTCCGTCACAAACCCTCCGCGCCCCACCCCGGCCCGCAATCCGGCAGAGGGAGAGCAGCGTGCGCACGCTGGCGCGTTGGCCCGGGTGAAACTCCCGGGGTCGCCATCCCTTCACCCCGCCGCCGCACCGGCTGAAAAATCCGCCCCCTCAATGGCAGGGGCCGGCGCGGCGGCGGCCTGACTCTCCGCACCATGACATCCGTTTCACCCATGCCAGACGATCCGACCCCCGCGGCGCAACCCGCCGCTCCCGCCCTAGCCCCGATTCCGACCGATGCCGCGGACCTCGCCCGCGACCTCGCCGACTCTATGCCCAAGGCCACCGCGCCGATTCCGGCCGCCACCCATCACGGCCCGGCGGCGCCGGCCGATGTTCTCCCGCCGGTCGCCCAGGCGGCCCCGGCCGAGGTCGATGCGCTCGGCCGCAAGTTCGACGCGGCCCGGTTCGCCGTCGACGCCGCCGGCAAGCCGCGTAAGGACAAGCTCGGGCGGTTCTTCTCGCGCCTCCTCGGCCGCGGGAAGGCTGCGCCGCAGCCAGCCGCGCCGCAATCCGCCTCTTTCATCCCCGCGGAAGGGGCGACGCCGCCCCCCACCCCGCAAAACGGCGCCGTTGCGGCCTCCGGGGCTGCGCCTGGTTCGCCCGACAAGTACACGCTCCTCGCCGACGTCTACACCCGAGCCGCCATCGCCGGCGCGATGGGCCTGCTTGGCGACGAGTGGGAGCCCGACAACGACGCGGAATTCCGCGGCCTGCGCGACTCGCTCGCCGCCTACCTGCGCGTGAAGCAAACTGAGGACCTGTCGCCCGGGTGGGCGCTCGCGCTCGCCGGCATCACGTACGGCGCGCGCCGAATCCCGCGGAAGGGCACACAAGCCCGCTTCGCCTTCTACCGCGAACGCTTCGTCGCGTGGTGGCGCGGGCGCAGCGTCGCCCGAGCCGTGGCCGATCAACCCGCGCCGGGAGGTGCCCAGTGAGTGGAGACGCGCGCAACGGGGCTCGGTACATCCTCCGCTACATGGCGGACGGCCGCCGTTTCGAGTGCTCGTTCGAATTCCCAGACCCGAACCCAACCAAGGCGCTCGAGTTGGCCCGGGAAATCATCGGCGACTGTGTGTCGAGTGAAGCCGAGTTTCTCGCGCTAGATGCCTACGCGCTGTCGCCGACGTTCTCGCGCTGACCATGTCGCACGCCACAATCGCCGGCATGACGGAGAGCGGGAAGACCTTCGCGGGAATCGAACTCGCGAAGGGCTTCCGCGCCGCGGGCGTCGGCACGCTCGTGTTGCACAAGCCCATGGAGCAGTGGCCGGCCGCCGCCGCGTCATGGCAAACCGACTCCATCGAACGATTCCTGCCGATGTTCGAGCGCTCGCGCGGCTGCGCCGTCTTCATGGAGCTGTCGGACGCCGCCGTCTCGAAATACGATGCGCGAGTTCATCGTTGCTTCACGGCCGGCCGGCACTTCGGCCACCGCGTGCACTTCATCACACAGCGCCCGGCGACGGTGCATCCGGCGATCCGCGAGAACTGCACCGCGCTCTATCTCTTCAACTGCGCCACGAACGCCGCGAAGATGTGGGCGGAGGAATTCAACGACGCCGCGCTGCTCGAAGCGGACCGGCTCCCGCAGTACGTGTTCTTGCACAAGGCCAGCCGCTTCGCGCCGGCCGTAAGGCGAAAGTTTTCCGTTTGAATACGAATGCACTCTTGAACCGCTGCGCTCAGGCGATCCGCGACCTCGACCGCGACACGCCGCATCCGCTCAGCGCGGAAGAGCAGGCCGGCGCAGTGCTCGCCGTAGTTATGCCGCCCCGCCCGAAGCCTGGCGCCTGCCACCATACGGCAGGATTCTGGCAGTTTGAGGGCGAGACGTACTGCAAAACCTGTGGCGAGAACGAGGAACGGTGCAAGCCGAACACCAAGCTCGGCCGCGCGTAGCGTCGGCCGTGGCGCCCTGTTCGGCCTCCTCTTCGCCCCGGCACTCCGCCGGGGCTTTTTCGTGTCCGAAGGTGTCCACTGTTGGGCAGTGCTGGGCACTCGTGGGCAGTCGTTGCGCGTGCGCTGCGGAGGGTGTCGGAGAATCTTGGGGGCGCTCAACCGCAACCCGCACCGCACATGATGAAATATATCACCCTCGCCACCGGCGTCGCCGTCCTCATCGGCTACATCGCCGGCACCGCTTACGGCGCCAAGACTCCCGTCGTTCGCGACGTCGCCGCCAAGCTCCCCGGCTCCAAGGTCGCAGTCTAAGCGACCCGCGCCCGCAACCTCAACGCATCACCAACCATGCGCGTCAAAGACACTCTCGAAGCCATCTCTGGCGTCGCCGCCGGCAAGCCGGCGCTGACGACTCTGGAGACCGGCCGCCGGTATTTCGGCGTCAAATACCTCGCGACGGCGAACTCGACCGCGCAGGGCAATCCGGCCATCACGAATGCGGCCGACATCGTCGACACGCTGGAAATGCGCGTCGGCAAGAAACTCATCCGCCACGTGACCGCGGATTTCCTGATCCGCCGGGCGAAGTTCACCGGCATCACTCCGCCGAACAACATCATCCCGATCTACTTCGGCGAACCGGAGCGCATCGAGCAGCTCGATGAAGAGATCCTCGCGTGGGAAATGTTCGGCGTGTCGGATTTCGCAATCCGCACGACGTTCAAAGACGGCATCCTCACGCCCGCCCTCTCCGGCGTCTGCTCGTATGACGGCATCCCGTCGACAATCACGGATGGCCCCGACAAGGGAAAGACGATCCGCCGCATCATGTTCCAAGAGCCCGGCTTCTGGAACGCATCCGGTGGCGTCTACAACATCACCGACATCCGCACCGCGGGCCGCTCGCTGCATCGAATTTTCTTCGACGGCGTCGACGTGACCCGCATCGAGGTCCTCGCGGACGGCGTCAAGGTGTTCGACCGCACCAAGGCGGACAACGACGCCGAGCTGGCCGACTACGAACTCGACGGTTCGCAGTTCAAGTTCGCTCTCGTGTTCGACGAGCACGGCCAGGTGTTCAACGCGCTCAAGGTCGCGCGCAACGTTTTGGTGAAAGTCTACAGCCAAGCCGGTGGCGCGCTCTCCGCCGTCATCGAGACGCTGGCCAGCGACTACAGCGGCGCTCCCGTCTGACGCCATCCAACCCGATTCTAGACCCGCCGACGCCGCCGCGCGCGGCGGGTTTTTTCGTACCAACCTTTTCCCGCCATGACGTACACCGCCACCCAGGCGCCCGTTTCCACCTCCGCGTTTTCGTGGGGCGATTTCGCCAACAACCTCTTGACCGGCGCGACGACCGTAGCCGCCGCCAAGTACCTCGCGAACGCCCCGACCGGGCAGCAAGTCTCCGCCGCGGCGGCCACTCCCGCGCAGCCCACGGCGAGCACTCCGGCGGCGGCTTCGGCCTCGATCCCGCCCGGCCTGCTCTATGCCGGCGGCGCGGTCGTGCTCGGCCTCGTTCTCATCCTCGCGCTGCGGAAGTGACGCCATGGCACCCGCCTCGTCATCTCCTCTTGGTGGCATCGGTGCCGTAGCTGGCGCCACCCCGTGGGGCGCCGCCATCGGCGCCGCCGCCGGAATCGCTACCTCGGCGATCGCCTCCGACGCCGTCCCCATCACCTCCGGCGGAGGTCAAACGCAAATCGGTGGCATGACCATCGGTAGCAAGACGGTCGGCAGTGGCAGCACGGGTGGCACTTCGACCGCACAAAGCGCCGCGCAGAACCCGCCGAGCGACTACAGCCCGGCCACGCCGAGCGCCCTCGCGACGCTCCCCACCTGGACTCCGTACGCCATCATCGGTGTCGGCATCACGCTCGTGCTCGTCGTCGCCCTCAAACGGAAAGGCTGAGCCGTGTTCAACATCTTCGGATCGGACAAGAAATCCTCCACGACCCAGACCACGACCAACTACCAGCACACCGACCAAAGCAGCAATGCCGGCGGTGACGGCTCGGTGGCGGTCGGAGCCGGCGCAAACGTGGCCATCACGACGAGCGACCCAGCGACAGTTGCCCGGGCGCTCTCGAGTGTCGATTACTCCAACCAACAGGGCACGACGCAGTTCCTCGCCGCGCTCGAAGCGGTCCGCTCGGATGCCGATTCCTCGCGCCGCTCGGAGCAGGCCGTGCAAGACGCCGCGCAGCAGGCTATCGCCACGACCGCCGGCCTCGCGCAGTCGCTTTCCGCCCAAGTCGCGGAGTCGAAGAAGGACCCGAATAACCAGACCGTGGAGACTGTGGCAAAATACGCGGTCTGGGCCGCCGTCGCCATCGCCGCCGCTGTCGCCATCGCAGTCGTCGCCAAGAAAGGCAGCAAGTGAACCCGACCTTTTCCCATGTCTTCGAGGTGGAGATCCCGCCGGCCGGAATCCGCCCGGTGGTTGGCTCTGGAGACTTCTTCCTGATCGTCGAAGCTAACACGACGTTGCAGATCCGACGCACTGGCGCCGCATGGCAACCGTACGAACAAGGCGACTCCGAGGAACTCCCCGATGGCGAAATCTTTGAGCGTCTTGAGCTGAAGAACACGTCGGCGGTTACAGCCAGCGTCAAAATCTTCGTCGGCTTCGGCCGCCGCTCGCAGAACCGCCAACAGGTGATGGAGCCGCGGACGCGCGTCGCCGGTTGGAGTGGCGACCTCGCCGCCACGACCGGCCGGACCTTTGCGCCTACGCTCATCCCGGGGGATCTGCGCCGCAAGGCGGTCATCGTGAGCAACGGTGACGCCACCTCGCTCCGTCTTCAGTTGCGCGACCCCGCCGGCGTCGCGTTCAACATCATCCTCCCCGGTGAGTCGGCGATCGTGCCCGTGTCCGAGACGGTCGAAGTCTACAATCCGAACGCTATCCCGGTCACGGTCTACGTCGGAGAAATCTACTGGCGCGCCTGAGGGGCCACCTGTGCTCGGCAACCTAGCACAGATCCAAGGCCGCCCGACGCCGACGATGTTCCGTCGGCGTCGCAGCTATGAGCCGTTCCAGCTCGAGCCGGGCTCGGCCGCTGTCGCGTTTGTGGGCGGCGAGCTGCGCCCCGTCGTCCGAGTGCTTCCCGATGTCTACGAGTCCGCCACCTCGTCTGTCGGACT
Source organism: Opitutaceae bacterium (assembly GCA_035299125.1). Classification (GTDB taxonomy): domain Bacteria; phylum Verrucomicrobiota; class Verrucomicrobiia; order Opitutales; family Opitutaceae; genus CAJCBL01. The sequence goes on from DATGXA010000025.1 coordinate 32,049, forward strand.
CCTCAGCGGCGATCTCCGCCCGGTCATTCGCGACCTGTCCGCGGGGGCCGAGACCGCCACCGCCTCCGTTGCACTGGCCGGTGGCATCATCCTCGCCGTCGTGCGCGATGCGCCCGACTCCACCGAAACCGCCACCGCCTCCGTTGGATTCGTCGGAGGAACCCTTGCCTGATGCTCCGTAACCATACTCCTGCCACTGTCCGCGTCACTATGGACGCCGTGCGACTCGACGCCGCCGGCAATGTCCTATCCGAGCGCCCCGTGATGCGCGCCCGAAACCTGCTCATGGATGCCGGCCTGGACTATGTCGCCACCAACGGCTGGCTGTCCGGGTTTGCCTATTTCGGGCTCGCGACCGATCCCATCACCCTTCGCCGCGACTCCGGCGTCGCGACCGTCACGCGTGTCGGCAACACGCTCACCGCCTCGGCCTCGTTCTTTGAGGCGGCGGACGTTGGCCGAGTCGTCGTTTTGACCGGCGACGCACAGGAAATGCGCATCACTGGATACACGCCGGGCGGAACGCAGGTTACAGTCGGCGGCGCGGCTCGCGATGTCGCCGCCGCGCACGCCACCGTGCTCTACTGCAACCAAACGGCGCTTTCGGGCGCTGGACCTCTCGCCCGGTTCGCGACGGTCGCGACGAACACAAATGCAAATGGGGCGAGCTGGAATGGTACTACCGGCGTGCTCTCGACCTGGGTCACGCGGCTATCGACAGCGGCCGCGGCGAACACGACCTACAAGGCGATTGGGTGGTTCAATGCGCCGACTGGCGGCACGATGATGGGCGCCGTGAATATCAACGGCGGCGCCGGCGACGTGCTGCTCACCGGAGAGCAATATCGGGTTAAGGTGCAGCTCGACCGAAAAATCGGTCCGTTGACGCCTGTGGATCTTGGAGCGGCCATCACCGGTTGGGCCGCAACAATCACAGCGCAAATCGAAGGAATTGGATACGAGGTTTGGAGTACTGTCGGCACACTGAGCCAACCCGCCAATTTTCATACGCAACTTGAGCCAAACGCGACGCTCGGAGTTCAGCCGTTCACGCAGGCGCTGGCGCTGCGGGCGCCGACGTATGGCGCCAACGTCGAATGGCCGACTGGGTCGATTGGTACTTCGAAGAATCTGACCAACGCGAGCTATGTCTCCGGTTCATTTTATCGTGATGCTTCCATCACCTTCGCCGTTGGCGACAATAACGCGGCGAACTGGCGGACGATCGGATTTGGGAACGCCGGCTCGGCCGGGAAGTGCGCCTTTCGCCTGCTCCTATCCGCCGACATGCCCAAGACGACCGATGACACCCTCACGCTCACGATCCGCCGGAGCTGGGGCCGCGACCTCTCCGAATTCCTATGAGCTGGCCAACCGCAAACGACCCGACCAACGCCGCCGCCGCGCCTGTATTGGACGGCTGGGGGTGGGGTGAATATTGGTCCGCCGACGAATGGCTCGTCTGGCATGCCGCGATGAAAACCGCGTACGGACTCGCCGAAGCGAACCGCCGCTTCCTTGCCGCCTGGAATGAACAGGGCATCGGCGCGTCGCCGCTCAACGCGCGAACGTTCTCCGTCTCGTTCCGCGAATACGCTCGCGCCAACGGCTTCCTCTCCGGCATCTACGGCAACGCCGCGCCGTTCGGCATCGTCCTCAACCCCGTTGGCTCGGTTGGCGAAGCCTCCGACGCCGTCGCCGAATCGGTTGGCGGCGCGTCCTCCGCGCTCAAGGCCGTTGGCCCTGCGCTGCTCTTCGTCGGCGTCGTGGCGCTCGGGTATCTCTACTTCCGCGAACTCGCCCCGAAAAATGCCTGACGAATTCGACCTCCCGCAGACCGGCAACGCCGATCTCCCCGCCCGCGCCGCCAAGGCGGCCGGCTGGGGCTTCCTCGCCCTCGTCGCCGTCGTCGGGGGCATCCTCTGGCTTCGCCGCAAATGACACGCGAACGCCTCATCTCCACCGTCCCCGGCCTCGCCGGCTTCATCGGCAGCGTCACGTTGCCCGAGGTGTCCGCCGCGCAGTGGGCGGCCATCGCCGCCACGTTCTCGGGCCTCATGGGCGGCCTCTGGTTCGCCGTGCAAATCGCCCTCGCGCTCGAGCGACGGTCCGACGCCCGCCGCCGCGCCCGTCAGGACAACCCCGCCGCCGAATGAGCACGCTCCGCGCGCGCCTCGCTTGGTGGGCGATCTATGCCGCGCTCTGGTTCGTCGCCGTGTTCGGTTCCGGCTGCGCATTCGGCCATGCCCGCGTGAAGACGGCCACCGCCTCCGCGATGGCCCCGGCCGATCCCGCCACGCCCGCCCGCGTGGAGTCCGCCGGCATCGAGATCCCGGCCGGCTCGCCCGTCGAAATCCGCCGCGAGACCGTGCAGGACGCCCCGGCCTCGCCCGGCGATCCCCTCCCCGCCCCTCGCGAGGTTGTCACCATTTCCACTACGCCCGCAGCGCCGCTCGTCATCCGCGCGGAGTCCGCGACCTCCGGCACGCAACGCGCGCCCGATGCTCGCGCCGAACTCCGCCGTGCCGACAACGCCGCGCGGGCTCCCCTCCTCTACGTGGCGATTGCCTGCGCGCTCGGCGCCGTCGCCGCCGGCTTCCTGCGCTACCCCACCGCCACGATTGCCGCCGGCATCGCCGCCGGCCTGTTCTTCTTCGCGTGGCAGAGCGCCGGCCTTCCCGCGTGGCTTGTCGTGCTCGCGTGGGTTCTGATCGGTGGCGCCGCCGCCCTGATCGTCGGCCACGAAATCGGCGAGCGGAGAAAAAAGCAGGAAGCCGCCTCTGCCGCGCCTGCCTAGCGTTTCTGTCGCGAGAAACCGATTGCGGTTCCGACCGCGCCAACTGCCGCCGCACCGATATAGCCGAGGGCGCCGGCAAATTCCTTCACCAACTCCGGTTTGCCGAGGAAGAACGCCACGACACAGACCGCCAGTAGGACGAAGGCGAACCGCTCGATCCGGCGCGCAATGTCCGACTTTGTCGCCTGTTCAGCCTGTCGCAGCGTCGCTTCGTGGGCTTGGTCCATGCGTTTACCCTCTAGGACTTTTTCGCCGACTGTCGACACGATCCCCGAAAGGATGGCCGCGACAGCTTCGTCCGAGGTGCGCGGAATCGGGACCGCTTCACCCGTGAAACGCTGTGGGTTCTCGCTCATGCCACAACCCTCCGGGCCTGTTTGGTGACCGGGTCGACGACGTGCAGCGGCTCGCCTTTGGCCAGTGCGGCGCGGGCGGCTTCGCGCTCGGCGGGCGACAGCGGGAGTTCATCCAGGCGGATCGGCGGATGCGTCTCGAATTGTGGACAAACTTTGCCCTTGCGTGGTTCGGTCATAGCTAAATGGGGACGCCTTCCGCCGCGGAGCGGAAGAATTCACGAGGGACGCGGATCAACTGGCCTTTCTGGCCGCCGCCCCGCCCTTTCCCTCCGCCTTCGGCTTGGTCGGTAGGTGCTTTTCGAGTTCGCGAAGTTGTTGCATCGCGCGATCCGCGTCTGTCACCGGTGGGCACCCGGCCGCGACCCAGAAATCGACAATCGCAGCGGCGTAGGCGGATTGGCTCATGCGCAAGGGGGCTGCGCGCGAGCGGATCAACGCATCCCGCGCCGTCGACACAGTCATCCCGATCATTGTCCGACCTTTCCCAGGTTTGGCCATAGGCTGCGTGTGACTCCCGGCGCAGGCAGATGGCTACAAAAAGATTGACGAGTCCTCAGACTCATAAGAGGCATCAGAGCGCAGCCCCCGCCGGGAGTCTCCCAGTGTTAGAGGCAAACCCCGGCGGGCGGCTGTTGTCGCCTCAACACCATGGAAACTCAACACGCTCCCGAATCCGCGGGCCGCCCATCGCGTACCCGCTCGCCCCGCACCGTCGCCTTCACCGTCCGCGTCTCGCCGTCGACTGCCCGTTGGCTCCGCGCCCTCGCCCGGGCGGGCAAGCCGCGTTGGGAAAAGGGTAAGCGGGCCGATCCGTGCACGGTCGCGGAATTGCTCGAGCAAGCCGCGGATTGCATGGCCGACTGCGCCGGCCGCCGCCCCGGCTCATGGGAGGCCGACGTTGCCCGCTCGCTCCTCGAATCCTCCGGGCTCCCGACGTGCGCGCTCTTCGCCGATTACAGCCGGTGCTGCCGCGCCGATGAGGCCGACAACGCAAAGTGGCGCGCCGCCCTCGCCGCCGAGAAAGGGGTGGCGCCGTGAGGCTCTATTTCCAGCGTGTATTTGAGCCGAGCCGCCGCGATGACGCGGCCGGCCGACACATCGTCATGGTGACATGCGGGAAAGTGTCTCTCGCTGTCGGATACTGGGTCGGGGATTTCCAAGGCGCTCGACTTCTGCGGTTCTGCCCTGCTCCGGCCCCGCGCCGTGGATGGACGCTGTGGTTCTGGCGCGCCGCAGTCGGCTGGAGCGTGTGGAGGATGCACGGATGACCGCTCCTATCTTCCACGCGATGGAACTGCGTGAGCCGGTCGCGCTCGTGCTCACCTCCGGCCGCGAGGTGCACGCCGATTCATCCCGGCTCATGCGCTCGCTCGATCGCGTCGACGGCCAGTTCTGCCGCGTGCTTGGTCTGCGCGAGGGCACTCGTGAGCTGACGCGGGCGAGTGTGGGCGGCCTCAACGCCTACCTCGGCGGGCTCGGCATGGCGCGTTTCCGCCGTCAGTCCGGCGCCGGCCGCTGGGCGACTCGCTACGGTTGGAGCAACTTCAAGGAGCTGCTCGGCCTCGAATTCGAGGGCGCCAACGTCGTCTTGGCGCGGCTCCCCGCCGGCCCGTACTTCGGCGCCCCCGCGCACCCTGCCCTCCTCGTCGCGTGCTGGGATGGCGATTTCTCGAACCTCGCCCCCTACGTCCGATGAAACGCCCGCAGATCCATATCACGATGGAGCCCGGGAAGCTCGAGGGGCTCGCCGAGCAAGCCGAGACGCTCGGCGTGACGGTGCCCGAGCTGGCCGGCGTCATCCTCGCGACCGTCGCCGACGTGCGCCCGCGCAAGCTCTGGCTCGCGCTCGGCAGCATCCCGGAGAGCTACCTACGCCCTTCGGCTCGAATCCAAAAGACTTCATAAGTAATTCATCATTAACGACCTACTGCCTATTGTGCGTCTTTGAGATTGCTCGTTTGTTCGCGTGGCTCTGAATTGGATCTTCTTCGACGTTTCGTAACCGCGTTCCGCGCGCGTCGACGATTTTAGCCGCTTTCCCTATACGCACTTCCATGCATTGTGCCCGCCGCGCATGAGCCCAAAAAACGCTCCATTGTTCAACTGGCTCGAAGGTCGAGCCGCTGGCGTTCTCCTGCATCCCACCGCGTTTCCCGGTCCGCACGGTGTCGGCACTCTTGATCGCCACGCCGCGCGTTTTCTCGAATTCCTCGCTCGAGCCGGCTTCAGCTACTGGCAGGTCTGCCCGCTCGGCTCGACCGGCTACGGCAACTCCCCGTACCAGTCGTTCTCGGCCTTCGCCGGCAATCCCTACCTGATCGATCTCGAGCCGTTGATCGCCGCCGGACTGCTCGCACGCACCGATCTCGCCAAGCTCGAGGCGCTCCCGGCGGATCGCGTCGATTTCGGAGGCATCTGGCAGCACAAATGGCCGGTCCTGTTCGCCGCCGCCGAACGCTTCCAGAAGGCGCTCGGTCAGCAAAAAGCGCCCGAACTGCCCTACGGCGACTTCACCGAGTTCTGCGCGTCCCAAGCCGCATGGCTCGGCGATTACGCGCTCTTTCTCGCGCTCAAAGACCATTTCGGCGGACGTCCCTGGTGGGAATGGCCGGCAGATTCCCGCACCTACGAGAAGGCCGTGAAATCCCAGCTGCGACGCACGCTCGCGCCGAAGGTTTTCGCCCACCAGTTCCTCCAGTACGTCTTCTTCGGCCAGTGGCGCGCCCTCCGCCAACAGGCCAACGCGCACGGCATCCAGATCATCGGCGATGTCCCGATCTTCGTGGCGCTCGATAGCGCCGACGCCTGGGCCAACTCCGATCTCTTCCTGCTCGACCCCAACACCCGCCGGCCGACTTTTGTCGCCGGTGTGCCGCCGGACTACTTCTCGGCCGACGGCCAGCTTTGGGGCAACCCTCTCTACGACTGGCCTGCGCATCAACGGACTCGTTACGTCTGGTGGATGCGCCGCCTCGCCGCCGCGTTCGAACTGTGCGACGTCGTCCGCATCGACCATTTCCGCGGTTTCGAGAGCTACTGGGCCGTGCCGGCCGGTTCGCCCAATGCCCGCAAAGGCACTTGGGAACTCGGCCCCGGACTCGATTTCTTCCGGGCCGTGCGCGAGGCGTTTCCGCGGGCACGCATCATCGCGGAGGATCTGGGCGTGCTCACACCCGAGGTGCTCGCCTTGCGCGAAGCCACCGGGCTGCCCGGGATGGCGATCACGCAGTTCGCCTTCGGCGGCGACGCCAAGAATCTCTACCTTCCGCACAACCACACGCCAAACTGCGTGCTCTACCCCGGCACCCACGACAACGACACCACGCGCGGCTGGTATGCCGCGGCACCCGAACAAGTGCGTGACCACCTCCGCCGCTATTTCCGCATCAGCGGACAGGAAATCTCATGGGATTTCATCCGCGCCGCCTACGTGTCGCCGTGCCGCCTCGCGATCCTGCCGTTGCAGGATCTCATGAACCTCGACTGCACAGCACGGTTCAACACCCCCGGCACCGCCGAAGGAAACTGGGAATGGCGCTATCGCCCAGCGCAGCTCGACGCCCTCGAGCGCGACAGTGCGGCGTACTTGCGCGAACTCGGTGAGCTCTACGGACGCCTGCCCGAAGCCGTCCCCGCGCGTGCCGCCGTGAAGGCCGGGCCGCCGGTCGTGTGAGGTTTTCCGTCGCTGCCGGCATTTCGCGCGTCCGGCGGACCGCTGCGCGCGGCCTCCGCTGTTTCGATACCGCGAACATTGCGGCAGACGGCCGCAGTCGGGCGGGAAAATGAAAGTGGCCAGGCACCCCACGGCACTGGGAGAACGTCGTTGCCGTTGCTACCTTCCGGTCCTGGCGGAGTTCACGCGCCTGCCCATGCATGGGACCTGGCCGGCGCGGACGGTGGTGAGCGCCCCGCGGCGTCGCAATCAGATTCTGGCGAAAAAAAACGCCGCAGTTTTGGTGCGGCGCTCATGGTCATTCGTTCGGTGGCGGCGGCATGTCCGCCGGAGAGCGTTCGTGCGCTTTGTCCTCCGGTAATCCGCCCGGTGGAGGAAGCGGCGGCGCGTCCTCCCGCGGTCCGCCGTCGTGCCGGGGGCCGAACGGCTCGCGTTCGAAACGCCGCATGCGCTCACGTTGCTCGCGCTGGAGCTCCGCAAACTTCTCGCGCTGCGCCGGCGTGAGCAGCGCCTGGATCCTGGCGTTCATCGCCTCGATTTCGGCCGCGCCGGCCTTGAACGATTCGCGCCGCAATCCCTCCAGCTTCTCCGACGACTCGCGGATGATCGCCTCGACCTGCGGCCGCTGTTCCGGAGTCAGCTCAAGTTCCTCTTTTATGCGCTCGAGGATGCGCACCATCTTCGGCCGCGGCCCCTGATGTTTGATGCCGGGCGGCGGAAAAACTCGCCACGGGAGAAGCATGCCGCTGGCAACGCCGGCGAGGAATATACCGACGAGAATCAGGATGGTGCGCGGCTTCGCGTTCATGGGTCAGAGCTGGGCGACGAGTTCCGCCACCGGATCGTCGAGATCGTTGTTCGAGTTGTCAGACGTCTTCGACAACGGGTAACTCGCCATCGCCGACGTCACCAAGACCGCGAGCGCCACGCCGAGCGCGCGTATCGCGACGAAACCGAAGAAGTCGGCCGGCTCGCGGCGTAGGGCCAGACCTTGGGCGGCGACACGGGTGGCAAAGCCCGGAGGCAGCAGCGAGGTCTCATCCTCCGGCGCGCGGCGGGCCGCGGCGACGAGGCGCAGCCAAGGATCGGGGCGTTTCATGGGCATTCCTTTCGTTCCAGTTGCTCGAAGAGTTTGCGCAGTTTTCGGCGGGCGCGGAAAGCGCGAACCTTGATCATGCTCGTGCCCCAGCCCGTCAGTTCCCGGATTTCGGCGACGGATTTCTGCTCGAGATCGAGGAGTGTGATCACGGTGCGATCGGCAGGGGCTAGCTGGTCAAGCAGGCGGCGGACGAGTTCCTTGGCCGCCAACGCGTCGGTGGCGTCCTCGCCATCGCTGCCGGCGAGCACGGCGTCGAGCACTTCGGCTTCGTTTTCGGAAAGGTCGGCCCAGCGCAGCTCAGGTCGCCGCTGCTGATGCCGGAGTTGGTCGATGCAGGTCGTCACCGCGATTCGCGAAACCCAATGCGGCAACGGCATCTCGCCACGATACTGTTCGAGCCGGCTGAACATCTTCAGGTAAACCTCCTGCGCGAGATCCTCCTCGGCGACTCGCCGCGGCAGATGCGAACGCACGATCTTGCGGACGAGCGGGTGCAGCGCCTCGACGAGCGCACGCGCGGCGGTCTGGTCATTGCGGCGTACGCCGGCCAGCAGTGCGTCATAGTCGGGCGCTTGGTCGTCCATGTTGTTGCGGCTTCGAAAAACACATCAGCTATGACGTGCCTTCGCCGATCGAGGTTACCGAGAGCTCACAGAATCGACGCGTCTTGCGCAAACGCATCCCGCACGCTCGCCTCGTTCCTGCAGGCATCGATGTGGGCCGGCCAGATCGTGTCCCTGCCGTTGACACCGCGCCGCACGCCCGACTTACTCCGCCGCGTGAACCTCCTCCCGACAGCGCTTCGACTTACCAGCGGCCTGCTGCGACTGCGCCGCTTGGCGCTGTCCTGATCTCCGGGAAACCCCTTTGTTGCGGCGCCGCCGGCGCCGTTTCCCCGGAGCGAATCCGCCCCGTTCAACTTCTCCGTTCACCAATTTCTGTCATGCAAAAGCCGCCGATCACGAAGTATCGCCCGTTCCCGCCGGTCCGCTTGCCCAATCGCCAGTGGCCCAGCCGCACCCTCACGCGTGCCCCGATCTGGTGCAGCGTCGACCTGCGCGACGGCAACCAAGCCCTCGCCCAGCCGATGAGCGTCGAGGAGAAGCTGGAATACTTCGAGATGCTCGTGGCGATCGGCTTCAAGGAGATCGAGGTCGGCTTCCCCTCCGCGTCGCAGATCGAGTTCGATTTCTGCCGCCGCCTCATCGAGGAGAACCGCATCCCGGCCGACGTTTCGATCCAGATCCTCTGCCAATGCCGCGAGGATCTCATCATCCGCTCCCTCGAGGCGCTCCGCGGGGCCCGGCGCGTCATCTTCCACCTCTATAACTCCACCTCACCCAAGCAGCGCGAATACGTCTTCGGCGCCTCCAAACCCGAGATCGTCGCCATCGCCACGCACGCGATCGCGTTCCTCAAGGAGAAGATGCAGCCCCTCGTCGCCACCGGCACCGAGATCCGCCTCGAGTACTCGCCGGAGAGCTTCGCGAGCACCGAGCTCGAATTCGCCCTCGAGATCTGCGAGGCCGTGTCCGATGTCTGGCAGCCCACGCCGCAGAACAAGATCATCCTCAACCTCCCAGCCACCGTCGAGTACGCCACGCCCAATATCCACGCCGACCAGATCGAGTGGATGTGCACGCATCTCACGCGCCGCGAGTCGACGCTCATCAGCCTCCACACCCACAACGACCGCGGCACCGGCGTCGCCGCCACCGAGCTCGGCCTGCTCGCCGGCGCCGATCGCGTCGAGGGCACCCTCTTCGGCAACGGCGAACGCACCGGCAACCTCGATGTCTCCACCGTCGCGCTCAACCTCTACACGCACGGCATCCATCCCGGCCTCGATTTCTCCGACATCAACCACGTCCGCGAGATCTACGAGCGCTGCACCAAGATGGAGGTTCATCCGCGTCACCCGTACGTCGGCGAGTTGGTCTTCACCGCGTTCTCCGGCTCGCACCAGGACGCCATCAAGAAATCGTGGGTGAAACAATCCCCCGAGCGCCCGTGGGATGTGCTCTACATCCCGCTCGACCCCGCCGACATCGGCCGCACCTACCGCGCGATCATCCGCATCAACAGCCAATCCGGCAAAGGCGGCGTCGCCTACATCCTCGAGAAGGAGTACGGCCTCCAGCTCCCGAAGGCCATGCACAAGGAGTTCGGCAAGATCATCAACGACTACGCCGATTCCAAGGGCACCGAGATCAGCGCCGACGAGATCTACGCGCTCTTCCTCAACGAATATATCAACCGCGCCGCGCCCTTCTCGCTCGCCGATTTCTCCGCGCGCCCGCGTGGCGGCCAGCACCAGGAAACCGAGTGCACCGCCTCGCTGCTCGTCGAAGGCCAGCCGCGCACCCTGAAGGGCACCGGCAACGGCCCCATCGCCGCCTTCGTCCACGCGCTCGAGGTCGCCGGCCTGAAGAACTTCCAACTGGTTTCCTACAACGAGCATTCGCTCGGCGAAGGCGCTGATTCGAAGGCCGCCTCGTACATCCAAATCAAGACCGACCGCGGCCTGCAGTTCTTCGGCGCCGGCATCGACACCAACATCGAAACCGCGTCGATCCGCGCACTCCTCAGCGCCTTGAACCGCGCCGCCGCGCGCTGATTGGCTGGCGCCACGCGGCGGACGCGCGCCACAGATCATTTCTCCCGCGAGGCGGAGCCGAAACCGGCTCCGCCTTTTTTCGAGCGCGCCGTTCCGAAGCCCGCGCGCCCCACCCTCGCCCACCCTTTGCCAGCCACGGAACCGTTCGCCCAAGCCACGGCCCGCGATTCACCCGGATTTCCCCGTCGGCAAAGCATCGCGAGACGCGAGCGCCCGTTCTTGGCATGATGGGCCTCGTCACGCGCCATGTTCGCTCCCCACATCCCACACGTTAACAACCGCCGCGCCCAAACAGCGCCCCCCAACCACCGAGCGCCGACCTCCGACCTCGATTTGTGGCGACGCGCCACCGACCACGCCCGCGCGAACAGCCGGATCATCCCCGGCCTCGCCGAGGTCGTCGAGAAGGTCGGCCCCTGCGCGTCCCGCGGCGACATCACGGTCTATTTCTCCACCTCGATCACACCAGATCGTCACGGCGAACCCATGGCGCGCCTGGTCGAATCCGCCGGCCGGCGGACCGAGACCGCGTTCGAGCCGCTCGTCCGCCACGCCCATACCCTGCTCGATCTCGTGGAGAACGCCCTGCTAGCCGCCGATCCCCTCCTGGGAACGAACACCGGCGGCATCCGCCGTGCCATGCAACGCGTGGTCGAGGGGCGCAGCTGCGTCGGCTTCCACGCCGCGCGCCGCACCGCCGGGCTCGATCTCGAGTTTTCGATCTGGGTCGACGCGCAAACCGGCCACGCCGTGCGTGTCGATTTCCGCGGCATCAATCTCCACGATGCCGCCAGCGATTCGCGCATTTCGTCGGTCTACGGCATGCGTCGTTACGAGCCCGATCCGTTCGGTCGTTCGCTGCTGCTTTGCCAAACCGACCGGCTCACTTTCGTGACCAACGATCCCGAGCTTCCGTCGACAGGCTACGCCGAACGCACTTCGTCCTACAGCGAGCATTGGGAACAGCCCCCGGCCGCCGCTCTGCTCGCCCTCGAAACCGACACCGCGCTGTCCCGCTGAACGCCTTCGCACCGCGCGTCGCCTCGCGCACGTGCCTTGACGGCCGCCGCCGGTCGCCATGCCATCGCGGGCTCCGTTGAAAACTGCACTCTTCGATTACGACCTTCCGCCCGAGCTGATCGCGCAAACGCCCACCGCGCGCCGAGATCAGTCGCGCCTGCTCGTGGTCGACCGCACGCGCCGCACCGTCGCGCACCATGTCTTCGCCGAGCTGCCCGACCTGATCGGCGGCCGCTACGCGTTGTTCCGCAATAACGCCAACGTCATCCCCGCGCGGCTCTTCGCTCAACGGCCCAGCGGCGGCCGCGTCGAATGCTTTCTGCATCAACCCGCCGGCGGCGGCTCCAACGACTGGTGGTGCCTTCTGCGCCCCGGCCGCAAACTCCCGCCCGGTGCCACCTTCGGCCGCGCCGGATGGTTCTCCGCCACCGTCATCGAGAAGCACGACGAGCGCGGCTACCGCGTGACGTTCTCGACGCCGGCCCATACCTCGATCGTCGAAGTCGCCCACAAGATCGGCGAGGTTCCGCTCCCGCCGTACATCGCGCGCGATCCGTCCACCGGCGGCGCGCTCGCCCCGCTCGACCGCGACCGCTACCGCACGCATTACGCGGACCGGGCCAAGTCCGTCGCCGTGGCGGCTCCCACCGCAGGTCTCCATTTCACTCCGGAAATCGACACCCGCCTCGCCGCGGCCGGCGCGCAGTTCTTCGACGTCACGCTCCACGTCGGCCTCGGCACCTTCAAACCGATCCAAACCGACGACATCGAGGCGCACCAGATCCACCGCGAGCTTTACGACATTCCGACGGAGACACAGGCCGCGCTCTTCGCGCATCCCGGCCGTCGCCTGGCCGTGGGTACGACGAGCGTCCGCACGATCGAGGATTTCCTGCGAAAACACGCCGGGCCGACCGGCGCCGCGGTGCGCGACGAAGCCGCGCTCTTCCTGCATCCGCCCGCCGAGTTCCGCGGCATCGACGCGCTGATCACGAATTTCCACCAACCGCGCTCGACATTGCTCTGCCTCGTGGCCGCGTTTCTCTCACCCGGCAGCACCGACGGCATCACTTGGCTGCGCGAGCTCTACGCCGAGGCCATCGCAAGCCGCTACCGTTTCTTCAGCTATGGCGACGCCATGCTGATCCTGTGAGCTGCGCACTTGCCGCTCGGTGGCGGTCTCAACGGCAGCGCAGTTCCGCAGCGTCGGTATCGGCCTCGCAACTTTCAAGCAAACGGTCGAGTTCGCGGATTTGCGAATAAGCCGAGGCCAATCCGAGCAGCAGCGGGACAAAGCCGCCGATCGCCGCCGTCGCGCTCGTCAATGCCGCTCGCAGCGCCGTTGCGACGAGCCGGATCATGCGACACGCGATCGCAAATGCCCGCGACCGCCGCCGCAACCCCGCGCCATACGCGCGTGCTTCATCCGCGGTTGCACGCTCGTCGACCAGCACGCGCAGATCGAAGTCACCGCTCTTCGCGCACGCGATCTGTCCCGCGGTGTCTGTCACAAGCCCGGCGGTGAAGAAGTCCACGCCATCCGCAAATGTCCGCAGCGCACGCCGCAGCCGCATCGCGGCGCTGCCCATGAAGTGGTAGACCGTGCGCCACGCATTCGCCAACGCGTTCACGGTCCAATCGATCGCCTTGGCGAAGAAACGCGCGAGCCAAGCGACTGCGCGTTTCACGCCATCGAACAACGCGCCGGTCAGTTTCCTCCCCACTTCGCGGATGCGCGCCCACAACCGCGGCTCCGCGTCGAGCCGTTCCTGTAGCCGCCCGATCAGCGCCGCCGAATCGCGCGCCGCAGCCGCAGTCCGCGTTTCCGCGTCGCGCCGCAGTCGCTCCAGTGCGGCGAGCAGCGCCGGCACGCGATCGGGTATCTGCTCCGGGCGTTTCGGCGGCCGCGCCACCGCGGGATCGGCGAACAGATCTTCGCAGGCGCGCACGATGAAGTTCGCCACGGGCGATGGCTCGTCGCTCCAGCGCCCGTGGCGGCCCGCGTGAAATGTGCGGACCGTGAGCGCCGGGTTGCCGTCGGGAGCGATATCGAAGCCGTGGAGCCACAGCTCGACCTTGGCCAAGCAGACGAGGAAATCGCGGACTCGCGCGCTCGCCGGAAGCGGCGCCGATCGTGCCGCGATCCTCGCGGCGAGCGCGTCGTGACCGAACAACGTGGCGGCGAACGCCGGCGTGAGTGCGGGCGGCAACGGTTCATCAGTCAGCCCAAGCGCCTGTACGACCTCCGCGAACGCGGCCATGGACCCGGCGGCCGGCCGCCAGTCGTCCGCGCGCGGTACGCTCCCGAAACCAAATACGCTGAGCCGCAGCCGCGTCGCGCGTTCGAGCGCCGGGCTCGGCACGTCGCCAGAGAACCAGCGCGGGACCTCCATCGGCGTTTCGAAATCGAAGATCTCCTGCAACGCGCGCCAATCCGCCCTCGTCAACTCGCCGCAAATCCGCCCTCCGCTGCACAACCCCGCCTCACGCTGGAACTCCGCAAACGCCGGACGCAACTCCCGCCAGTCGCTCGTCGGTTCCGAAGGCAATGGCGCATAGCCGAGTCGCCGCAGGCGATCGTAAACGGCACGGATTCGCTCGCGTGTGTCGTCGGGCGCCTCCGCCAGATCTTCATCGTCGAGCGTGAGCGGCGGGACCGCTCCGGTCTCGCACGCCGCGGTGAAGTACCCAGCAGTCGCGACGAGATCAGCCGCCGGCGCGGCCGAATCGAAGCGCGTGCGAAACTCCGCGTATGCCGCCTGCGCCCGTGCCCCGTCGAGCTCGATCATGACGCGCTCACTTGCCCGCCGGGGACACCAGCGAGCGCACGGAGTTCGTCACCAGTTCCAGGATCGCGCGACGCGCCTCGAGCCCGGAAGCCACCGCCGCGGTGTGCACGTCGATGATCCATTGGGGCGGAGCTTCGTCGGCGACGAACGTCCGTGTGTCCGAATCAAGATCCACGACCGTGGCCAGCGCGAGGGTAAGCTTGCCCTTGTCCGCCTTCAGCTGGGTCATCAGGTCCTTCCACTCGTATTCGCCGTTCACATTGCCGGTGATCGTCCCGCGAAACGTCATGACCTCGAGCGAGGAGACGTCCGTCACGGTGTTCTTGATGGAGTCGATGATGCCTTCGAAGCCCTTCTTCGAGGCCGCCGCGGTGTCGTTTGCCATGGTGTGCTGGGGTTCGTGTTCGGCCGCGCGGCGCCGGCTCTCACCCGCCGCCCAAGCAAAGCGGGGGAAACGACCCGACCGCGGCCTCATCACCGCCGTACGCCTGCATCGGTCCGGCGGCAACCGGTTTCTCGTCCAACCGCGGCGCGCACGGCCGCAGTCCGCGTACCGGCGAGGTCAGTCCTTCGCGAGCGTGCCCGCGCCAGGTTTGCCCAGCGCGGCGGCCGAAGCGACCGGAGGCAGCTTCCCTTCCTCGGCGGCGCGGACGAACCCCTCCGTCACCGATTTCAGCTGTTCCCAACGGTTGCGGATGCGTTCCGTCTCCTCTTGGGTGATCTTCCCGTCGGAGACCGCCGTCGAGATCACGCCGAGCAGATCCGCGAACTCCTGCACGATGTTGTTCGTCGCGGGAATCAGCTCGTACGGATGCGCCTTGGGCTCCGGGTTCTTGATGAAGAAACCGCCGGCACGCTCGCACACCCACTGCGCCATCGTGGCGTCGCCCGTGAGTTTGATGATCGCGTCGACGCGATCGAGCGGGTTCGCCGCGCCACTGCCCTCGGAGGGCGGCTCCGCCCATTTGTACACGAGCGACAGCGATAGCCCGAGCTCACCGGCGACCTGCTTCGCGCTGACGCGCTTGAGCAACTGCTTGAAGACTTCGTGCGAGTGCATCGGCCCGCAGCTTAGAATCGCACCGGGCTTTGGCAAGAACCCCCTCCGGGCTCACCGACCACTGTTTCAGGGAACGCCTGATACCGCCGGTATCGAAACTACGCTAGTCTCCAAGGCTAAACCCAGTCGCCCCCCAAGCCGCAACCAGCCCAACCATGCGACTCCTCCTCGTTGCCCTCGCCCTCGCTGCGACCGCCGCCCAAGCACAGATCATCGCCTACACCGATCGATTCGGCTACACCGGCTCCGTCACCCGTTACGCCACCCTCGCCGACGCTCAGAGCGCCTCCAACGCCCTCGCGACGTTCACCCTCGGCGAGAGCCGTGATTTCCGCGTCCAACTCTTCAATGGATTCTCCCCGTTCGTAGAGGATCAATACCACATCGGCACGAACTGGATGCCGCCCGGCAGCCCCAGCAACACCGCCGCCGGCTTCGTGCAGGTGCCGCTTCAGTACGGCGCCAACTCCGTGCACGCATTCTGGGACGCCACGCTGACGCAGTTCTCGTTCGACGCCCACGGCGCGCTCGACGCGCCCAATGCCCGACTCTGGGACGGCACCCCCGCAGCGGCCAACCAGTCCGGCCGTTTCCTCGACTACCATCTCTGGTTCGTCGCCTCCGGACTCGACCCCGCCTTCTGGCTCGCCGGCTTCGAGACCTATGCGAGCGTGGGTGACCCGGCGGCTGTCACCGGCGGCTTCTCCGGCTTGTTCGAAAATACCTCCGCCAGCGCGAGCGGCTTCTACACCTTCGACTTCCAGCTCAATCTCGACAACTGGGCCTTCGCCAACTTCGGCCCGTACGAGTCCGAATACTACATCCCGAGTTTCTTCGCCGCACCCAACGCCGTGCCCGAGCCGTCGACCTATGGCCTGCTCGGCGCGATCGCCCTGACCGCGCTGGTTCTCGGGCGTCGCCTTTCTCCGAAGCGGGGCTGATTCTGCGAATCACCACGTGCCTACAAACGGCCGGCGTGCAACGCCGGCCGTTTCTGCATGACGGCGTGACAACTCCTCCCGCTCATTCCGGCCTGCGGCGAGCCCGGCGCGCCCGACGGAAGACCGCGAGCGCCGCTGGCCGCCCCTCCACCGGACCGTAGCGCAGCCGCTCCAGCTCCGCCGTCGCCGCGAGCACGCGTCCGCTTCGTGGCGCCGAGGCCAATCGCCGCAACCAGCGCCCCGCCTCGCGCCGGACCGGGTCGGCGTGGTGACGCCGTTTCCAGCGCCACCACCACAACGCGCGCCAGCGCCATGCAATCCAGACAACCGCCGCGCATGCCGCGGAAACCCCGCCCCATTGCGCCGCGCGCCCGAAGCTCCAGGGCTGTTGCACCCAATCGCGCAGCGCTCGGCCCCAGTGGTCGATCCGCGCAATCAACGCTGCTCCGCTCCGCCGACTCGCCGCGCGCAGAGTATCGACGAGTTCTTCCTGCGACACGCTGTCGAAGTTCACGATTCGTCGGTACCAGAGCATCCGCAGGGCGTCGAAGCGCGCCGTCCAGCTACGATCCACCTCCGCCGGCCGCCCCATGCGAGCGGGGCCGCTCGCGGATTCACCGGAGCCGCCTGGCGTCGGGTCCACGCGCACCCACCGGCCGCGCTCATCGTAGAGCTCGCACCAGGCGTGCGCGTCGGAGTTGCGCACCATGTAGTACCGTTCGAAGTCGTTCCAGGCGCCGCCTTTGAAGCCTGTCACCACGCGGGTGGGAAAACCCGCGCGTCGGGCCAGCAGCGTCAACGCACCGGCGAACAGCTCGCAGTGGCCGGGCTCGCGGCTACGCAACCACCGCACGACAACGTCCTCGGCGCCCGGCGGGACGCTCGAGCGCCTCGAATAGTCGTGCTGTGCCCCGAGCCAAGCGACCGCGCGGGCGGCGAACTCTGCCGCCGGCAGGCCGCACCGGTGCTCGCGATGATCGGCG
>DATGXA010000026.1:0-10550 GCA_035299125.1 Opitutaceae bacterium
TGAATCGCGCTCTCACGGGCGAGCGAGCCGCGCCGCCGGTGCACGAGTTCGCAGCGCAACGTGGCCGCATCGAGCCGCCGCGCGAGCTGGTCGACAAACCCGAGCAGCACGCACTTACGCACGAGCGTGCCGTCGACGCGACGCTCCGCGATGTCGAGCCCTTCGTCCTGCGCGATCTCGAGGAATTGTTCGAACAACGGGGCCACTTGCCGCGCCGCCTGCGCGTGGATCCCGAGCCGCCGGCACGCATCGACCGAAAACCGCGCCTGCTCCGCGTAGCGGTACGCGCGCATGAGCAGGAAAAAGTCCGACTCGTTCTCGGCGCCGAGCAACTCCTCGCGCGCCTCCTCGACATCGCGCGCCACGTTGCGCAGCAGGAACGACCGCCCCTGCGTGAGCGCCGCCATCATCGCGATCGTGCGCACGCAGCCGTACTCCTCCGCCGCGAGAAACATCCGCGCGTAGCGCGGGTGTACCGGAAATTTGAGCATCCGCCGGCCGATCTCGGTGATGGATGTGTTTCGCTGTAGGCCGGCCATCACGACCGATTTTCCTGTCCCCCGCACCGCCACCGCACCCAGGTCGCGCAACAGCTCTTCCGCCCGCGCAAGCGCCTTCGGCTCCGGCGGCTCGATCCACGGAAAGCCGGCGACATCGTCGATTCCGGCGGCCTTGAGCGTCAGCACGACTTCCGCGAGATCGAGACGTTTCACCTCCGGCAGTTCCTGCGCCGCGCGCTGCGCGTGCTCGCGCTCCGTCCAGAGCCGCAGGCACACGCCGGGCGCGGTGCGGCCCGCTCGACCGGCGCGTTGGTCGGCCGAAGCCGCGCTGATCTTCTCGACCAGCAGCGTGTTGATGCCGCGGTGTGGATCGAAACGCGCCATGCGCGCGAGCCCGCTGTCGACGACCGCCGTCACGCCGTCGATCGTGAGCGATGTCTCGGCGACATTCGTCGCCACGATAATTTTCCGCCGCTCGTAGCGCTCGACGGCACGGTCCTGATCATCCGGCGACATCTCGCCGTGCAGTGCGAAGACGAGGCAGTCCTTCAGCTCGCGCTGATATTGGAGCGCGTTCACCGTGCGGTTGATCTCGTACGCGCCGGGCATGAACACCAGCACGTCGCCGCTCGCCTGCTTCGCCACGATGCGCGCGCAGGCGCGCGCGGCCACGTCCCAGATGTCGTCGCGCTCGGGGTCCACGGCGCGCGGCTCGTACTCGGTCGCGACGGGAAACATGCGGCCCTCGCTGCGCACCACCGAGCACGGCGCGAGGTAGTTCTGCAGCAGCCCGGCATCGAGTGTGGCCGACATCACGATGACGATCAGGTCGGGGCGCGTCGTGCGCTGGATTTGGAGCGCGCGGGCGAGGCCGATGTCGCCGTCGAGATGACGTTCGTGGAATTCGTCGAACACCAGGGCGCTCACGCCGCGCAGGTGCGCGTCGAACGTCATCTGCCGCAGCAGAATCCCCTCGGTGACGAAACGGATTCGCGTGCGTTCCGACACGCGCGAGTCGAGCCGCACCTGGTAGCCCACCTCGTCGCCGAGCCGCACGCCGAGTTCCTGCGCCACACGTTTCGCCAGCATGCGCGCCGCGATGCGCCGCGGCTGGAGCACCACGCATTGGCCGCGTTCGAGCAACCCGGCGGTGAGCAGCATCTTCGGCACCTGCGTCGACTTTCCCGAGCCCGTTGGCGCCTGTACGACCACGCGCCCGGTTGCCCGCACGCCGTCGAGCAGCGCGCTTTGGATTTCGTAGATGGGCAGTTCGCGGGGATCGGGCATCGGCGTTCGGAGGAAGCGCCCAACACAGCCGACCGCCCACGCTCCGCGCAAGCGCGGAGGTCGGTCCGCACCACCGTCCGCCCTCGGCGCCGCGACCGACTCGTAGTCGGACGGCGGACCCGGTTTTCGCATTGCAGGACAAAATACAGACCCCATGCCTCCGTCCTCAACACGCAGATCCTCCCTACTCGCTATGCCCCACATCCATCTTCGCGCGGCGCTACGGTTCACCCTCGCCGGAATCCTGTCCGCGACCGCCATCGCCACACTCCATGCCGTTCCCGCCGCTCCGGAGGCGAGTGAGGTGAAGCAACCGGATGGCACGACGGTCCGCCTCGTGCGGCGCGGCGACGAATTTTTCTCGTGGGATGAAACCGAGGCGGGCTACGCAACGGTGAAAAACCAGCGCGACGGTTACTGGGAGTATGCACGTCCCGTCGCGGATCGCGCCGAATTTCGCGCGGTGAAAGGTGCACGAGTGGGAACGAAGGACCCCCTCAAACTCGGTCTGAAACGTCGGGCCCGCCCCACCGTCGGCTCGCTCAAGGAGAAGATCCGCACGCAACGCCTCCAACTGCGGAGCGGCACCACCGATGCCGCGAGCAGCGCGGTGTCGCGCGTCTCGCCGAGCGCGGTCGAGCCTGAGACGCCAGCCGAGGAGGCAACCACTCCGCCACAACGCATCCCCGTTTCCGGAACGAAGACCGTCCGCAACGTCGTCATTCTTGCCTGCTTCGCCGACCACTGGGACTCCGCGAACTCCACGGTGCTCGCTGCCCACGGCCGCACCGCCACCGCCGAGTACGCCGCGCTCTTCAATACCACCAACTACTCGGCCGATGGCGCCGTCGGCTCCGTGCGCGACTACTACCGCGAGGTCTCCTATGGAAAACTCACGGTCGACAGCCTCATCACCGCGTGGGTGAAGCTGCCGAACAACGAAGCGTACTACGGCGACAACGACGACGCACGCGCCTCGGCGATGGTGACCGACGCCATCGCGGCGGCCGATGCAGCCGGGTTCGATTTCTCGCAGGGCGATTCCGACGGCGACGGCTGGGTCGATTGCCTCACGATCATCCACTCCGGCCACGGCGAGGAATACGGCGGCGCTCCGGCCAGCTACATCTGGTCGCATCAAGGCGAGACCAGCGCCCTCGCCACCGCCGACAGCGTGTCGATGAAGCGCTACCACACCGAGCCGGCCTTGCGCGGCCTCGCCGGCAACACCGGCATCGCGCGGATCGGCGTCATCTGCCACGAGTTGGGACACTTCTTCGGCCTGCCCGACCTCTACGACTACAGCGGCACCAGCGACGGGCTCGGCGACTGGAGCCTCATGGCGGGCGGCTCGTGGAACGGCTCGCTCGGCAACACGCCCGCGCATTTCGACGCGTGGAGCAAATGCTTCCTCGGCTTCGTCACCCCGACGGTGCTGCACACCCGGGCGGATGTCGCCCTCGCCAGCGTGGAGGACCACCCCGAGATCGGCCTCCTTCGCGACGGCACGGCCAACGGCGAGTACTTCCTCGTCGAGAACCGCGCCCGCGTCGGCTTCGACAACACCAGCGCGATCCACCCCGGTCTGCTCATCTACCACGTCGCCAGCGCGAGCGAGAATAACGACCTGGGCACTTGGGATCATCCCGCGGTCAAGATCGAGGAGGCCGACGGCAACAACTCCCTCGGCGCGCAGACCGCCTCCTCCGAGCCCGGCGATGTGTGGACCAGCACCAACGGCCTCGCCGGCGGCTTCCGCGACGAGACGGGCAACGACAACACCAACGCCCTCCTCTACCAACCCGGCTCCCAGTACGCGCGCAGCAGCGCCTCGGCGACACGCACGTGGCTCCGCCTCTCCGATTTCTCCGCCGCGAGCACGACCGCCACGTTCGAAGTCGCCACGCTCCGCACCGCCGTGCCCGAGCAGACCGAGACCGATCGCGACTTCATCCTCGCTTGGCCCGCCTGCTCGACGTCGAGCTACTACGAGCTCCAGGAAGGCGAGCCGGTGACGCTCACCGCATTCGCCGACAGCGCCGAGGACGACGAGACCGCGTTCGAGAACTGGGTCCTCTCCGGCACCGCCGCCCGCAGCTCCGGCGGCGCGCGCACCGGATCCTATTCTTACGCGCTCATCCCCGGCTCCTCGGTGCAGGCGATCACGCTACGCCAGCCGTTCACCTATCAGGCCGGCACGACGATCAGCTACTATCTGCTCTCGAAGCTCGTCGCGAACTGCGGCACCTTGAGGTGCCAGGTTTCCAACGACGATGGTCTCACCTGGACCACCCTGCGCACGGACAACGGCGGCTACATCGGCACCTGGTCGCAGCGCACGATCACCGCCGCGCAGCTCGCCACCGCCGGTCTGATTGTGGGCGACAGCTGCCGCCTGCGCTTCGTCGCGAACTTCGAGCGGGTGTATGGCTACAGCGGCTTCCCCCAGTACGGCTTCGCGCTCGACGACATCACGATCGCGGGCACCGCCATCGCCAGCCACGGCAACTGGACCACACTCAGCTCCGCCAACTTCGCCACCAGCTTCGCGATCACCGGCAAAGCCAGCGGCCTCTACGCCTACCGCGTGCGCAATTTCGCCAACGGCGCCTGGCAGCCCTACGGCCCCGCCGCGGAGGTCGTCGTGGCCGGCACCGCCTACTCCGACTGGACCGTCGCCCACGCGCTCCCCAGCGCTGCCGCCGCGATGGCCGCGAATCCGAGCGGCGACGGTATCGAGAATCTCCTGAAGTTCGCCTTCAACCTGAACCCTTCGAGCGTCGACACACGCACACTCACGCCGGGCACCGGCACCGCCGGCCTGCCGACGATCGGCACCACCACCGTCGGCGGCACCACCTACCTCACCGTCGAGCTTCTCCGCCGCAAAGATGCCGCCCAGCTCACGTACCACGTCGAGGCCAGCTCCGATCTCGCGAGCTGGTCCGCTCTCGCCGGCACCGAGACCGTCACCGCGATCGACACGCTCTGGGAACGCGTTCTCGTTGTCGACACCGTCCCCGCCTCCCGCCGCTTCGCCCGCGTGCGAGTCGGCTGGTCCGCCAGCCCGGCCCAGTGATCCACCGCCGCCGCGGCCGCGCGGTGAACAAACACCCGCACAACGTTGCCCACAAGTTGTTCACCGGTCCGGACCACCCAACAACTTGTGAGGAAGAAAGCCGTGACCGCGCCCCGCGGCGCCGCATGTTCGGTCTCGTTCTTTGACCGAACCCGCGAAAGACCGAGCGGCCTGCAACGGCCGGCGGACACCCGCGAGGGATAATCCCGGGCAACCGGGGAAAGGAGCACCGGAGCTGGTCCGGTCCTCCCCTCCGCAGCCGGCGCAAGCCGCGCGGCAGGCAGATGTCACCAGCTCCTCTGGGCGGGGTCGCACCCGTCCGGAAATGCGAATCAGGAGCTGCGCGGCCAGGGGCGAATTCAGAAACCGCCACCGAGCCGAGTCAGGCACCCAGGACGTTTCGACCGAAGGTGCCGACGCAGTTACCCAGAGGGTAATGGTTGCTGCTGCGAATCAGCACGGCGACCGCCGGCCAGTCGCGCGACTCATCCCGCGCGCCCAAGGCCCCGCCGAGAGGCGAGGGACCGCAAACGGCCAACGGTTCGTCGGGGAGCGAGCGGGCGTGGCAATGCCTGCAAAACCTCCTCGCTTGGGGCGGTCGCGCCAAACGCGATCACCCAACTGCAAACGAAAACGCAACCTGAGAGGTAAGAGGTCAGACCCGTAGCGTCAGGTCAACGGCCGGCGATCCCGCCGGTGCCGCCCTGACGGTAAACGGTGGAGACGCGAAACGAGCTTGCAGGCGTGTCCCCACCCAGTCCGGCGTGTGCGCAACGGCAGTTGCTCACCGAACCGGGCCAAGAGGCCTCACTCGAAAATCACGGGCGGCAACGCCCGCGACGGTCCTGCTATGAGACCGAGACCATCGCTTGCCGCGATGAATGGCGTCGGGGAACCGGCAGCCCGCCCACGGCGGAGCGCCCAATGCCGGTGCACGGGAAAGAGAGCGTGGCGAACTCCCACTCCCCAATTTGGCCCGGAGCTCCGCAAGGGGCTCCGGGCCTCATTGCTTCACGACACCGGCAACTCGCGGGCAGATCGCGCCGGTCCGGTCCTTTCATCCACTTCGTTCGGCAGCCCGTACAAACCCGCAACACCGCGCCCCCCACGATAGGCGCGCCCCAGGCCCGGAGGTCCAACAACCTCCGGGCCTGCTCGTTCTCGGCGCGAACACAGCCTCCGCGCAGCACGACTGCCGCTCGCGAACGCTCTCGCGCAGACTCAGCGCTGCCAATGCTCGCCGCCAGGCGCGGATGTGGTATTCCCCGAGTCCGCCTCGCACCGCTCCCGAAGGTGACGGAAACCGACCAACCGGCCGCCGCGCTCGTCCCAAAGGCGGAAACCGAGCGAGCGCAGGCTGCCGAACAGCGTCACCGGTCGCACCGCATAAAACCGCGCGACTGCCCGGTGACACCGCTCGAGATGGTAGTTCGGTATCCGCGGATTGAGATGATGGATGTGGTGGAAACCGATGTTGCCCGAAAACCACTGGAGGATCCGGGGCAGGCGGTAGAACGAGCTACCCTCCAGTGCCGCGGCGACAAAGTCCCACTCCGCGCGGCGCGCCCACGTCACGCCCTCGAACTGGTGCTGCACGTAGAACAACCACACGCCCGCCGCGCCGCCGACCACCAGTGTCCCCAGCTGCAAAAGCAGATACTCCGGAAAACCGAACAGCCAGCTCAGGCCAGCGACCATCCCGGCGATCGCCAGATTCGTCCACCACACCGAGCGTCGCTCCGCCCGTCCGCTGCCCTTCGCCGGGAAACGTTGCCAGAGCAGGAACAGCGGTGCCGGCGCGAGCACGAACAGCGTGAGCGGATGCCGCGCAAGACGGTACGCCAGCCGGCGCCAACGTGAGGCGTTCCGGTATTCGTCCACCGTCATCGTCCAGATGTCGCCCGTGCCGCGCCGGTCGAGATCCCCCGCTGTCGCGTGATGCTGCGCATGCTCCCAGCGCCAGTGCCGGAACGGCGTGAACGTCACCACGCCCAGCACGAAACCAAGGATCATGTTCGCCCGCCGCCACGGGAAGAACGAGTCGTGGGTGCAATCGTGGAAGAGGATGAACAGCCGGACCAGCAGCGCACCGGCGAGCACGACCAGGGGCAAAGTTAGCAACCAGGATCTGGACACGGTGAAGTACAGCAGCGTCCACACCAGCACATAGGCCCCCACCGAACTGACGGCCTGCCAGCTCGCGCGCCCCGCCGAAGATTTCTGGTAGGTGGCGATTACCCGCCGCCACTCGGCCACAGAGGACGGGGCCCGCCCGCCGCCGTCACCTCGTTGTGCTGCCGTTGGATTCATGGGTGTTCCTCCCGGAGATTCACCGTTGCGGGCGACCGGAACGCCGCCGAGACGGCGCCTCCGCGCGGAGCGAGGAGATCCACTCCATCGTTTTCGCGGCGATCTGCCGCCCCGTCATCTTGTCCGCCGGGACGAACTCGAAGTACCGGCGGTCCTGTTTGTTCCGCGCGAGCCGGCGACGCAGCTCGCCCTTCGCTTCCCCCGGCCCGAAGGCCAGGATCGGTCCGCCGGCGGCGATGCAGGCGATGACCGCGTCGTAATAGAGATCGAGCTGCCCGGCGAAACGTCGCTCCCGGCGGTCGTCCGCCGGCACCAACTGCGCCTCAAACGGGACGGTCGACCTCCGCCCGGCGATCCGACCCGGCTGTTTGTCGAGCCGGGAGAGCACGAGCGTCGTCCGCGCTCCGCGCAGGGAGACGAACACGATCACCGCCTTGCGGTGGTCGATCCAGAGGCCGACTCCGGCGCTCGGTCCGTCGCCCGCCGCGGCCGCGCCGCGAGAATGCAGCGATTGCTGCAGCTTCCTCGCTGCCGAGCCGGCGCCCAGCCCCCGGAGTCCGGCTCGCGCCGAAACACCAAACCCTTTCGCCGGGGCCTGCGGAGGGGCAGGCGAAGCGGAGGCGATTTTCATGTCGGAATCTACGGCCCGCAGCATCGCCCCGAAATGGGGTGAAACCCGACCGCGTCTGCCTTGCTCGCCGCGACCGCTTGGTCGGGCAACACCCACTATCGGAC
The DNA here is from genome assembly GCA_035299125.1 of Opitutaceae bacterium. Classification (GTDB taxonomy): domain Bacteria; phylum Verrucomicrobiota; class Verrucomicrobiia; order Opitutales; family Opitutaceae; genus CAJCBL01. Next base: position 7,912 of record DATGXA010000026.1, read on the forward strand.
GCGACAGCGCTCCGCTATCGTGCGCGTTGGGCCAGCGCGCATTCCCGCCGGCCGCCAACACACACAGGTTCGGCACCCGCGACCGATCCGCCCGACAATCAACTTCACAACACCGGCCTCCGCACCGCACCCCCTCCCATGAGAGACGACTACCTCGCCAAAGCATCCCTCACCATCGACGACCCGTACGTGTTGGTGAACGTGGTCTCCACTCGCGTGAAAATGCTCCGCCGCGGCGCCCGCCCGCTCGTCGAGTCGCTTGAGAAGCTCGATCTTGAGGACATCGCCCTGCGCGAGATCTTCGAAGGTCGGATCACCTACGAACTCGGCAGCCCCGACCCCCGCTTGCAGCGACACGAGCCGGCCGCCCCGAGCGCCGCCTGACGCCAATCGCGCGCGCTTCCGCCTCCCCGCCCCGCCCTCGCCCCCACGCGCCCCCGGGAGGGGAGCGTTTCGCCCACCCGGAACGGCTGCACCGCGCACAAGGCACGGCGCGCAGGCCGCCATGTCAACTATTGATTGACATGGTCCGCCAACGAGCGGTCCCGAGGCGAACCTCGCCCGGTCGACGCCGCATCCGCCCGGCGCAGACGTCGCGCCAGGCAAGCTCATGCGCCACGATCCGCTGGCGAGTCCAGCGTCGAGCGACGCGATCCAGACCGTGGTTATGCAGACCTCCGCCTCCGCGCTCGGCCGAGCGACGCCTCGGTTTTTCAGCACTCGGCTTTTCTCCCCTGGCCCCTCGCGGATCGACCACGACTCAGGCGGCGAGATCGAACCGCGTCTTGAGTTCCACTGGGCTGAGCGCCAAGGAAGCCAGCAGCAGGCCCGACATGCAGCGCACCGCCGCCTCCTTGACCAACTGATCGAAGTCGCGCCCCGGCAACGCGGCGCCGCCGCGGCGGATCACGAGTATGCGCGAACCGGCCAGAAGCAGTTGCATCACGGCGGTCTCCGCCTCCGCCCGCGTGCCCGCGTGGCGGGTGAACTCACGGCCACGGCGGGCGACGAAGGGAAGATAGTCGATCGCGTATTGGGTAGGCATGTTCGTGTCGTCGTGTCTGGATATTCAGCACCATCAGCGCCGCCGCGCGGACGCTCAATAACGTCCGGCTTTCCCGTCGGCCTCGATCGTGCCGGATGCGATGGCGTAGCGGGTGAGACCGGCGGTCTCGTGGATGTCGAGTTTGTTCATCAGCTGCTGCCGGTGCTTCTCGACCGTCTTGATCGAGATCCCCAGGCGCGCGGCGATCTGCTTGTTGGCCGCGCCTTCGGCCACGAGCTGCAACACCTCCTCCTCGCGGGAGGTAAGCGAGTCGCGTTGGGTGCCGGCGGGCTGACCCTGTTCCCGCGCGCGGCGCTGGTTGCGCAGTAGCAGCCGAGTGATGCCGGGGCTGAAGAAGACCCTGCCGGCCGCGACCTCCCGGATCGCCCGCAACAGGAGCGCACTCGAGCCCTGTTTCTCGACGAATCCCAAGGCGCCGACCGCGACCATGCGGACGACATACTCGTCATCGCTATGGGCCGAGAGCGCGAGCACGCGAGCCGCCGGATTCTGCGCGATGATCTGGCGGGTGGCCTCGCAACCATTGAGGCCGGGCATCGCGATATCCATGACGATGACGTCTGGTCGCAACTCGGCGGCCAGACTCACCGCCTCCATCCCCGTCTCCGCCTGCCCCACCACCTTGAATTCACCGCTCGCCTCGAGCAACGCGCACACCCCCTCGCGGACCACGACGTGATCCTCGGCCAATAGAATGGTGGTCGGATTCATGGGCTGGCTGCCTTCGCCGTCTTCTTCAGCGGGATGTGGGCGCAGATGGCGGTGCCCTTTCCCGGGGAGGATTCGATGGTGAGCACACCACCCACCATCTCGACCCGTTCGCGCATGCCGAGCAGACCGAGGTGTTTCCGGTTCCTGGAACCGAGCACCCGCTGCACATCGAAGGCGCGGCCGTTGTCGCGAACCTCGAGCTCGATCCCGAGCGGACTCTTTTTGACCTGCACCGTCGCTTGGGTGGCATGGGCGTGGCGCGCCACGTTCGTGAGCGCCTCCTGCGCCACGCGATAGATCACGGTGCGTTTGGCGCCGTCGAGGACCTCGATCCCGGGATCGGACACGAAACGAATGTGCAACGAACGCCCCTCGGGCTGGTTCCGGATGAGCGCGCGCAACGCAGGGACCAAGCCGAGATCGTCGAGCACCGCCGGTCGCAGCTCGCGCGCGAAACGGTGGACCGCCGTCACGGATTTCTCGACGAAACGCTGCGTGTGGGCGATGCGCTGGCGCAGTCCGCGATCGTTCACCGTCGAGGCCTGTTTGAGGATGGCCAGCTGGACGTTGATGCCGGTGAGGATCTGCGCGATCTCGTCGTGGAGTTCCCGGCTGATCAGCTTCCGCTCCTCCTCCTGCGCCGTGATCACACGCCGGGTCATGCGGCGGAGCTGCTCCTGCGCGACCTGCGAACGTGCCAACAGGTAGCGGTCGTGGCGGACCGCCTTGGCCAGCTCCGCCTCGGCGTGCTCGGTGCGAACTTGGGCGACCCGCCGATCGCGTTCCGCATGCCTGCTGGGAGATTTTCTATTGTTAAATTGTCCAATGGAGTGCCGTCTAAGGAGTAATCTACATCTTGAGT